>JBIJCX010000221.1:0-13784 GCA_044344465.1 Opitutaceae bacterium
TCCCGTGGCGCTCGCCGACGGCCGGGTTTTCTACGCGGCTGCGGATGGCAAGAAAGCCGCCGCTTGGGTTTCGAACGACGAAGGTCTGACCTGGACCCACCTTTCCGATCTTCCGACGCGGGCCGGCGAACTGCATGCGGTGGAGGCCGGCGACGGAACCTTGATTGTCCAGGTGCGCGACAAACTCACCACGGCGGTGGGCGTGAAACAGCGCACGCTCCAGACCGAGTCGCGGGACGGCGGCAAGACGTGGTCGAAGCAGCGGCTCGTCACCGAGGGATATCCGCCGCATCTGGTCCGGCTCCGGGATGGCACGTTGGTCTGTACCTTCGGTTCGCGCGCGAAACCGTTCGGGATCCGCGCCAAGGTTAGCCGGGATCATGGTCGATCGTGGTCGGAGGAATTTTTCCTGACGGACGATGCGGCCACGTGGGATCTTGGCTATCCCTCCACGGCGCAGCTCGCCGACGGGAGCCTGGTTAGTGTTTGGTACGAGGTGCCGGCGAACAGCCACATCGCAGTGCTGCGTCAGGCAAAGTGGCGGCTGTGAGAGTGTGAAGGGAGCGTGGCGCCCCCATGATCTTTTTTGGTTACGCCCGCCGAATCCCAGCGTTCACCTTTGCCCCGCACTTTCCGCCATCTCGCCGAAGGTGGCGCGCAGGTAGGCGAGCACGGCCCGGCGCTGGGCGACTGAGAGCGACGCCCCAAACGCGGGCATGCCCTTGACCTCGATGCCATCCGCAATCGATTGCAGCAATTGCGCGTCTGTCTTCGCAAGCCGCGTCTTGTCGTCCACAAAATTTGCCGGGCCCACGGCGATACCGCCACTCACTCCGCTTTGCAGACCCCGGCCATCCGGCTGGTGGCAAGCCACGCAATAATACCTATACACCTTGGCCCCGGCCGCGATCACGCCAGCCGATGCCAGCTCGGCCGTCTGCGCTTCCTTGGCGCCGGGGGCGGTCTCGTCAGGTCGGGGCAGCCGCGTGGTGCCGCCGACCGCGGTCTCGCCGTTGCGCAGGCGATTCGCCGTGTAGTAGGCAAGTGGATTCGCCAGCGGCTCGTCGTCGGTCGTGCGCAGCGCCGGCACAGAGAGCTCATAGACGAAGCCCTGCTTCAAGTCGGCGAGCACCAGCTCGGCACTGAGGCCGTCGGCGGCGGGGCGGACTTCGCTCACCGCCACGCGCGCCTCGTCGATCCACGGCGACCCATATTTCCAGTGGTAGTAGAACCGGAAGCGGTTGAGCTCGAAACTCCCGGGCTGCGCGAGCGTGGCCGGATGCATCGGCCGCGTGAACGTCAGCCGGAAGCCGCGATCGGTGATCGTGAGGTCGCGCACTTCGGGCGGCGCGCGGCCGTCCCACACGACGCGCTGCAGCCCGTCGGAGCCGCCGCCCCAGCCGCCGGTCGCACCAAGATAAAGGCTGCCGTCGGGGGCGAAGGTCGCGTGCGTGCTGCCGGCGGCCAGTTTTTCGCCGGTGACGAATCCCGGCGTTTCGTTGCGACCGAGAAAAGGAAAACACGCGCCCTGCCAGCCGCCGGCCACCGGTTCCAACGTGGCCCGGATCAGGAGCCGCGTGAAATCGCCCACGAAGACCTGGCCGGCGAACGGGCCGAACTTTCCGCCGCTCGTGTCCCACGCCGGCTCGCCGGCGGAAACGCCCATCGGTCCGTGCGGAAAAATCACCGCCGGCGGTTTGTAGCGGCGCCACGCCTGCTCCGTCGTGAGGGCGGAGGCCGCGAAACCAGGCTCCCACTTCAGGCTCGCGACGTGGCCGTGAAAATCCCCGCGCGCGACGTGGAGGAGGCCGCAGGAGGGTTTGTAATCGCCCTGGTTGTCCGTGAGAAAAAGTTCGTCTCCGGGACTCAGCCCGACGCCGTTGGGCTGACGAAAGCCGCTCGCCCAGGGCTCGAATTTTCCGTCCGGCGCGATGCGGACGGCCCAGCCGCCCCACGGCATTTCCGAGCGATGAAACGTTGGCTCGAGGACGTTCTGCGGATTGCGCTCACCGCGGCGCGGCGTATCCGGGAGGACGGCCTTTTGGTCCTCGGCGCTGGCCCCGGTCGATGCAAGCGAAACCGCGCCGTAGAAATTCCCTGCGCGATCGCGGGCGAGCCCGAAAAAGAACGAGTGGTAGTTTTGCGCCAGGCCCCACTGCCCGCCGAGGGCGTCGAAGGTGTCGGCCCGCCCGTCGCCGTCGGTGTCGGTCGCGCGCAGCAGCTCGGGCCGGTGCGCCACATGGACAACGCGTTCGGATTCGGCGACGAGGCCCATCGGCTCATCGAGACCGCGGGCGAAGCAGCGCCAGGCCCCGTCGGTCGCACGCATCCAGATTTCGCCGTAGCGCGTGGCGACGACGAGCGTGCCCCGGGGCGTGAAGGCCACGCCGGAAATGCCGCCGCGCAGTCCGGCGGGATAGGCGACGCTCTCGATCCGGTAACCGGCCGACACGGCCACCGCGGTCGTGAGCAACGCGAGGGCGAAACGGAGCATCGGGATCATGGCGCCGGCCTTTCGAACCCAACGTCGAGGGTGAGCGCCCCGTCTGGCGCGGGCGTGAGCGCGACCGCCGGTTTGGCGTCCGTGACGTACCACCACTTCGCATCGGCAGTGCCTCCGACCTGGAAGCGTCGCGTGAGACCGCCACCGCCGGCGCGCGCGCGGACTTCCTCGCGCACGGGAATACTGTCGAGCGTGTAGCGGAATTCCACCGCGTCGCCCCGCAGCATATAGCCCCTGAACTCGACCACGGAAGGCCGTGCGGGATCGCCCCGCCGGAGCGGCGCCGATCCGGCCTCGCGGTAAACCACGGGTCCGAGCAGACCGGCCGCCGTGAGGCGTTTGCCCATGCCCGGACGCACCGGCGCAACGTCAATGAAGCCGCCGGTCCACGCGTAGCTCACGCCGCCGCGCACCGGATCGAAGCAGAAATTCACGCCCCCCGGGAGGCCGATCGCGAAGCTGCTCGGAGCCGCGCCGAAGGGGAGAAACGTTCGCTCGATCAAAATCTCGGCGTTGGTCGCCGGCGCGCTCGCGGCCGATCCTGGGGTAAAAATGAAGGACGCACCAAGGAGCGCCAGGCACAGGCCGCGGGGGATGTTCATGGGGGGCGAATTGTGCGAGTACTCGCCAAATTCAACGGTGGACGGAGCAAAGTCTGCGACGTCGCCGGCCTTATCGCTTCATCGGGGCGGCCCCGGCAAACGTGAAGGGCTGGCCGCCCAAAATCTGGTCCGAGGTGATCGTGGGGGCGATATACCTTTCGACATGCTCGATATACAATGCCGTGCCGGTGAAGTGGTCTACATAGGGCCACTGCTTCGGATTGTACATCGAGTCGGTCATGTCGCGCATGAGGACGGCGTGCTTGCCGTTCTTCACCATCTGCCGCAGGCCGAAGGGTCGGCCGCTCACGCACATGTTTACGTGCACGCCCATCAGGATCACGTTCTTGATCCCGCGCTGTTCGATCAGGTTCCAAATCTCCACGCCTGAATCGCTGATCGCATCCTCGTCGCGAATCTTCAGCACGTCGATCTGACGGGTCCACGGCTTCTTGGGATCGAGGCCTTTGGCTTTCAGTTCCGCCGCCCACTGCGCATGTTCCACTGGATCATCGTCCTCGCTGTCGGAATGTTCGATGGGATACTTGCCCTTCTCCTCCGCCGGGATTTGCTTGCACCACTGGCCGATGTCCGCCGGGAGGTTCGCGGCCTTGGGCGCTGTTTGGGCCCGCCCGCGTGCCGCGTGTCCCTCGTAGGGCTTCATGCAACTGCTCGGGGCGTGGATGATGAAGACGCCCTGCGCGCGGGCTTTCTCCAGCAGCTCGTTCATGCGTGGCGCCATCTGCGCTTCGCGCCGCACGGCATTCTTGCAGTGGTGCAGATCCCACATGTCGCACACGATGATGGCGGTCTCCTTCGGCGCCCAGGATTCCTTGGCCACGACCACGCGGAATTCTCCGCTGCCCGCCTTGGTTTCAACCCGGCTTTGCAGCGTGAGTGGGAGGGCGGCGCCCGCCGAACTGGCGGAACCGAGTCCGAGCGCGATCAAGGTAAACGCGGCGGCAAGAGTGGGAGAACGAAAGCACTTTTGGGGCAAGATCTGGCGCAGCGCACGGGCCTCGGCGAGGACGTCACGGGCGGCCGCGAGTGCGTCGGCATTGGCGGCCAATTCCTCCCGGGGTGGGGGCACCGCGGCCACCACGGCGTGGTCGGCGTGGTCGTCGGGATCGCCGAGACCGGTCTGGCGGAACTGCCGGAGGCGCTCAAGGATGAGGTCACGGATTTCGGCGGCGTTTTCGACGTTGTGAAAAACACCGGTGTGGAGCGAGTCTCCCACCTCGCCCCGTCCGTGGGTCCGGTCACCGCCACCGCCGGCGGACTGCACGTGCACATCGGCGAGACCGAGCAACCGCTGAATCGGATCCTGTTTGACCTCGACCTGCTGGAGGTTGGCGAAACCCATGGTGGATTCCTGCAACCTGAACAGGCCGGTGCGGATGCGAAGACTGCGGTCGGTCACGATATACCAGCGCAGTTCATAATCGAGCCGGCGCACGGCGTAGGTGAAGGGAATTTGCGCCAGATAGAAGGCGAACCCGGTTAGCTTGAGCAGCCAGATCAACGGGAAGGCCCAGCCGGGCAACCGCAGGGCAATCTCAACCAGGCCTTGCTTGAAACCGGCCCAGCCGCCGATGCGAATTCGATTCTTCCCTTTTTTCTGAGCCGGCGCGATGGGGGGCGGCGTGGTCGGACTCGCGCTTTCCGCATGGGATTTCGGGGTCAGCGGCGGGAGAGAGGTCCGGGTCTGACTTTGCGCCCGGGCGGTTTCCTCCACTTGATATAAGACCACGACCCAAAAAACGATACCGGCCAGGACCATCAACTGGGTAAGACTCCAGCCCAGCAGCCGCAGTTTGAAGTAGTTCCGTCCGGCGCGAAAAACGCGGGTGGAGCCCGGTGCGCCGAAGGGCGGCTCCGGATCGTGCGGCACTCGCATCACCCACAGCACTTGCTGGCGGAGCCAGTCAAACATGGCCGGAGTCCTTTGGGTTGGCGGGGCGGGCCTCGAAGGCGAGACGGGTTTCGCGCAGCTCGCGGGCGACTTCGCGGAGCACAGCGGCGAGTTCGGCGTCGTGGGCTGGGGACGCGGCGGCGGGCCGGGCGGCTTTGTTCGCGGGATCTTTCACGCCGCGCATTTTGGAATAAAGGAAGTCGCGCACCGCTTCGTACTCCTTGAAGCCTTCAAGTGTCATCTCCGCCCCGGCGTTGCCGCTGGCGGTCTGGATGAGCACCTTGGCGAGCCCCAGCCAGCGCTCAATGAGGTTGGAGCGGATATGAATGTCCTGGATGCGCGCGTAATTGATGATGATTTCCCGCCGGAAAAGAATGCCCCAGTGCATCGAAATGCCTTCAGCCGTGAATTTGTAGCGCATCGTGTGATAGCGAAACCACGCGGGCAAAACGAGGATGGGAAAGAGCGGTGGAATCACGAGGCAGCCCAGGAGGTAGTAAGTCCAAAGGTCGCGGTGCGGACGCTCCAACGCGAGGATGGCCGCATCGTCAGGGGGAGGATTCACAGCCGGCATTGATGAAGGGAAACCGGTCCGGCGACAATGCCGTAAAGGTGATGGCTGGCAGGCCGCAGGACCGGATCGCGGGACCGCCTTCACCCGATGACTTTTCCCGTCGCCAAGCTCGCGCGACCGAGGAAACATTGCGGCGTTTTCAGCGTCTAATGCGATCACGAATCCCAACCCTTTGCCCATGAGCCCAAACCCATCCAAGGAATCTGCCTCTTCGTTTGCGTCATCGAGCATCGTCCGCACCACCGCGATCGGAGCCGCGATGATGTTGGCGCTGACCCTCGGGCCGATCGGAGCCGCCCAGGTGCCGAACGCTCCGACGGTTTCGCCGGCGCCGACGATCGACAAGCCGCTGGCGCCCGCGGTCAACGACACGCCGGGTGAGCAACCCACGCCCCAGCATGCCTGGGTGCCGGGGCACTGGCGCTGGAGCGAGGGCGCCTATGTGTGGGAATCGGGGCACTGGGAAATCCCGCCTACCCCCAACGTTTCATGGGTGCAGCCCGAATGGCAGAGAGCGGCGAATGGCTATGTCCTGAAGGAAGGTTACTGGGACGAGCTTCCGCCCGCACCGGCCGTCGCCGCGGCCCCGCAACCGCAGGCGCCGCAGGAAATTGTGGTCTCGCAACCGCCCCCGCCGCCCCAGCGCGAAGTGATTTATGAGCGCCCGTCGCCCGTCCATATCTGGATCGGCGGACATTGGAATTGGCGAGGTGGCCGGCACGTCTGGATCGGCGGGCGCTGGGATATGCCGCCGCGCTCGAATGTCATGTGGGTGCCGGCGCGGTGGGACGTGCGCGGTGGACGCTACGTACTCATCCCGGGGTATTGGCGCGAAAGTGTTGTCATCAGCGCCCCGCCGCCCGCCCGACAGCAGGTGTACGTGACGGAGGCGCCGCAGCAACAGATTGTAGTCGTGGCCGCCCCGCCGCCGCCACGGCACGAGGTCGTCTACGGCCGGCCCGGGCCCGACCACATTTGGATCAAAGGTTATTGGAGCTGGCGCGGCGGCCGGCACGTCTGGATTGCCGGTCACTGGGAACGGCCACCCCGGGGACACCGCGCATGGATCGAGCCACGCTGGGAGCGGCGCGGCGGCAGCCATATATTCATCGAGGGCCGCTGGGGGCGCTGATTCCCCTTGGGTCACTTTTCCGCGCCACGCGGAAAATTCATTGGGGTTTTTGCGCAGCAAAAACCCTCAGAATTCGGCGGTGCCCGGCGTGCGCGCGAACGGGATCACGTCGCGGATGTTGGCGACGCCCGTCACGAACATCAGCATGCGCTCGAAGCCGAGGCCGAAGCCGGCGTGCGGCACCGTGCCGAAACGCCGTAGATCGAGATACCACCAGTATTCCTTCTCGCTGAGCTGGTGGTGCGCCATGCTCTCGCGCAGCACCTCGAGCCGCTCCTCGCGCTGGCTGCCGCCGATGATCTCGCCGATGCCCGGCACCAGCAGGTCCATCGCCGTCACGGTCCTGCCGTCGTCGTTCACCCGCATGTAGAACGGCTTCAGCGTGCGCGGATAATTGTAGACCGTGACCGGACACTTGAAGTGTTCCTCGGCCAGGAAGCGTTCGTGCTCCGATTGCAGGTTGTCGCCCCACTTCACGGGGTGCTCCCATTTCTTGCCGCAGGTCTCGAGGATCTGGATCGCGTCGGTGTAGGTGCAGCGCTGGAACGGCCGCTCGAGCACGAACGCGTGCCGCTTGAGCAATTCCTTGTCGACGAACTTGCCGAAAAACTCGAGGTCGGCGGCGCAGTGTTCCTGCGCATCGCGGATCAGGTATTTCACGAACTCCTCGGCGAGATCCATGTCGCCGTGCAGATCGCAAAACGCCATCTCGGGCTCGATCATCCAGAACTCGGCGGCGTGGCGGGAGGTGTTGGAGTTTTCGGCCCGGAAGGTCGGGCCGAACGTGTAGACGTTGGACAGCGCGCAGGCGAAGATCTCCGCCTCGAGCTGGCCGCTCACGGTGAGATAGGTCGGCTTCGCGAAGAAATCCTTCTGATAATCGATTGCGCCGTCGGGGTTCAGGGGCGGGCTCTTGGGGTCGAGCGTGGACACGCGGAAAAGTTCGCCGGCGCCCTCGCAGTCGCTCGCGGTCACGATTGGCGTGTGGACGTAGACGAACCCCTTGCTCTGGAAAAACTGGTGGATGGCGTAGGCCAGCCGGCTGCGCACCCGGAAGACGGCGCCAAACAGGTTCGAGCGTGGCCGCAGGTGGGCGATCTCCCGCAGGAACTCCATCGTGTGGCCTTTTTTCTGGAGCGGGTAGGTGGCATCCGCTTCCCCGACGACGGTGAACGCCTCGGCGATCACCTCCCACTTCTGGCCCTGACCCTGCGAGGGGACGAGCTTGCCGCGCACCTCGATGGCGGCGCCGGTGGTGACTTTCTCGATGTGGGCGTAGTCGGCCAGCGTGGCATTCGCGATGATCTGGATGCCGCGGAGCGACGAGCCGTCGTTGAGTTCGATGAAGGAAAACGCCTTGGCGTCGCGGCGGGTGCGGACCCAGCCTTGAAGCAGGAGGGAATCCCGCGGTTCGGTGGCGGCGAGGGCGTCTTTGACGAAGGTGCGTGACATGGATGAGCTTTGGTTGCGCACAACGAAGCCGCGGGTGGCCCCGGGAGGCAAACCAGGAAAAAGCCGCGCCGGGCCGAGCGGGCAGGGGGCAGCCCAATTTTTGGACAATCGCCACACCCGTGTCTGCTTTCCCCGCTCGTAGTTCCGGCTTCAGCCGGCCTCGGCGAACGTTTTTTCCGCCCAAGAGGCGGAACCACGAACACCGCTGTCCAAACGTGCGATGGGCCGGACGATCCGGTAGCCGCGCTTGAGCGCAGCGAAAGCGTGGCCCTGCGCCTCTGTCGTCAACCACCTTGTCGCTTCGCTCCAAGGCGGCTACTTCTGCAAGGCGGCTACTTTTCCGATCGGGCTACAACGGCACCGCGTTCTGCTTCACGTAGTCGTCCACGTCCGAGGCATCCGGACCGATGTAGTGGAAGTACTCCGCGTACTCCAAGCCATGGGCCCGGCCCCGTTCGCGGTCGCGGCCCAAGGCGAAACGCTTCGCGTATTCGCGGTTGGCCGTTTCGTCGTTGTCGCCCAGCACCGGCAGTTTCTTCCCCTTCGCCGCCAGGCTCCGCCGCAACTTCGCCCCGGTCTCTCCCGCCGGTCCCTGGGTGACGTTTGCCAGGTTGACCGCCACCTTTTGGTCCATGTACGGCCCGATATCGACGACCCGGTTCACCAGTTGGGGCCCGCGGGAAAAATAGTACTTTTCCTGCGGACCGTGCGCCTTGAGCCCAACCTTGAAGTGCTCGGGATAATCCCATTCGGATCGCGCCATCCAGCACGCCGATTCCACGGCTCGCGCCGCCACGTAGTGATCGGGGTTCCGTTCGTACAGCGAGTACGGATCGTAGACGACCACGGTGTCGATCTTCAGGGCGCGGAACAGAAAGATCAGCCGCGCGCGCATCTCGACGACCGGCCACGCGTCCATGTTGTGGTTCGGATAATTCAGGAAGATCGAATCCTTCAGGCCGAGGCGCCTCGCGACCTCGTTGGTGTCGTGCTCGTTCTTCAAGGTGATGTCACCGATCGAGCGCCCGGTGCCCGCCATCGAGTCGTCGGTCATCGTGATCAGCACGCCTTCGTAACCTTCCTCGATCAGCTTGAGCACGGTGCCGCCCGCGAAGATCGGGATGTCGTCGCAGTGCGGCTGGATGGCGGCGAGCATCTTGCCGCGATGCGGCTTGCCCGGTTGGGCGCGTTCCACGGTGACGGCGACCTCATACGACGTGCCGCCCGTGCCGCCCGCCTCCCGTTCCCGGGGTGGAGGACGGGTCGACGCGGCGGGTGCCGCCATGGCCTTGCCTACGACCGCGCCGCTGCCGAGCACGGCGCCGGCAGCTAGGGTTTTTTCGATGAAGTTTCGTCTTTTCATGTGAGTATCTCCTTCACCCGCTCGGCCACGATGAGTTCCTCGCCCGGGCGGAGATTGGTGGCAAAGATCCCGATCCCGCGTTTCCAGTGCGGCACGTATTTGGTCATGTTGGCCGCGACAATCGGTGGGTCGCCCTGCTCCAGCCGGGTCATCATCTGCTCCAGGGTGACGCCCAGTTTCGCTTCGTTCCACTGTACAGACAGCCGCGGCGAATGACTGTAGTCGTCGTTCGTGATGTACTCAGTCACCACCGTGGGCAGGCCGGCGAGCCGCGCGGCGACGCGATCGAGCATGGCCGTATATTCGCGGCGTTGCTGCTCCTCATCGCGGCTGAGGAACAGTTCGACGGCCGCCAGCAGGCCGATGATCTGTTCCTTGCCGACCTTGGCGAGCCGCGCGAAATGGTCATGCGGCGCGCTGTTCGCGTAGGCCGCCTCGATGAGCTGCTTGCGGCCGAGCAGCATCCCACTGCACTGCGGTCCCCGCATGTTCTTGCCGCCGCTGAACGCCACGAGGTCGGCGCCCATTTGCACAAACGTGCGCAGGTTCGAGGCCGGTGGCAGTTCGGCCGCCGCATCGAGAATCAGGGGCAGACCGGCGGCATGGGCGATCGCGATCATCTCCGCCAGACTCACCTGGTAATCCCGCGCGCTGTGGGTCAGGACCATCGCGAGCGCGGCCGTTTTTTTGCCAATCGCCGCCTTCACCTGCTTCGCCGTCACGGCCTCCACGAGCTTTACCCCGACCATCCGGAACGCGTGATCATACGGATTGCGGTGGGCTTTCTGAATCACGATCTCGCTCTTCATGCCGGTGAGGTCGGGGAGCCGGTTGATCTTCGCCGGGTCGCCGCCCGCCGTGACCGCGCAGGTGGCGAGGCACAACGCGGCCGACGAGCCCGAGGTGACGAACGCGGCCTCGGCGCCGGTCAGCTCGGCGAGCCGTTGGCCGACCTGGGCCTGCAACTCGTGAATTTTCACGAAGTGCCGCGACGCCTCCTCCATCGCCGCCTTTACTTCCGGATACATCAGGCTGCCGCTGAGGGTGGTGAGCGTGCCGTAGGCGTTGATGAAGGTGCGGACGCCGAGCTTTGTGTACAGCGCGGAGCGGGGAAAGGCGGAGATATTCGCTGTCACCGTTGAAATCGCGGTCGAAGCCGGGGTGGGCGGCAGGGCGGCCGCGGTGGCCGCCTTCCTAGCGGTGGGGGCTGTTTGCTGCAGCGGCCGTCGGGAGGTCTTCGAACGAGTGCGCATCGGTCAGCGGTAGGTGGGAGTGGTTTGGAAGGGATTCTTTGTCACGGCAAAAACGGAGGCCAATCCCAAACCACTTCACCGGAGGCAACCGAGGAAACGGGACCTGCCCGCTTCAATTCTTGCTCGCCGCTTCGCGCTGGACCAAGTTCCCGCCACCCCATGAATACTCGTGCTGCCTGCCTCCTCGCCGTCGTATTAGCCCTGCTCAGCCAGAGCACTTCCGCGGTGCCCTACCGCAATCCCTACGGCAAACTCCCCGCCAAGGCCACGCCCGGCGACCGCATGTTCGCCGACTACTTCCGGGCCGAGACGCGGATGCTGACCGAGCGCTCGCTCGCGAACATCCGCACGCGCGAGGACTGGCACCGGCAAAAGGGCCCCGCGCGCCAGCAGCTTTTCGAAATGCTCGGCCTCGATCCGATGCCGCCGAAGACGGACCTGAAGGCCACGGTCACGGGCAAGCTGGACCACCCGGAGTTCACCGTGGAGAACCTGCATTATCAGTCCCGCCCCGGTCTCTATGTCACGGCCAACCTCTACGTGCCGAAGAACCTCTCCGCCCCCGCGCCGGCCATCCTTTACGTCTGCGGCCACGCCAATGTGAAAATCAACGGCGTGAGCTACGGCAGCAAAGCTCACTACCAGCACTGGGGGGCATGGCTCGCCCGCAACGGCTATGTGTGCCTGATCATTGACACGGTGCAGCTGGCCGAAATCGAGGGCATCCATCACGGGACCTACCGCGAAGGCTTCTGGTGGTGGAATTCGCGCGGCTACTCCAGCGCCGCGGCGGAGGCGTGGAACTGCATCCGCGCCCTCGACTATCTGCAGTCGCGTCCGGAGGTGGACGGCGAACGCCTCGGCGTGACCGGCCGCAGCGGCGGCGGCGCCTACTCGTGGTGGATCGCGGCGCTCGATGAGCGCATCAAGGCGGCGTGTCCGACCGCCGGCATCGTTGATCTCCAGAGCTACGTCGCGGACGGCTGCGTCGAGGGTCACTGCGACTGCATGTTCATGGTCAACACCTACCGCTGGGACTACGCGCAGGTGGCAGCACTCGTGGCGCCGCGCCCGCTGCTGATTGTCAACTCCGACAAGGACGCGATTTTTCCGCTCGATGGCTTGGTGCGGTTGCACGAGCGCGTGCGCGGCATCTACGATTTGGAGAACGCGCCGGAGAAACTCGGTCTCGTCCTCTGTGAAGGTCCGCACAAGGACACCCAGGAGATCCAGGTGCCGGTGCTGCGCTGGTTCAACAAGTGGCTGAAAAAGAGCGAAGCGCCGGTGGCGAATTACGCGGAGAAATTTTTCACGCCGCAGCAACTCAAGGTCTTCAAGACCCTGCCCGCCGATGAGATTTCCAGCCGGGCCTACGAAACCTTCACGCAACTCGCCACGGATGCCGCGACCCTCGATCCCCGGCAGGCGCTCGCCGACCTGCGGCTAAAGACATTTGGCGGCTGGCCCACCGGAAACGCGCCGGCAAACGTCCGCCAGCTCGCAGCCACCGAGGCCGACGGCGTGCGGTTTTCGGTGCACGAATTCGAAACCGACCGTGGCATCAGCCTCCGCTTTTACCTCGCGCAACCGACCGCGGGCGCGCCGAAATCGGTGCACCTCGAGACGGTCGACGAACGGAACTGGCGGCAGCAACTGCAGATTGCCACGGTCGGATTTGCCCCCGCCCTCGGCGAGGAACTTTCGCGGGCCGGCCTCGATCCGAAATCGCTCGTACCCGCGCCGGAGCAGAAGGAGTTTGCCGACTGGATGCGTTACATCCGCGACAACCAGGCGGCCTATATTACTTTCGCCCCGCGCGGCGTGGGCCTGACCGCCCTCGGCGGCGACCAGCGTTACCAGACGCAGATCCGGCGTCGCTTCATGTTGCTCGGCGGGACCCTGGCCAGCTCCCAAGTCTGGGACGTGCTCCGCGCGTCCGCGGCCGCCCGCACGCTGCCCGGACTCGACGGTCTGCCGCTCCACTTCCATGCCAGTCCGGAGATGACGGAGGTCGCCGCCTTTGCCACGCTCTTCGAACCGAAGCTGGCGTCGCTCACCCTCGCTCAACCGCCGCGCTCCGATAAGGCCGCCCCTGACTTTCTAAACTGGTCGCGTATCGTGACGCCGTCACAGCTTCTCCAACTCGCCGGGCAGAAGACGAAGGTCAACCTGCCGGCGAAACCATAGGAGCGCCGTTCAACGGTGGTTCATCTGTTCGGCAGGATGCAGCGGCACGGTCCAAGCGTCGCGCCGCGGACAAAGATGGGCGTCACGAAACCGGGGTTCGGCGGGACCTCCCGGCCGGCGATGATCTTCATCGCGATCTTGACCGCACGGAGGGCGAGCGTCTTCGCCGTGCTGCTGTACCGGGTCAGTTCAGGCAGCGCGGTTTCGAGCAGCAGGTGGCTGTCGCGCGAAATAATCGACACGTCCTGTGGGACGCGAAATCCGGATTCCATCACCTGTACGATCAGCGCGATCGTGAGGGCCGGGCGCATGCTGAAGAGGGCGGTGGGGCGCTGCTCGGCCGACAGCAGTTCGGCGAACTTTGCGCGGCAACGTTCGGGCCGATCCGGGGCGTGCCACTCGATGACCGAGACGTTCTCCGTCTGCTGCTTCAGGTAACGGTGAAAGCCCGCCCGGCAGGCGCCATCGCCAGCAAGGGGCTCAGCCGGCAGGATGAGCGCGATGCGCTTGTGTCCGTGACGAATCAACGTGCCCGCGGCATGCCAGCCCACGGACTCGTAGTTCAGATCGACCGACGGCAACTTGAGCGTGCGTGACGAGGAGCCAAGGACCATGACTGGCAGGCCCGAAGCGGCGAACCACCGCTGCACCGTCTCGGGCACGGAAAAGAGAATCCAGCAGACATGAGGCCGGGAGGCCACCAGTTGGCGAAGACGCGCCTCCGGCCGTTCGGAACTCATCCGGGTGCCGAGCACCGCCTCCCAACGCACGCCCCGACTGGCGAATTCAGCGTGCATTTCCAACAA
>JBIJCX010000558.1:0-4022 GCA_044344465.1 Opitutaceae bacterium
TCATCCATTGGCGCACTCGCTCCCATCAGACCACGACCGATTTTACCTCGCGCATGGCCGAAGACCACGATCGCCGCGCCGTCTCCGCCCTCATCTCCCGCACCTTCCCTTCGTGAATACGCGCTGGGCGCGACGGCTCGTCTGTTGATTCTACTGGCATTTATCCACATTGCCAGATAGGTTCTCTACATGCCTGTTTGCACCCAAAATGTTAAGAAACGAAAAGCGCGCCGGATCAAAAACGACCGCTTGCAAGCGGCAAAGAAGGCCGCAAAAGCAAAAGGCTAGGCGGTTCCGACGGACGCTGCCTCAGCGCAATCTCGACGTCGTCTTCGCGCTATCAGGCATGGAGTAAGGTCATGCTGGAGGATTGCGCGCATGCTTGTACGAGTGCCTGATTGCAGAACTACGGCCTATTAGCGTTGATTTCTGCCCTCAGGCTTTAGAGTCAACTTCCGCGTTTCTGCGTGAGATCCCCTCTCGCCGCCTTGCCTCCGGTCTGCCTCCTGGCGGATGGTGGGGGCCGTGAAATCAGGCGAACAACTCTGCCGCGCGTGCGGACTGTGCTGCGACGGCACGCTCTTCGATCTCGTTAAACTCGAGCGGGGCGATGATGCCGGGAAATTGAAAGCGCTCGGGCTGCCGATTTCCATTTCACGCGGCAAGACGCCCGTCGCTCGCTTTCCCCAGCCCTGTTCGGCCTTGTGCGAGGATCGCACTTGCCAGCTGTACGCGGAGCGACCGTGGCAATGCCGCACGTTCGAGTGCCAGCTGTTCAAGGACGCGAAGGCCGGCCGAAGCACGTTCGCCGCCGCCCTGCCGCTGGTCAAACAGGCCAGACGACGGGCGGACAGCGTTCGCCGGCTGCTGCGCGAGTTGGGCGACACGGACGAACACCGCGCCTTGGGCGAGCGCTTCCATCGCACCTCCGAGCGCCTGGAATCCGGCAACGCGGACGAAGCGGCGAAGACCAAGTTCGCAGATTTGAGCCTGGTAGTGCACCGCCTCAAATTACTATTGCACAAGAGATTTTATACCCAGAACGAAGCTCGGTCAGAGGAAAAATCTCCCGCGCACGAGGCTGCAATTTCTGCAGGGCGGTGACCATCACCTCGCCGCGTGGGTCACGATCCCCTACGATTCAGGCGGCTCAAACCGGCTGCGGCGGCTGCAACCAGACGAGCTGCTTTTCGATATTGGTGCTCAGCCTGTACGGTCTGATGTGGTCGGCCACGCGGGCACCGAGCACCTCGATCTTACCGAGGTCCGCCTCGCCCAGCCCGCCTTTCCAGCAATAGTTGAGGTAGCCTACCTTGGCAAAATCGATGCCCATCAGTTCCACGCCGAGCCGATCTGCCGCCAGCCAGTCGGTGCTCGCGATGCATACGCGGTGCTCGACCAGCGTGCCGCCGACGGGGCCGTTGCCCTCCATACCGTCATAGCCGTCGATCACCGCGAGGTCCGGGCCGAGCCGGCGCGCCAGATCGAACAGGTTGTAGTTGATCGCCCGGAAGCCGCTCCCGTGCGCGATCGGCTTGTCGTTTTGCGCGCCCGGCGTGCGGTTTTTGCCCCAGCGGAAACCGGCATCCTTAATCGGCGCTCCAAACACGATGTTCTTCAGCGAAAGGGTCGCGACAATCCGGTCGTGAGTCTTCAGCTTTGCCGCGGAAATGACGTAGCTCCCCGGATCGAGCAGCAATTTCGACATGCGCACGCCGTGCGGCCGAAAGTCCTTCTCGTCGAAGACGTGAACCACCTCGACCGCGTCCCGATCGAGATCCACCAGCTTCACGCGGTAGCGGTTGGCCAGATTCGTGTACTTGTAGTTCTCGAAGCCCTCGAAGGTCGGCCCGTTGGCCGCCGACTCCGCGATGACAATGTTGTCGGTCTTCCCGATGGACTTCAGGAACTCGAGAAGACCGGTAAATGGGGTCAGGTCGAGAATCGAGATAAGATGGCCCTTGAACGGCGGCTGGTTGTCGCCGCCGTTCTTGTGCCAGCGATGCAGGAGCGAACTCACGTCGGTGCTTCCACCGATCAGTCGGTGCAAGTGTTGCCCACACCCCAGTATCCGAAAGGACTAGAAATTCTATTTCTTTCCAATGCAGAAGAGCCGCCGGTCGCCGCGAATGAAAATCTGCCCGCCCGAGATGGCGGGAGAGCCGCGGGCCTCTTCGCCGAGCTCATTCACGCTCACCAATTCGTATTTGTCCTGCGCCTTGACAATCCGGCACGTGCCGACGTCGTCCAGGAAATAGACATTGTCACCGGCCACCACCGGACTGGCGCTGTGATGCCGCCCGAGCCGCTCGAGCCAGATTTCCTCCCCCGAGTGCGGGTCGGTGCACGTCGCGATCCCCTCGTCGTTCACCACAAACGCCAGTTTGCCGAGTCCCACCGGCGAGGGCACGTATCCGCCTTGCCGGCCGTGCTCGAGATTGAAGACCACATGGGTCTGGGTGACATTACCCGCCCCCGTCGGATCAATCGCACAGATGCCGCGCTTCGGAAATCCGTAGGTCATAAACACGACGCCATCGAGGTGGATCGGACTGGACACGAACTGCTCGGTCGGGCCGTCGACGATCCAGATGAGCCCGCCCGTGTCCGGATCGTAGGCTGCGACGCACTTGCAACCAGAGAGCACGAGCTGCTTCTGGCCCTTCACCTCGATGATTATGGGCGCGCAGTAGGAGCGGATGCGGTTGGGGCGGTCAGCCCGCCAACGCTCCTTGCCGGTCGTCTTGTCGAGCGCGACAATGAAGGCCTCGGCGTCCTGGTCACCGTTGAGGATCACCATGTCCTTATACGGCAGGACGCTGCTGCAATATCCGTGTGGGCTGAGGAGCTTGCCCGGGACGGTCTTCCAAACCTGTTTTCCGTCCTTAACGTCGTAGCCAACGATTGTCATGTTGGGGTAATCGAGGAAGCTCACCCAGACGAACCTGCCGTCGGTGGCGGGAGTCGAACTGGCGTGACTGTTCAGCTTGTGGATTCGGCCCGGCAACTCGACCGACATCCGCCGTTCCCACAACACCGTGCCCGTATTCCGATCGAGGCAGAGCACGCTGTGCTGCTTTTCGTCGGCGAGAAAGGTGGTGACGAACACCCGGTCGCCGAAAACGATCGGCGAGCTGTGGCCCTTGCCCGGGATGGAGGTCGCCCAGGCGATATTCTCGGTCTGGCTCCACCGGAGCGGCAGGCCCGTCTCGTTGCTGCTTCCGTCTCCGTGCGGTCCGCGCCAACACGGCCAGTCGGCGGCGGCGACGGCGGAGGCGCACACCAGCCACAGAAACAAACTCGAACGACGACCCGACGCGGCGCCTGCGAAACGGAAATTCATGGGAACGGGAATGGTCCCTTACGACACGCGATTTGCGCCGCGCTTACAAGTCACCTTCCAGCGGGGCGCCACGCCATCGAACGATAGGCGGGCTTCCCCTCCGGTGGCGAGTGGGCCGATCTGGGCACGGAATTCTGATCGGCGGCGTAGGCCAACTCGCGGTCCTTGGTCTTGAGCGATCGGCGAAATTGCTTGTCACCCGGTTTTGCCGACGCGTAGTACCCGCGGCTCGTTCTTTCGACCGAGGATTTCCACCATCTGATGAAGCACCAACGTGCGAGCAGCCCCGGCCGGGCCAGGGCAGAACCGCTCGAAACGCTGGCGTGACAAGGGCAGTGGGTCCGACATCGTGAGGACTGGCGCCTTCAATATCTGGTTGAAGGCACTTTGGGGTAGGGCGCGGTAGCCAAGTGGTAAGGCCGAGGTCTGCAAAATCGAAAACGCGTTTTTTCGCATTTTTGCCCACCCGATCGCATGTATCTTAAAATCAGATTCAGAGCGACTTGCGCCAAACGGCACGAAAGCCATCTGATCCCAATTTTGCCCACTTTTGGGGCGAAAGTGTAGAAAAGGAGTGTAGAAGCCAAAGTAGAAGATTATGCCGAGTAGACCAGTGTGAAGGCGGCATTTGAGAGGGAGCCGGGCAGCATCAACTCGGGATAATTACAGCGCCTCCAAG
>JBIJCX010000559.1:0-4016 GCA_044344465.1 Opitutaceae bacterium
GCGGCCTCGTAGATGAGCTTCAGCTGCGCCAGTTTTTCCGGCGTGTCGTAGGCATTGTGAATCTCGTCCTCGAGCATGAGGATCGGGATGCGCGCGCCGTAGTGCCGGACAAAGTCGCCCGTGTACTCGGCGAACGCCCGCGCGACTTTGGCCTGCTCGGCCGGCGAAACACTCGCCCGCGGAGTCGCGTCCGGCACCAGCCACGCGGGGATGAATTTCAAGCCGAGCATGCCGATCAGTTCGATGCCCTCGCGCCGCACCCCATCAACGGCGGCGTCCTGCCAGGAAAATTGGTTCGGGGCCGTCTGCACGAGCGGCCAGCGACTCACCATGCCACCCGGGCTGAGCGTGCTCGCCGTCCTCATGCCGAGCCGCTTCATCCAGCGCCCGGTAAAATTCCGAGCCGAGACGGTCACCGCCGCATCGCCGCCGTAGGTGGGAAAGGCGTCCTGATCGATTCTGGGCAACAGCGCCAGGAGCGCATCGCCCAGCACGGCCTGACCTTCGACCGAAGACGCGAACCGATAGCCACCGTGGGGCAGCGTGCCCAACGCAAGTCGCCGGCGCTGCACCGAGTCCGCCGGCCAGGTCTCGTCGAGCGTTTCGCCCCGCACCCGCGATTCACGATAATCGTAGATCTCCCAGTGCACGCGGGCCCGGCGGGCGGGACCATGGTTGCAAATCACGAGATCGACCGCGCGCTCCTCGCCGTCCACGTAGATGCCCGTCTCTTCGGGAATGAAGAACCCCGTTTCGAGATCGGCCGCCGCCGTCGGCACCGCGGGCATTTCCGCGCCGGCCGTGAGGCTGACCGCATCCACCTCGACGCCACCGGAGGCGGAACTCGCCTCGACATGGAAATAGGGCCGAACGACACCGCGCAGCTCAAACGTCCACCCCACGCGCTGCCATGCCCGGCCGGAGCCCACGGTGAAGGTTTTTCGAAACTCGTTCTTCTGTTTCTCCGCGGCCGTATTGTCGTTTGTCAGCAGGAGCGTGACCGTTACATCCCGGCCGCTGGCATTCTTCGACTGCCTCACCCACGCGCACAACGTGAAGGCGCCTTCATCCAATCCATATACGCGACTGGTCATCCGGCCGTCCAAGGTGACGACCCCGTCGCGCCACGCCTCCCGGGAGCTGGGGCCCTGGTTGCCGAGCGGAGCGCCCCAAAATGCATTGCCGTAACCGATCTGCAGCCCGCCGTCCCAGAGGATATTGCGCGGCGCTGCGACCGGAGCGCCGTGGACTCCTCCGGCCACTGCGACGCTCACGAAGATGAGGCAACGGCGACGCCAACTCGCTGGAAATTGGATTTTCATGGGTTCAGATCCGCGAGCGGATTGCCAAGTGCGCTATCGCGCGGCCTTGGCCAGGAACTCGAACACCTGCTCCTGCAGCTTACGCGGAAAACGGTTGAAATCACGCGGCGTCCACAACTCCAGGGCGTCTTCCCGCCCGAGCAGGCGATAGACCCGGCGGGCGGCGTCGACTTCCTGCCGGACATCGGCCACCGGGGCGTAGCGGTCCAGTTCGGGCGCAACGACCAGCACCCGCTTGGGCGCCGCCAGGGCGAGCACCTCGTCATAGTCGAAGGGAACCCGGTTTTCGTGGCCGAGGAAAAACCCGAGCTTGGGAATCAGGCCATGCAGATGGGAATAGTGGCGGATGCCCTCGGTGCCTTTCTCGGGAGCGTCCAGCCGGAACGGATACAAGCCGCACACCGCGGCGGCCCCGCGCACGCGATCGTCCAGCGCGGCCGTGAACAAACCCACCTTGGCCCCCAGCGCGTAGCCGAGCAGAAAAATCCGATCGGCATCGATTTCCTCCAGCGCGCTCACCGCCTCCACCACGGCGCGGGTGTCGGCTACCATCTTGCCCAGCAGCGACCATTGCGGATAGCGTTCGTAGAAGCGCTTCGCTTCATGCGCCCGACTGCCGAAGCCGATTTGGTCGAACGCGACGACGGCAAATCCGCGGCGCACGAGCGTGTCGAAACTGTGCCGCTGATCCAGATAGTATTCGGCCCGATTGGGAACCCAGGGCAGCTTGGCCGACCAGCCGACGGCGTATGCGTAAGGGTGGAGCGAGATCACCACCGGAAATCTTCCAGCCTGGCGCTTGCCTGCGCCATCCACCGGGTAAAACAGGTCCGCCTTGAGGCCGGGTCCGTAGGAAAGCGCGGCCATGCCCATGCCGACCTGCGCCAGGCGTTGCTGCCAGACGGCGTCGCCCTGGGGCCGCCCGAAGACGAGCTCGAGTGCATTGCGGGTGGGCGGTGCATTGTCCTTGAAGTTGCGCTGCAGTCGCGCCGGCAGGACGGGGGGCGCCTCGCCGAGCGTCCACTCGATCCGGCGGCGGACTTCCGCCTTCGCCGCCGCCCAGTCCCCGGCCGTTTCGATCGCCTGTCCGGCTGTGGGGCGAAGGAAGTCGCCCGGCTTGGCGGCGGGAAACTTCAGGGGATCGATTCGGATTCGCGTCGTCGCCTGCCAGCGCTCGAAGTCGTAGCCGTGAATGGCCGTTTCGGACTTGGGGAACTGGCGGCGGCCGAAAACGGTGTCGAAAAAATCCATGAAGTTTTCAATGTCGGTGGTCTCGGTCGGATGTTCGCCTTCGCGCAGGTGCAGCCAGACATTTTTTTCCCGGCCGACGAACCGGTAGACGCTGCGCACACTGCGGTAGACCTGTTCAAGCGCGAAGGCGTTGGCGTTCGTCTCCGCGAAGGAGGCATACATCATCAGGCCGCGCGGCGCGATCAGGGCCATGAGCGAGTTCTGATCCACGGGCAGCTTGTGCTCTCGACCGGCAAAGAAACGCAGCCGGGGGTGAAACCAGTGCGACTGCGCGCCCGTGATCATCTGAATACTCTCCACCACCAACGGATCGGAGGTGTAGCGGTAGGGCAGCGCCTCGCCCTGCAATCCACTTGAGGCCACCACGGCGCCAATCCGCTCGTCGAACGCGGCTGCGAGCAGCGCCTGCTTTCCGTTGCGGGAGTGCCCGGTGATGCCGATCTGGTCCTTGGCCACCTCCGGCAGCGTGAACAGGTAATCGACCGCCCGGGCCGCGGCCCAGGCCCAGCGGGCGACGCAGCTGAAATCGTACTCCGGGTAGATGTCGATGAACGCGTCGGAGTCGTCCGGGTCGCCGTAGCTCGGATCAGTGGCGCGATAATAGCAGGCGATGTAGCCGCGGCTCACCGCGGTGTCGACCCAGGGGGAGCGATTGGGCGATTGATTGGTCAGAAAGACTGGCAACGGGCCCGTCCGTGCTGGAATCATCAACTGCAGGTTAAGCCTGGCGCGATGGCCGGGACCAAACTCGATCACGACGTCACGGATCGTGATGCTGCCAGCGCGGCGTTCGCGGCTCGACGCCACCCGGAGATTATCCGGGGCCGGCGGCATTTTCCCAAACAGCCAGTGTTCCACCTGCGAGCGAATCCACTGCCGCTGCCGGCTCCATTGCGCCGCGCTCGTCACCGACCCGCTCCGGTCGCCTTCGCCGCTCCGCAGGGGATCGGGCAGGTGGGCGATTGACGGCAGGGTGTCGAAATCCGGTGGGAGTTCGCCAGTGCGGCGCAGCCAGTCTTCCCAGGTCTTATCGGTCGCGTTAATCCGGCCCGAAGGCGGCGGGCGGCTGGGCACCAGAATATCGAGGAGCAACTGGCGATCGGCACGGCGGCTTTCCGCCCGCTCCTGCGCCAGCAGGACCGGGGACAAAACGAGCAGCGAATACAGGACGGGAACGTAGAAGGATCGTCGTTTCATTCCGGAAATTGAAACCCGGTTACCATCCAGACCTGCGGCGGGCCGTCGACGTCGGTATTGAAGAACGCCATACTCGCGTCGGGCGAAAAAAAGGGATGCGGATGCATCGGCTGGTCGACGCCCGAGGCGCGGGTCTCCAACAGATAGCGAAGTTTGAGGCCGGGATTGGCAACGCTCGTCAGGCGGCCGACGAAGAGATAGCTCCGTCGCTTCTTTGTCCCCGGGTCGAAGTCCTTGGTATCGGTG
>JBIJCX010000560.1:0-4004 GCA_044344465.1 Opitutaceae bacterium
CAGAACGACCGGGTGTCAGTTTGATCACGGGTGGCGGCGGGAGGCGATCCTCTCCCTCGGCGAAGACGGGGGCGCTCACGGAGCGCCGCCGCGGGAAACCGCGCCAATGTCCGGCAAGCCAGCGGCCATCGACGGGGTCAAGAATGCGGTCAATGCGGGCACGGGATTTCTATTTGCGTTTCGCGCAGGCCCGATCTCATTTTCGCGCACGGCATGAGCAACTTCGATTCTGACGGCAGCGCGGGGAACGAATGGGAAGAGCGCGGCGATCTGGCGTGGAACGAGTTCGATTGGGAACGCTATTTGCGCGAACAGGATGAGGCCGTCGTGCGTTACCTGCGGTTCTACGAATCGTGCAAAGGACACCCGCACCGGATCGATGCGGTGGCAGAAAAGATGGAATGGGGCGCGGCGGACTGGGAGGAGGAGGGCAATGCATCCGAGGTGGATGACGCCCCCGATGATGACGGCCCATTCGAGGAGGACGATGATGTCTACACGCTGCACAAGAACCCGATTTTCATCGCGACCAAGGCGATTTCCCTCGGTTTGAGCCGTTCGTGGCAGGTGCTCGCAGTGGATGCGGCGAAGGTGCCGCAGGCGCTCGCGATTCAGTTGCTCGCCTCCCTCCAGCGAAGCGAGGAGCAGGCGGTCCAGGCCATTCATGCGCTCGATTTCGGTGATTACGCGATGGCCGTGAGCCAGTTCAAGCGCGCCTTGAGCGCGCTCAACGTCTCACTGGCCCTGGTCAATGGCGATGAGATGGCACGCCATCGTCACACCCTGCTTTGGCGGGAAGACTCGCTGCCGCAGCTTTTTGACCTGCGCGAGATCTGGCTGCGGGTGATGGGCGAATGTCGCGAAGAACTGGATCGCCCGGTTGACGACGAGAGCTGAGCTGCCGTGCGGGTCGGGAGCGGCGGGGAAATCTTTACGCCTTGCACTTTGGCCGGCGTGCGTTTGCCTCGCCGAACCTGATTCGGAGAGATGGCCGAGTGGCTGAAGGCGCTGGTTTGCTAAACCGGTTTAGGGGTTTAAATCCCTAACGGGGGTTCGAATCCCCCTCTCTCCGCCAGGGTTAACTCGCGCAAGATCGCTGTGGACAAGCCGCTTACGAGAGCCAGCGGCGAATGAAAAGTGATCAGGACAGGCTCCGCGATCAGCCATACGCTTAATGATGGCCGGACCGAAAAACAGTTTACCTTTAGCCACTTCGCAAATCGACTTTGTCGGCATCTTCGCGGCTGACTGCTTTACGAGATACCCAACTGCGCCGATAACCGTCGCACGCAAGACGTACTCTGCGTCGTTGTGCGCCGAGAGCACGAGCACTTTGGCGGTAGAGTCCGCCGCGAGAATTTGCTGCGTCGCGTCAAAGCCGTTTAGCACGGGCATCGCGATGTCCATCAAGATGACGTCAGGCCGCAGTCGCATCGCCATCTTCACCGCTTCACGACCATTCGCCGCCTGACCTACCACTTCGGTCCGGCCCTCCGCTGCCAACAGATCGCAAAAACTTTCCCGCACGCTGACGTTGTCGTCCACCATCAGGACGGTAATTTTCTTCATTGGTTTCAATCTCAATCAGCACCTCGCGGGCAAGACCGAACCTCCCGCGCGCTCGCAGGCCGCACGTCGGTTGAATAGCAGAGCGCCGTCGTGATTCCGAACATCGGTGTGAGATTACTTCACGCCTGATTTCGCAAAATAGCGATGGGGTAAACCACGAAAGACTTCGTCTTTGCGACGGCCGCTGCCGCGAGGTGTGGAAAGCAAACGTGCCCTGCCCTTTCACCACTCCAGGCCCGGCCTCGGCCTGGCGCTGTCCGACGATCCGAGGTGGGACACACCGATTGACGTCATCGACGGGCATCCCATCCACGACACTCACGACCACCTACGTCGCCGATCGGATCTCGGCGGAGAACGAGGGCGTGGAAAGACTTGCCGCGCTTTCTTCCCGATGGTGAACCGGTCGAGAGATATCGGCATTCGGGTTGCGTGCGGTTAACTTGCGGATTAATCTCCCGCTGAACCCGATGGGCACCGACGTAGCGACAACGGCCAGGTTGCGGACCATTTGATTCTTATCTATGACTAACATTGCCCTGAGGGATTATTTCGCGGCCCACGCTCCGATGGTGCCCAACTGGTTTACGTCGACGATCGCCAAGACGAAGGTTGAAATGATTCCTGACCTGGCGCGTGGTCCCGGCTACGTGAAAAGCAACAGCGTGGTCATCGAGGAGACTCCGTTGCAGCGCGAGGTCCGCTGGCGGTTCGTATTCGCGGACGCGATGCTGATCGGGTCAAGTCCGGCACCTTGATCTGCCGCGCGCGCACGCGGCACCTCCCAGCATTTCGATCACCTGCTCGCACCCGCGTCGTCAGCGATTGGCCGGGACGGAACTGACAGCGACGATCTTTTCCACCTGCAGGCAAACCCGAATCAGCATGTTCTCGAAACCGGCCTTGTTGTAATGGGGGCGCAGATCCCGGCAGGCCAATGGAGCCAGATTCTTCCACCACATCCACAACGCGTCGTTCCACCCCTTAAGGCGTTGCTTCACTTCCGTACGTTCGCCTCCGCTCTTGAAGGCCAGCACGCCCAGAGCCATGCTCGCCCCCGTCAGAAATCCGCACACTTCACCGTGGCCGATTCCTCCGCCAAAGGCAGCTGCGGCCTCACTCGTTTTCTGCGGCAAGTTATAGCTCTTGAGGACCGCCGTCAGGACAAGCTCGGCACAATTATATCCGCCCTCGCGCTTCAGTTGCAGTGCATGGACCACCAATCGACTGCTTTTGGCTGACACGTGCTCTTCAGGCGAAAGCTCCCGGGCCAAATCTGGCTGCGTCCAGCGCGTTCCCTTTGTCTCATCCTGGAGAGCCCACGCGGGAATGGCCGTCAACGCTCCAGCGCCGGCAGCAATTCCGATCCACCGCCGGCGATTGCACCACGCATGACCTTGTCCCGTATTGTTCATGTCAGAAATTCTCCGCCGAAGCCCAGGCACGGTGAAATGGTAAACCTCCGTCAGCCCGCGGTCAATTGGCATGGTCAGAGGCGGTGCAGTGGCTCGACGTGCCCCGCCTGTGAGCGGCAACCCTGGCCTTCGTCTTCTCGACGGGTCTCAGTCGGGCGACGAATTTTCTGTGCGCTTGGCGGCGCGAAGAGCGGATTCAGAGGACAAACAGTTGCGGGCTAGAGCAGTCAGCACGAAGGGGACGGGCGGCAAAGCGAAAATCCGGGATGCGATTTGACGGGGTCGCGGAGTCTGAAACCATGGCGCGATGTGCTGGCGACAACAAGCGGATGGTCGGCTTTCCTGGGGACGAAAATGGCGGGTGACGCCGGGCATTGCCGGCACGAGCGGACAGAACCACGGGGCGCAATCGCGGTTCTCCTGGGCGCCGGCGTTGTCCGGCTTTTTGGCGCTGGTGACGGCCGCGAGCCCCGCCCCGGCAGCGCTCGACTTGCGGGCCCTAGTTTCTCCGGTGCTGCTACGCGGAGACGAAACCCATGCGTACCGGGATCCCGCGGTCGTTTATTACCACGCCGAATTCCACCTGTTCTATACCTACAACCCACCGCCAGACGTGGACGGGAAAGTATATTGGTTCACCGCGGTCAGCCGGAGTCGCGACCTGGTGCGGTGGACCGAACCGCGACCGATCACGCCCAAGGACCAAACGCGCAATTATTCAAGCCCGGGCAATGTGATCCGTTTCGGGGAGGAATGGGTGTTGTGTCTCCAAACCTACCCCATCCCCGGTGTGCGACGTAACGATCCGGTGCGCTTCGGCGATGCCTCGGCCCGGTTGTTCATCATGCGCAGCCGGAATCTGATCGATTGGAGTGCGCCGGAAATGCTGTCGGTGAAAGGACCGGAAGTCCCCATCGCCGCGATGGGGAGGATGATCGACCCTTTCCTGATTGAGGACAGCGGCGAGCCGGGCAAGTGGTGGTGCTTCTTCAAGCAGAACGGGGCCAGTCGCTCCTGGTC
>JBIJCX010000186.1:0-15459 GCA_044344465.1 Opitutaceae bacterium
TGATCGCGGCCGATACCGTCCATGCCCTCGCCGGAGCAGCCTGAGCGGCGGCACCCCGGCCGTCCTTTGCCGCCATCGCTGAGCCAAGTTGGCGCGTTCCAATACCGATTTGGAAACGACGTGTCGCCGGGCGCCCAATCGAGATGGGGGGTTATCCCGAATGGCCCCTCCGATTCAGAAACACCAAATTTCGGCGGACTTCGGTCGATCAGGTCGGTTGGGATAACGCTGAAAATCTACGGCACCTCGTAGACTTCGACGAGGACCGAGCCGGTCGGCGCGGGCGGGGCGACCTGTTGCGCGCCGACCGGCGCGGCGCCCGCCTGCAACGTGTAGGCGGCGGGCGCGAGCGCGGTCACGAGCGCGGCGTCGCTGGAGGTGACCTTGAGCGGGAACGCCCCGACCGCGGGAAACACCGCGGTGAGCGCGGCCTGTTGCGCGGCCACGCCGATTTGCGCCCAGTTGTTGTTGGTGTCGACCGTCGCGGTGCCGTTGAGCACGGTGATGCGCGGGTCGCCGAGGTAGCTTTCGAGCCCGAAATCCTGCAGGCCGGGGCCGACGGCGCGGATGAGCAGCGTCCGCGGATTCGCCCCGGCCACGACGATGCCGGGGATCAGGAGGTCGCCGGGGTTGTTGATTTTAGCCAGCGTGGACAAGTTCGTGAGCCGGGTGTTGTTCTTGCTCACGTCGTAAACTTCCGCGAGCACGTCGCCCGTCGCACCATTCAATCCGCTTAAGTTCACGGTGTAGGCGCCCGGCGCCAGCGTGAGGAGCACCGCGGTATCGGCGCTGCCGGGCCGCAGGGCAAAAGCCCCGACGCTGGCGGCAGCGGCGGCGATTTGGGCCGCGTCGGTGCCGGACCGATCCCAGCCCTCGTTGGCGGCGATGACGGTGCTGCCGGAGTTGACCTCGAGGCGCGGGTTGGTGAGGGCGGTGCTGAGGCCAAACCCGGTCAGCGCCGGACCGATGCCGCGGATGAGGAGCGTGGCCCGGTCCGGACCGGAAATGTTGAAACCGAGCGCGAAGGTGTCACCGAGGAACGCAATGACGGTGCGCGTGGAAAGGTTGACGAGCCGGCCCGGGGCGGGCGCCGGCGTGTCGGCGACACGATGGTTGAGAAAATCGATCACGCGCGCATTGGCATCGCTAAAGAACTGCCGCGCGGCGTACGCGACGCCCAGTTCGGCGGCGACATCGCCGGTCCGCGCCTGATACGCGGCGGGCAAAGCCGCCCTGAGCGCGTCGGAGATTGGGATGGCTTTGAGGTAATTGTTGGAGTCGAGCAGGCCCGCGGTTTTGAGCGCGGCATGAATCGCCTGCGCGTCGGTGGTGGTGAACGGGGTGCCGCTGCCGCCGAGCGCGAGGAAGCGGCCGGGCAAGACGGGCGAGGGAGCATTGCTGACGACGCCCGTGACCAGGCCGCGTCCGGCCATGAGCTGCGAGTTCGCGCGCGCCGCGGCGTTGCCGGCGGCGCCGAGATTCTCGTCGTTGGCCGCGAGCGCGAAAAACTGCGGGAGTTTCGAAGTGACCGCCTGCGCCTCCGTGCCGGCCGCGCAGTAGAGCACCGCGCCCTTCACGGGGCGCACGGGTGTGGCGGCCGCGAGCATTTCGGCGAAGGCCACGCCGGCGTTGCCGCCCTCGGCGAGGCCGAGGAAAAAGACGGGCCGGTTCGCCGCCAGCACGCCGTCCCGGGCGAATTTGTCGAGGGCGGCGGCGTGGTTGAGGGCGTCGAGGTTGCCCGCGAGCGCAGGCGTGGCGACCCAGGCGCCCGTGGTGCGATTGAGGCTGCTCAGCGCGGCCACGCCGTAACCGGCGGCGACCAGATCCCGCCCGAGGAGAATCTGCTCGGGCGAGGTGAACCAATCGCCGGCCTGGCCACCGGTCTCATGGAGGAGAAACACGAGACCCTGCGCCGCCGGCGGAATGTAGTAGGTGAGCGTCGTGCTGCCGGTGCCCGCCGCGCCGGCGGCGTTCGATTGCGTCTGCGGGTTGAAGTTCGCGACGGTCGTCGGCGTCCACGCGGACGCCGGCTTATAAGTGGCCGTGAGCGCGATCGCGTTATTGGGCACCGTGACCACCTGGTGGGCGATCCGCGCGAGGAGCCGGGCGGTCTCGGGCGTGGCTCCGGCCGGCGTGAAGGCGTTGGTATCGCCGATCCACTTATCGAACACCTGGCCGGCCGGTGGTGGATTGGCGAATACGTCGATGCGCGAGCCGCCCGACCACGTCCCGCCGCCGCTGCCGCCGTTGACCGTGACATTAACCGTCGGCCCGCTACCGGTGACGAAGAGAAAGGTGCGGACATTGACGGTGGCCAGCCGTTGCAGCGTGACGGCGCAGGAGATTTCCTTGAGCCCGGGGGTGCCAGGCCGGATCGTGATGGTATCGGTGCGTTGACCCCGCGTGATGCTGGCATCGCCACTGACCGTCCACACGAACGTGCGATCGCCGCTGCTGGCGGGCGGGACGCTCGCCGTGAAGGTCGCAGCACCCGTGGCGGCGGTGGCGGGGGCGGCGATGGTGCCCGCCAGCGCGGGAGAGATCGCCGTGACGGTGGTGGAGGCGTCGTAGAACGTGCCACCCGTGACAACATGGACACTGAGCGTGACGATGCCGGGCGTGTCGGCGACAAACGTCACCGCCGCGGTATTCGTGCCCGACGTGATTTTCCCTCCGGCGATGGTCCATTCGTACGTGGTGGGATTGGTCGGATCCGGTTGCCCGCCGGCGCCCAGCGCGGCGATCGACTGCCCCGGAATAATGGCGGCGGCCTGGGCGCTCTCGCCGGTGAGCACGCCGGTGGCGGCGACGATCGTGGGTGTGCCGGGCGAGGAACTGGCGCCAAGATTGCCGATGCCGCCGATGTTGGCCAGGTTCCCCAGGTTCAGGTTGGGGGGCAGATTATTGATGATATCCGCGATGTTCCCGATGTTGGTGCCGGCCGGGAGGTTGTTGATGAGGTTGCCGACATTCGTGCCGGGGGGGAGGTTGTTGATGATGTTGGCGATGTTGCCCGCATTGATGGCCCCGCCCGCTCCGGCCCCGCCGCCGGTCTGCGCGCAGACCTCGGGCGAGAGGAGCGCCGCGACGAAGCTGCCGATAACGAGACCCAGGCGGCGGAAAAGAGGGCGAAGGTTCATGATAGTTGAGGAGACCGCTCTGACGCAGTGCAGTCACCGAAAGATATGAGGTTCGCTCCGAAAATCCAGCCCCGCGACGCCGGGATTTCCCGTGTGCCTGGGCTGCGCGTCGGCGCCGATTAAGGCAGACCGGACCGTTGCGCAAGGCGCCGGCCTCGGCCGTAACGATGCAGCCCCCATCGCAAAACAAGTTTTTATACCGCAGGAAGGAAACACGGTGGGTGGCTCGGCAAAGGTGGGCTGGGCGCTCCGCGCGCGGCCTTTCTTTCGGTTAGTTACTCGTTGCACCCCGGAAGGCCGCGCGCCGGAGCGCCCGGCCCACCTTCCGAGCAGAGGCTGTTTCTCGACCGTTCTCTTTGCCATGATCAAGGAACGGATGACGCGCACCCCGTTTGTGCCGTTTCGGATCGTGACGACGAGCGGGCGGGCTTACGACGTGCCGACGGCGGATCATGCGGGAGTGGTTCCGAAGTTGCGCACGATTACGATCGTCAACGACAGCGGCGGAACGATCGACATTCACACCCTGCACGTGTCGTCGATTGAATCGTTTCGCCGCCTCCGGCGGGCGCGCGCGGCTTGATGAGCGCGCGCTTGCACGCCCGGCGCGAACGTCGCAGGTTGCGAGGGTGAACGCACTGCCCGATTCCCCAGTTTCCGATGCGCCCCATCCGCTGCAGATAAAGGCGTGGCGAGAGATGGGCAGCTCGGGCCGCTCGGAGCTGGCGGCTGAACTTCGGCGCAAGGCCCGACGGTGGAAACGCGAGGCTTTGCGCACCCAACATCCCGCCTGGACGGAACAGCGCATCAATCGCGAACTCGCCGACATCTACCTGCGTGGACACACCTGATCTTTTCGGCCTGTTTGTGCGGCCGCTGCACGAGTCGGGACTGCGCTACATGGTATCCGGCTCGCTGGCGTCGATCTATTATGGCGAGCCGCGGCTGACGATGGATGTCGACCTGGTCGTGCATCTCGCCGCAGGAGAGGCAGAGGTTTTGGCCGGGCTTTTTTCCGCGGCAGACTTTTACGTGCCACCGTCCGATGTGCTGGCGGTCGAGCTCGGACGGCCGACGCGCGGACATTTCAACATCATCCATTTTGCGAGCGGCCAGAAGGCGGATTTTTATCCGTCGCGCCGGCACCCGTATTGGAGCTGGGCTTTCGAGCACCGGCGTCTGGGCCGAATCGACGGCGACGAGGTTTGGTTTGCGCCGCCCGAATATGTTATCTTGTGGAAACTCGAATTCTTTCGCGAAGGCGGAGGCGACAAACACCTGCGCGACATCCGCGGCATGTTGCTCGTCAATCCGGAGAACATTGACCAGGTCATGCTCGAGGGCGCCAGCGCCGAGCTTGGCCTCGCGCAGGAGTGGAAACACGCGCAGGCCGGCTGACGCCGGCAGCCAGTTTGGCTCGACGGCAAGAATTTCCACTGACCAGACGCGGCCTCTAACGCGCGGTAATTTTGTTGTCCGATTTTCGCCTCGACGGGTGATAGTGGGTACCACGCCATGATCGACGACATCGCACTGCTCCGCCGCTACGCCGAGGAACGATCGGAGGAGGCTTTCACCGCGCTCGTGCGGCATCACATCAACCTCGTCTACCACGCCGCGCTGCGCCAGACGGGCGGCAATGCGACGCTCGCCGAGGATGTGACGCAGACGGTGTTCACCGATCTCGCGCGCAAGGCGGGATCGCTCCTGCACCGGCCCGTGATCACCGGCTGGCTCTATACCAGCACGCGCTTTGCCGCAGCGAAAGCGAAACGCGCCGAGCGGCGGCGGTTTTTTCGAGAACAGGAGTCCCACCTCATGCACGAACTCACGCACGATTCCGCCCCGGTGACCGACTGGGAACGGCTGCGGCCCGCGATTGACGACGCGCTGCACGCCCTCGACGAACGCGATCGCGAGGCGGTGCTGATGCGTTTCTTCGAAGGCCGGCCGTTCGCCGAAGTCGGTGCGAGACTTTCCTTGACCGAGGATACGGCGCGGGTGCGGGTCGGGCGGGCGCTGGACAAGATGCAGGCACTCCTCGCACGCCGGGGCATCACGTCGACGAGCGCGGCGCTGGCGGTGGCGCTGGCGAATCAGGCTGGCGTGGCGGCGCCGGCTGGGCTGGCGGCGAGTGTGACGGCGGCGGCGATGACAGGCGCGGCCACCGCAGCGGGCACGGCGGGGGCAACTTTTCTTGGACTCATGAGCACATCAAAACTTGCCCTCGGAGTAATGGGAGGATGCACGTGCCTAGCGGTCGGCGCGGTCTGGTTTGAGGCGAAAGCCTTGAACGAAACGAGGTCCGCGCTCGCCGCAGCCGATGGGGAGCGGGCTGGGTTGCGCGCCAAGCTGCGAGAGTTGGAGGGCCGGCTGGAAGCGCAGTCAAAGCGGGCGTCCGCGGCGGAGGAGGACAACGCGAAACTCCTCAGTGCCGTGCAGAAGGTACAGACCGCGCAGGCTGTCGCGGCCGCCGTGCCCATTACACGCGATCTGGTCGAGGCCCGCTACAAGCGGGCGCAGGAACTGGCGCGCACGGGCCAGCCGGAGGAGGCACTCAGGGAGTATCTCTGGTGCTACGACGAGGGTATGTTGCGGGTTTCGTCCTACGGGGGAGTACGGCAGAGCTTTCTATTGAGCCTGATCGCCAAGCTCGGTGAGCAGCATCCGGCGGCGCTGGCTGCGTTGCGGGAACGACGTGACGCGGCAGAAAAGCGGATGGCGGCCAGCGCCAGCGATTACGATGCGGCTTCGACCTTTGGAGCCATCAACCGGGTACTAAACGAGAATGCGCGGACGCTGGCGGCGTTTGACCAATTGCCGCCCGATGATGCGCGACGCAGGAGTCTTGGAAGCGTGGTATTCGATCAGTTGCTCGAAGTCGGACGCTACCGCGATGCGCTGCAGGGAAGGCCGTATGCAATGATGCGTTCTTCGTTTGAAATGAGCGCGCGGGAGCGACCTGAAATCGCGGCGATGCCGAACGCCGACCGAATGCAACAGGCGAACCGCAACTATGTGATCACCTCCGCGGCAAAAAACGTCGAGGTGCTCGCAGGCGCCGGCGAACTCGCGGATGCGCGAACGCTGGCGAACCGGCTGCTCGCCTACGACACAACGGAAGCGACCAAGGCGCTATTGCAGAAACACCTCGACCGTGCCGGGCAGCCGGAGCTCCTGAAGCAAACGAGAAAACCGTAGGACGCCGCATTGCCGCAGCCCGACACCGGCAAGCAGCAGGAGGGTAAGCCCCAAAAAGCACAAGAATGGCCCCACTGTTTCCTCACGCTTCCGATGGACACTCCGCCCCAAGTTCCGGGTAGCGCACGATCAACCGGAGCAATGATCCACGCGATCAGTCAGCCGCCCGATTGACCGGCTTCCGGACTTTCCCCTCCAGGCACTGGGAGATCCAAAATTTAATCACCGACTGCCGTGGAATCCCCAGTCGCCCGGCCTCGTCGTCGAGCGACTCGACCATCCAGCGGGGAAAATCGACATTCACGCGCTGAATCTCCAGCCCGGGACGACGGGCGGCTTGAAGGTCGAGCTGCGAGGTGATCTCTTCACCGGAATCGTGAAGCGCGTCCAGCTCTGCGGCGGTCATTTTTCTTTTAGCGGCCATGGTATCTCTCCTTTTCCTCATCCCGGGCGCTGCGTACCGAGATAATCCTGATTCCTGTTTTGCGGTAGGTGATGAACGCGGACCAAAGCTTTCCGTCAACCAGGCCGAGAACCTGGCTCCTCGGTTCGGTGGTGCTTTGCGCGGGTGTTTCCAAGCGTGATGCATCGTTCCAGAGTGCCTGAGCCGCAACGAAGTCGATTCCGTGTTTCGCCTGGTTGGACTCTGATTTCACTGGGTCGAACTCAAACGTCACAGGTATAGAAACGCAACCTTTGCGCCATCAGTCAAGTGTCGATCCAACCGGGTCGCCGGCCAGAAAAAGGTTATCGGGCTCGCCGCCATTGCCCTTGAAGCGCTCGGGGTCGACTTCCCCTTCGCGCGGATTCGCCCTCCCCTACCCGAACAGCGCCGCGATCGGTTTGCCGCCGTCCGTGATCGGGACGGGACGCGAGGCGTTGAACAACTCCTTGCCCGGGTTGATCCCGAGCGCGGCGTAAACCGTGGCGTGGAAATCGGGCACGGACACGGCGTGCTCGACCGGCTTGCCGGAGAATTCGTTTGTCACCCCATAGGCGCCGCAATGCCGCAGCCCGCCGCCGGCCAGCACCAGGCTGAAAACCGCGGACTGATGGCCGCGCCCGCCGCCGCCGTCGAACTGCCCGGGCCGTCCGAATTCGGTGCCGATCACGATCAGCGTGCGGTCGAGCATTCGTTGCGCCTCGAGATCAGCGATCAGCGCCGACAACGCCGTATCCAACTCCCGGATCAGGACGTGCTGGTTCAACTGGCCGGCATTGTGGGTGTCCCAGCCCGCGCCATTGATGAAATTGAGATTGTGCGAGACCTCGATGAAGCGCACTCCGGCCTGGACGAGCCGCCGCGCCAGCAGGCAGCGCTGGCCAAACTCGCCGCCGTAGCGCTGCCGCACGGAGGCGGGTTCCTCCGCGAGCTTGAAGTGCCGCATGAAACCGGGGCCGGCGAGCCGCAGCGCCTCGCGCTGCACTTCCGCGTAATCGGCCAGGGCCGCATCCTGCCCCGCCCGCTCCTGGAGCGGCGCGAGCAGCCGCTGCCGGGCCGCCGCGCGCTCCGCGTCGATCCCGGCCGGCCGGCTGAAGCCCGCCGGGCCGGACTCGGTGTCGACCAGGTAAATGTAACCGTGCCGCGCGCCGAGGAAGCCCGGCCCGCGGCTTACGCTGGGATATCCGATCAGCAGATACGCGGGTACGTCGGAACTCGCGGCGCCGCGCTCGTGCGCGATCACCGAGCCGAGCGACGGATAGATCGTGCTGCCGCTCACGGGGCGCCCGGTGTGAACGAAGTTCGTCGCGAGGGCGTGCTCGATGCCGAGACGGTGATTGACCGTCCGCACGGCCGTGATCCGGTCGGCCAATCGCGCGGTCTGGGCGAGGTGCTCGGTGAACCGCACCCCGGGCACGGCCGTGTCGATCAGGTCGTAATCGGAGCCGGGTTTCGACGGCTTCGACTTGCCCTGGCCGCGCGCCTTGGGATCAAAGGTGTCGATCTGCGACATGCCGCCGCCAAGCCAGATAAAGATGCAGTGTTCGGCGTGGCCGCGCGGAGGGCCGACGAGGGACAGCGGGTTTCCCAATGTCCGCGGCAGCGCGGCGGTGGCGGCGAGCGCGGCGGACTGGGCAAGGAATTCACGACGGTTCATAGCACGTGCGTCCATTCGGGCGCGTTCAACAGGGCCCAGAGTACGTCTTCAAACCGGCGGCGCCAGCCGGCTTCCAACCGTTGGGTCGGCGGATCGCCGCGGCGCGCGGCCGCCTCTTCGGCGAGGCGCCACGTGTTGGCCTCGCTCTTCATGTGATTCGACCACGCCACGTACTTCGGTCGCACGCGGGGCGAAGCCGGCGCGGCGGCATCGGCCGGCGGCGGCATTACCCGCGCGTCGTAGCCCGGTCGAAGGACGCCGGCATAGAACGATCGCTCCTTCGCGGTCGGCCGCCGGGTGAACAGGCGGAGGAAGAGCCGGTCCACGAACGCCTCGACGGGTTGCGCTTCCAGCGCGAAACGCGTCAGACCATGATCGTCACTGAGCGACGCGAGCCAGGTCATCATGGTGCCATTCGACAACAGCGCAGGTTGCAGGACGTTGGCGGCGACCTCGCGCACGCCACTGCCGGGATCGGGCCGCGCGCCGCGCCAGCCGAAAACCTCCATGACTTCCGCCACGGCCTGGATGCGCGGCAACATCAGGCTCGGGCGATCGCGCTCGTTCGACGTCGAGGCGAGCATCCAGGCGCGGCTCGCCTCTCCGAGGTCGAGCGCGTTGTCGATCGTGCGCACGCTGTCGACGTCGAGGTTGACGGACTCGAGCGCGAAAGACTTGCCCGTGGCGGCAAAGACCGAGTCCACGAGTTGCTCGGCGGAAGTACGCCGCGGCGCCGGCGCCGTGAAGAGCGGACCGGTCTCCGCGAGTGAGGGATCGGAGGCGCGCTGATAGGCGTGCGACTCGAAGATGAGGCGGGCGATGGCCTTGGCATCGTAGCCCGAGCGGACGAGTTCGCGGGCCAGCCAGCGCAGCAGCTCGGGATGCGAGGGCGCGCCTTTTTCCCAATCGCCCACGGCCTCGACGAGACCGCGGCCCATGAAACGTTGCCAGAGGCGGTTCACCATCACCTGGGCAAATCGCTCGTTTTGCGGCGCGGTGACGAGCGCCGCGAGCCGGTCGCGCGGATCGTCCGGACGTTCGGCCAGCGCTGCCGCGACCGGCTCGTCGCAGAATTGTGCGAACGGCCACGCGGGGGCCACGGAGGTGCCCGGAGCGAGCGTCACCTCGATCATCGGCTCGCGGCCCCCAAGCCGCAGATGCTCCAGCGCGACGCTGCTCGTCGCCGGGAGCTTGATCGACTTCGTGCCCAGCATGGCGGCGAGTTGGAAGAGATCCTTTTGCTTGGATGCGTGCAGGGGAGCATCGTGGCAGCGCGCGCATTTCATCTCCACCCCGAGGAACGCCGAGCCGACGATGATGCCCTTCGCGGCCATCGGCACATCGTTCTGCGAGGCGACGCTGAATCCGGCGGGGCCGCCGAATCGCTCGCTGCCTTCCTGGCGGATCAGTTCGGTGACGAAGAGATCGAGCGGCTTGTTGTCGAGGAGCGATTCGTGAATCCACCAGCGGAACGGGCCGGTGTTGTTGAGCGTCGGGTTGATCAGGTTCGGATTTTCCGCGAGCACATCGAGCCAGTAGCCCATGCCATTGTCCGCCCAGCGCGGATCGGCGAGCAGACGCGCGATCGCTTGACGGCGCCGCTGGCTTGCGGGAGTGGCGAGGTAGGCCGCGATCTCGGCCTCGGTCGGCACCACGCCGACCGTGTCGAGGGTCACGCGCCGCAGAAAAGTCAGGTCGTCGGCCAGCGGCGTGAAGTTGAAGTTCGCCACCTGAAACGCCGGCCATGCCGCCCCTTCCGCGATCCATTTTTTCAGACTTTCGATTTCCTTCGGCAGCAGGCGGTCGCCCTTCGCCGGCATGACTTCCTCGGCATCTTCGCTCGTGACCCGCTGGAAGAGCGGACTTTTTTCCGGGTGTCCGGGGACGACGGCGGGACCATCGCCCTCGCCGCCCTTTAAGGCGTCGGCGCGGTTGTCGAGCCGGAGTCCGGCCTTCACCTTCGTCCCTTGGTGGCAGCCGAAACACCGCGCCTCGAGCACGGGCCTGACCTCGCGGAAAAAATCGACGCCGCCTTTTTTCAACGGTTCGTATTCGGCCGAGACGCGGACGACGCGGTCGGCAATGAAATGATCGATGGCATTCGCCGCCGGAAATCCCCGCGGCAATTTCGGCACCGAAACGTCCGGAGTGGAGTCGAGCCAGGCGGCGGCCGCGCGGCGGCGCGATGCCCAATAGGCCGCGGTGTCCGCGCGTTTGGCGGCGCGCGCCTGGGCGTTGATGGCCGCGAGACGCACCCGGCGCTCGCGTTCATACGCCGTCCAACCGTCATCGGAGTACGACACGGTGCGCCGGCCGGGTGACAGCAGCCACCACGACTCGGAGCCCGCCGGCGAAAACGCGACGACCGTTTCGCCCAGTTCGGGTCGAAACGGCTTTTTGCTCTTGGGCTCGATGCCGCCGATGATCGTCTCGAGCACGACGAGCGCCGGCTGGCCCGAGCTCTCGAACTCGATCCAGGCCTCGCGGTTTCCCGGCGGGGCGAAACGAAAATCCGGACCGAGGTTGAGGTAGGTGTCCTGCGGCCCGACCGGCAATTCGCCCCCGTTGCCGAGGCTGTAGGCGGCGGGCTGGGCGAAGGGAGTCTCGAGGATTTGTTTCCCGTCGATCAGCAGTCGCGCCATGCCCCGCGAACGCAGCAGCAGGCGGTGCCGGCCGGCGGGCAGCCGCACTTCGGCCGAGGCCCGCACCAACGTGGGAAACGCCCGATCGCCGCGCACACCGGTGGAAACATATTTCTGCGGCAGCTCGAACAAACCGAAAACGTCCTCGAAGTAGCGTTCGGTCACGATCGGCTGCGCGGGCCAGACCGGAGCCGCTGACAAGCCCTGTTCGCAAATCTCGACGCGCACGTGTCCCTCGCGCACGTCATTCGCCGCGCCTTTTGCCGCGGCGCCGGCCGCGCGCGATGGCAAGACGCCGACGGCAGCAAGGCCGAGGCACACGCGAATATAGACGGGGAAGATCGACATGGGGTGCGCCACGATCCGGCGCAAAACCGCCCGTTTGGCCAGAATTATTACGGCGTTTTTGAATTTCGCCTGTCACTGGAGGGCCGAGCTCCGTCGAGGCCGTCTGACAATCCGAGTGCAGAAACCAACCTATGGTTCGAAACGAACGGTTGATTTTCTCACGCGGAGCCGCGGAGCTCGCGGAGAAACGTTTGTTGTCCTCCGCGCTCCCCGCGGCTCCGCGTGCACCGGGTTTGCGAACCGGCTATGCAGCCTTTTCTCCGGCATGGTCATGGGAAAAAGCCACTTCGCTATCGGTGGCATTTCGGCCTCGACGGAGCTCGGCCCTCCACGATCAAATCAGACTCACCCTACCGTCACCGTCTCGCGTTTGAGCCCACGCGTCATCAGGGCCGTGAGGGCCGCGGCCGGATGCTTGCCCTCGAAAAGGATGGCGTGAACCTGGCCCAAAATCGGCGCGTCGATGCCCTTTTCCCGGCACAAGCCGAAGAACGACTCAGTCGTCTTGTACCCCTCGACCACGGTCCGCCGGTGAGCCATCAACTCCGTGACCACCCCACCCTCCCCGATGCGCCGGCCGAAATCGCGGTTGCGGCTCCAGTCGCCATAGCAGGTCGCGATGAGATCGCCGAATCCGCTCAACCCGTAAAACGTTTCCGCCCGCGCGCCCAGCCCCACGCCCACGCGCACCATTTCCGCCAGGGCCCGCGTGAGCAGGGCCGCCTTGGCGTTGTCGCCGAGTTTCAGTCCGTCGCAGCAACCCGCGGCGATCGCGTAGATGTTCTTCAGGCAGCCGCCGAATTCCGCCCCGGGGAGATCGTCGGTGGTGTAAATGCGCAGCGTGGCGCCGCTGATCGCGGACTGCACGTCCACCGCCCAGGGTCCCGGAGGCGCGGCGGCCAGCACCATCGCCGCCGGTTGACCGCGCGCGACCTCCAGCGCGTTGGTCGGCCCGGTCAATGTGCCAACCGGAATCCCGGGCAGAGCTTCTGCCATGATTTCGGACGGGCGCAAATGCGTGTCCAGTTCGAGTCCCTTGGCCAGGCTGAGCACCAACCGCACCGAGGCCGCGGCCGTCAGGGCGCCGCGCACCCGGGCACACGTCTGGCGCAAGGCCTGAGCCGGACAGGCCAGCAGGATCACCTCGGGCTGGGTGAGCGCGGACGCCAGGTCGGAGGTGATGGTGATCGACTCCGGCAACACCACGCCTGGGAGATATTCGACATTCTCACGGTGCTCGGCGAGCAAGCGGGTCTGTTCGCACCGGCGGGGGACTAACGCAACGCCGTGGCCTCCCCGCGCCAGGTGCAATGCGAAGGCCGTGCCCCAGGCGCCGGCGCCGATGACCGCAAGATTCATGCCGGAGTTTCAACCACGGATAGGGGTTTTGCGCAGCAAAAACCCCTCATTTCAAAAACGCCGGGATCTTCTCCCCGGCGACAATCTGTTCAAAACTCTCACGCGCGTTGACCAGTTCGAAGGCGCTGCCCTTCACCAAAACCTCGGCCGCCATGCCACGGGTGTTGTAGCGGCTCGCCATCGCGTAGCCGTAGGCGCCCGCGCTCATGAAAGCGATCAGCTCGCCCTCGCCCACCTCCTGAATCGGCCGATCCTTCGCGAAACAGTCGCCGCTCTCGCAGATCGGGCCGACAATGTCGGCCGTGAGCGAACGCCGCGAGGAGTCGCGGTGCACCGGCACGATTTCGTGGTAGCTTTCGTACATGGCCGGACGGATGAGATCGTTCATGGCCGCATCCACCACGAGGAAGTTCTTCCCCGCGCCCCGCTTCAGGTGCTCGACCTGCGCGAGCAGCACGCCGGCGTTGCCGACCATGAAGCGCCCGTGTTCGAGGAGGATCTTCAATCCGAGTGGCTGCAGCAACGGCACCAACGCCGCGCCATAACTCTCGGGGGTCAACGGGCGCTTGTCGGGCGGCTGCGCGTCCCACCACGCCTGCTGGCCGCTGGCGAGGGCGTCGCGATAGACGATGCCCATGCCGCCGCCGATCGAAAAATACGTGATGCCGTACTTCGCCTTCAGTTCCGCGGCGAAGGGCCCGACCTTCTCGACCGCCTCGACAAACGGCGCCACCGACGTGAGCTGCGAGCCGATGTGCATTTGCACCCCCTTGATCGCGAGGTGCGGATACTTCGCCGCGGCCTCATAGGCCGCCCCGGCATACTTCAACGGGATGCCAAACTTGTTGTCGCTCTTGCCCGTGGTGATCTTGGCGTGCGTGTGGGCGTCGACATCCGGGTTGACCCGGATCGCGATCGGCGCCTTCAGGCCCAGCGTGCCGGCGACATGGTTGATCCGGGCCAGCTCCGGCTCGCTTTCGACGTGGAACGAAAAGATGCCGTTCTGGAGCGCCAGCTTGATCTCGGCCTCCGTCTTGCCGACGCCGGCAAAGACGCTCGTCCGCACGTCGGCGCCGGCCGCCAGCACGCGGCGGATCTCACCGCCACTCACGAGATCGAAGCCGGCACCGAGATTGGCGAAGTGCCGCACGACGGCCAGGTTCGAGTTCGCTTTCATCGCAAAACAGAGCTGCACGTCGAGCCCGGTCAGTCCGTGTCGAAGCCGCCGGTAGTTATCCTCCATCGTGGCGGCGCTGTACACATAGGTCGGGGTGCCGTAGAGCTTGGCGACCGCCGCGAGGTCGACCGACTCACAGTGGAGATCGTGCCCGGAATAGTGGAAGTGGTGCATCGTGGTGGGTAAAAAGACGTGAAACGGCGGGACGGTAGCGGCTTTCGCCTTGAAAAAACCACCTCAAATTTCAATCGATTGTGCCCGTGCTGCGTTTCCTGCTCAACCTCTGCCACCGTCCGTCGCTCCGACTCGGCCTAAGGCGCGACTCCCGTGGCCGGTTTCGCGACCCGCAGTTCGTCAGCTTCATGGCGCAGAGCAACCGCCGGCAGCTCAACTCGGATGCGCACGACGCCGTGCTGCGCGGGCGCAAACTGATGCGCACCGTTTTCCGACTCGCGGTGGCAGGCGGCTGCGCCTGGGTGGTCCTCGAAAGCGCGCAGGCGCTTTCGGTGTTTTAGTTTTTCCCGCCGGTCAGGGCGTGTGCACGCGACCGATGATGACCTCGCTGGTGCGCTTGAGAATCGTATAGAGCAGGTCGGGCCGTTCCGGATCGAAGCAGAAGGCCTGGCCTTCGGCCGGAATCGAAAACGTGGCGATCCATCTCATCACCGAGCCGGCGGTGGGAAAGGCGAGGACATACATCTCGGTGTTGTCATGGCCGGTGACATAGAGGTGACCGCCGGGCCCAAAGGCGCCGCCCGACGCGCTGAAGCCGCGCCCGCCGAAGCGTTCGATCAGATCGGCCGGCAGCGCCCAGCCCGCGGTGCGCCGCCACTCGTCATCCAGTTCGAGAATCTGCGTCCAGGTCGAGTCGCGGTTGGGCTCAGCCCCCCGGTTGCCATAATGTACGAAGCAGGCAATCCAGCGGCCCTTGCGCCGGTCGAGCCACGTAAACGATCCATCCATGCGCCCGAAGCTGTGCGTGCCACTGTGCTGGAGGGTGGCGGGGTCGAAGATCTCGAGCGAACTGAGCATGGGCACGCCGGGATAGTTCGAATGCACGCCGAGGAGCCGGCCCTCGAACAGGGTGCCGGCATTGAGGTGGATGATCGGCCCGCCGTCGGGTCCCTCCCAACCCGCGACGCGCGCATGGGTGTCTTTGCGGTATTTGCCAATGGCGTGGTTCGTGATGACGTAGATGAACTCGCGATCGACGACGACGCCCTGGCGGGCCTCGGGAGCCTTGAAGCGACGCAATTCCTCGAACCGCCAACCGGGGGTAGCGAGCGGCGGCAGGGCGGGCGTCGGGGCGGCGCCGAACAACGGCACCACGGCAAGCAGGAGAAGCAGCGCAATTTTCATGGCGGGAGCAGGTTGATCGTAAACCCAACCGGGAGGAATGACAAAACGGATCCATGCCGTCGAAGAGGTGGGGCGGGGGGGGGGGGGCCCGGCCGGGGGCCCGCCGCCCGGCACCGCCCCCCCCCCCGCCCCCG
>JBIJCX010000071.1:0-27671 GCA_044344465.1 Opitutaceae bacterium
AGACGCGCTTATGGCCGCGCGCGGAGCGCCCGGCCCACCCCTTGGTGCCCGTCGGCTCACGCTCAAATCGGCGTTCGACGGATTCATCAGGCTCGGGGAAGAATTGGTTGGAACGTGAGAACACCACTCTGAAATATAAGGAAATAAGACGCCAGGCGGGCAAGGAGTTCGCGACCCCGTGAAGACAGCAAGTGATGGCCAGATTCCGGAGTGACTTCGATTTTCTTTCGCGGACGCAGGCGGAACAGAACAGATCCAGTCCGAGGCATCCAATGGGACCGATCGCTCAGGTGAAAAACAATTTCAAATTCTTATTTCATTTTTTTCTTGCCCGCCGCCGCGCGATGGGCAGTTAACTGCTTTGTGAATCGCCCCACGCGTCCTCCGACTGCCACCCCACCGACGGTGTTAGATGTTGCCGCGGCAGCCGAGGTGTCGGTCGGGACCGTCTCACGGGTCTTGAACACCCCGGACGCGGTTGGGTCGGAGAACCGCAAACGGGTAATGGAGGCGGTGGCGAAGATAGGCTACAAGCCGCTGCGCAAGCGGCGCAAGGGCGGGATGGTCACGGACGGCCAGGGTGGCTATCGGCGGCGCGGTACATTCGGCCTGTTGCTGCTGGGCATGGATGATTCACTCACGCATCTGCCCGTGATCACCGAGGCCATCCACGGAGTGGAGCTGGCGATGGCCGCCGAGGGGATGAACCTGATGCTGGCCAACGTGCCCAACGCCGATCGGGTGCCGGTTTTTCTCGCGAAGAACCAGGTGGACGGGCTCATCGTGAAAAGCCCGCTGCTGGGCGACCTCCGGCTGTGCGCGAGCCCCGCGCTGGTCGAGGCGATCAACCGGGTTCCGCACGTCTGGTTGCTCGGCCGGCCCGACTCGGGGGAAGGCGACGTTTGCGGCGTGGATCTCGATGTCGGGGCGCGAATCGCGGTGGACTATCTCCATGCCCGCGGCCATCGGCGGCTGGGCTATCTGCATCCCCGGCTCGGCCAGACCCGGTCGGAAGGTTTGAAGCGCGCCCTGGCCTCGCATGTGCAACGTCTCGACATGAGCCTGCGGCATTTCGAAAAGCCCCAGTCGGAGCCGGTAAAATGGCCCTTGGCCGCAATCACGCGACCCGCGGAGGTCATGCCGCTGCTCGAGCGTTGGGAGGCCCTGCCACCGGCCGAACGCCCCACGGCGATCATCGTCAGCGCCGACAGCATCGCGGTCCAACTCTACGCCGCCCTCCGCCAACGCGGCCTGCGGGTCGGCACCGACGTCAGCCTTCTGTCGTTCAACCACGAGAAGCCGCTGGTGATGGGGCTCAATCCGCCGCTCACCACCCTGGACGTGCGGGCCGAGGCGATCGGGCGACGCGCCGTGCAGGAGCTGTTCTGGCGGATCCTCAACAAGACCGACAACATCCCCACCAAAGTCCTGGTGGAGCCCAGCCTCGTCGAGGGCGGCTCCGTGGCGGTCGTCGAGCCAACCGCGTAACCTGCGCAGCGTTTACATGAACCAATCCGACCTTGGAATGTGCAGCCGGGTTGTGTCCAAAGGGTGGCGGCTCTTGGCGGGCGGGATCCTGGGATGGTTGGCGGTCTCGGCCGCGCCTCCGGGCCCGCTGCCCACGGCGGCGGTGGATCTGTCGGGCTACGGGAAGGTGCTTTATGTCGATCAAGCGCTGGGCGACGACATCAAGGGCGTAGGTTCGGTCGCCAAGCCGTTGGCCAGCATCAGTGCGGCGCTCGAGGCGGCCGGCCGGCCCACCGCCGCCGGGCGCGTGGCCGTGCTGGTGTCCCGTGGGCGCTTCCAGGAGCCGACGCTGGCGCTCAAGGCCCACGTCGATCTCTTCGGCGGGTTCGCCGCGCCGGGTGGCGGGCGCGACGTTCTGCTCCACGCCTCGCAATGGGACGGCGCCGGGCAGCAGCGCATCGCGTTTGGGGCGGACAACGCTCGCGTGGATGGCTTCCATTTTGTCAACGGGAGCGTGCGGGGCAAAGGTGCCGCGCTGCTTTGCGACGGGACGTCGCCGACGATTGTCAACTGCGTGTTCACGGGCAACCGCACGCTCCGGCCGGTCCCGTGGCATCCGGCCCTGTTGCACGAGACCGCCCATGACGGCGGCGGCATCATGTGCCTGAACGGCGCCGCGCCGCGGATCGAGCACTGTCTCTTCTACGCCAACACGACCGACTGCGGCCGCGGCGCCGCGCTGGCCAGCGACCGCGGCGCGCGGCCGCACGTCGCAGGCAATGTCTTCGCCAACAACCGCGCCGGGCTCGACGATCCGATGCGCAGTTCCGACGGCGGCGCGGTGTCCTACTTTGACCACTCGGCGGGCGTGTTTGAGGACAACATCGTCGTCGCCAACGAGGCGCTCACCCGGAACGACGCCGGCGGCGTCTTCGTCGCCCTCTGGTCCGCCCCGCGCATCCGTCGCAACGTTTTTGTCGCCAACGAGGGTGGCGACGACGCCGGGGGCCTGTTCCTCGGGGGCCAGGAGCACCGCTACGACGCCCCGCTCGACCCGTATCCGGCGACCGGAGACTTCAACATTCTCGTCGAGCGCAATGTATTCGTCGGCAACACGAATTCCGCCCGGAACTCCGGCGCCATGCGCATCACGATGGAGACGCGGGCGCGGCTGGTGCACAACGTGATCGCGGAAAACGCGGGCGGATTCTACCTGCAGCGCTCCGAGATCACGGCCGACCAGAACACCGTGTGGCAGGACTGGCGTTTCGTGGAGGACAAGGCGTCCCTCGGCCCGAGCCGGTTCACCGGGAACATCCTGAAGGGGCCGTTCGGCCCGGTGGAGGCGCGGGTGACCTTTGCCGGCAACATGGCGGAAGCGGCGGTGCCCGGCGGCCCCCATCGTCCGGTCGCAGACGTCTTTCTCGACGATGCGGTCCGCGGAGAACTCGCGGATCTCCGCTTCGATCCGGTGACGATGACGACCACGCTGGTGACCCGGGAGCCGCTGCCGGCGGGCGGCGACGACTACACGGGTCGCGCGGTCCGGGCGACGGACAACCTGGGCAAAGGCGGCCAATGGCGCGTGATCGCCCGGGCGTCCGGGCGCGAAATCGTCCTGTGGGGGCGGCTGGATGCCGTGACCAAGGCGCCGAAATACTTCGAGATTCTCCGCACCTTCACACCGAAACCGGGCGTGCCCGCCGGGCTCGGTGCCCGGCTGGGCTCATCCTAAACGCCCCTTCCCTGAGCCGACATCCCTGATCCTTTTCCTGGCCGTTCCGTTTCTGCGCCCCTTTTCGCGCCCAACCTTCCCCCTGCAGCAGGTTCTCCCCCGTCGTTACCCAAAAACCCCATGAGCTTAGGCATAATCGATATCCTCGTCGTAGCCGTCTACTTCATCCTGATTGCCGCCATCGGCATTTACGTTTCCCGCGGGCAGAACACCACCGCGAAATTCTTCGTGGCCGGCCAGAGCATACCGGGCTGGGTCGTGGCGTTCACGCTGATGGGCACCATCATCGGCACGGGAACCTTCGTCGGGCATCCGGGCACGTCCTACCAGAAGGGCCTGATCCTGTTGTTCCCCCATCTGCTGCTGCCGATCGTTCTGCTCTTCGTGGCCAAAGTCATCGTGCCGTTCTACCGCCGCGTGGTGCACATGAGCGCCTACGAATATATCGGCAAGCGGTTCGGTCTCGGCGGCCGGCTGTACACGTCGTTCGGTTTTCTCGCGGACCGCACCTTCGACATTGGCGTGACCCTCGTCACCACCGCGATCGCGGTGAACGTGCTCACGGGCTGGGAACTGCGGACCGTGATCGTCGGGGTCACGCTGTTTACCGCCGCCTACACCATGCTCGGCGGGATCAAGGCGGTCGTCTGGACGGACGTGGCGCAGGGCACGATCCTGATTCTGGGCGGCACCTTCCTTCTCGGCCGGCTCCTGTTTGCGCCGGAGGCGGGCGCACCGTTCGCCGTGGTGGGCGAGGCCTGGCGCGGCGGCCGGCTTTCGTTCGGTTCCTGGGAGTTTTCGTGGCGCAGCCTGTTCGACACGCAGACCACGACGGCATGGCTGTTTCTCATCACCTACATGGTGCAATGGTCGCGCCGCTACATCACCGACCAGCACCTCGTGCAGCGCTACCTCATCGCCCGCACCGATGCCGAGGCCAGCAAGGCCACGTTCACCGGCGCGCTGATCTGCGTGCCGGTGTTCTTCACCTTCATGTTCATCGGCTCGTGCCTCTACGGATTTTTCGCCCTCGCCAAGGTGCCGGGCCCGGAATTGGGCGACAACGTCATGCCGTTCTTCATGTCCCATTATCTGCCAACCGGCCTGCTCGGCCTCGTGGTGGCCGCCATTCTGGCCGCGGCCATGTCCACCACCAGTTCCGACCTGAACAGCGTGGCGACCGTCGCGACCACCGATTATTTTGCCATCTTCTTCCCCAAAGCCTCGGACAAGGCGCGGTTGCTGTTCGGCCGCACGATGATCTTCGTCGGTGGCGTGCTGGCGGCGATGTGCGCCGTCTTGCTCATCCCGGAGAAGGGGCTCGCCCCGGTGATGGAACGGGCGGTGACCATCGCGGCGATCTTGTCCGGCGGCACCCTGGGATTGTTCACCCTCGGGTTCGCCACGCGCACGGCAACCCGCCGGGGCTGTTACGTCGGCATGGCGAGCTGCCTGGTGTTCATGACCTGGGCCATCCTCTCGCAGCCGAAGGCCCGCCTCGTGGACTTCGGCTTCAACTTCGACATGAACCCAATCCTCATCGGAATCTTCGGGCATCTGGTCCTGTTCACCACCGGCTGGATCGCCAGCCGGCTGTTCGGCGGTTACCTGCCGGACAACGTCGAGGATCTGACCTTCTGGAGTCACAAACTCCGCGCGGACGCTGCCGCCGCTGCGGCCCAAAAGTCGTCGTCCTGATTCACCGATGGTTTCCGCCGCCGTTCCAGTGTCCGGGTTGCCCGCGTCGGCGCCGCCGCCGAACGTGCTCCTCGTCCTGGTCGACGACATGGGCGTGCACCAGCTCGGTTGTTATGGCAACGCGTTCTATGAGACGCCATGCCTTGACGGCCTGGCGCGGGAGAGCGTGCGGTTCACCCAAGCCTACGGAGCCAGCCCGGTTTGCTCGCCGTCGCGGGCCGCGCTTTACACCGGCCGGCACCCCGCACGGCTCCACCTCACCAATTACATCCCGGGCACGGAGCCGCCCGTTCCCCGGCTGCTGACCCCGCCGTGGCGACCTTATCTCCCGGTGGAGGAAGTCACGTTTGGGGATGCGCTGAAGGCCCGGGGCTACGCCACCGGCCATTTCGGCAAATGGCATCTCGCGCTGGATTACGATTACCAGCCCGGGCGACCGACGGACCCGGAATCGCAGGGATTTGACGAGGTCATGGTCACCCGGAAGCCGCGCTCCGAGGCGGACCCCGAACGCGACGCGCACCACGTCGATCAGATCACGGAGTGCGCCATCCGCTTCATCTCGGCCCCCCGCGCGCAACCCTTCCTGTGCGTGGTGGCCCACAATGCCCTGCACCGCCCCGAAATGGCGCCGGCGGCGCTCGTGGCACATTTCGCCGCGAAACCGGGAGCCCACCACGACGACAACCGGCCGGTGCTCGCGGCCATGATGGCCGAGGTCGACCGTGCCGTCGGTCGCTTGCTCGACACCCTGCGGGCGACCGGGCGCGTCCGCGACACGCTGGTCATCTTCACGTCCGACCACGGCGCCATGGGCCGCAGCTCCAGCCGCAAACCGCTGCGCGGGGCCAAGGCCGATCTTTACGAGGGCGGCCTGCGCGTGCCACTGCTCGTCCGCCTGCCGGGCCAGGGCCGTGCTGCGATTGAGGCCGGCGCCACGCAGGGTGCGGATGTGTTCAACACCATCCTCGAGGCCGCGGGCGTGCCGGTGCCGGCGGGGGGCGATGGGGTGAGCCTGTTGCCGGCGTGCCGTGGCTCCGGCCCGCGCGCCGCGCCCCGCACCCTTTTCTGGCATTTTCCCCATTACCACCACCTCGGCGTGGCGCCGAGCGGGGCGCTGCGCAGCGGCCGCTGGAAACTGATCGAGTGGTTCGAGCGCACCGTGGGCGGCGCCGTCGACGGTCCGCCCTTTGAACTCTACGACCTCGAGAACGATCCCGGCGAGACCCACAATCTGGCCGCCGCGCAGCCCGAGGTCTGTGCGGATCTGGCCCGGCAACTCGCCGCCTGGAGGCGCGCCGTGGGCGCACAGGAAATGCAGCCGAACCCGCGCTTTGATGCGAAGGCCGGAGGCCAACTGGCACCGCCTCCGTCGGGCGATCCGCTCAACCCCTACGGCGAATGAAGCCCATCCTCGCGGTCACGCTCGGCGATGCTGCGGGCACCGGTCCGGAATTGATCACCCGGGCGCTCATCCTGCCCGAGGTGCGCGCCGTCTGCCGGCCGGTGGTGATCGGCGATGCGGGTGTGTTGCGCGCCGCGCTCGCGCTGACGGCTGTACCCGCGTCGATCCGGGTGATTGACTCGCCGGCCGCCGCCGGCAGCGACCCGGCCACGATCGACGTGATCGACCTGGCCAATCTCGATCCTGGCCGGCTGGTCCGCGGCCGGGTCAGCGCCACCACGGGCCGCGCCGCCTACGAGTCGATCCGACGCGCCGTCGAACTGACGCTGGCAGGCGAAACGCACGCGGTGGTGACCTCCGCCATCAACAAGGCCGCGCTGCACGCGGCCGGCCACCTTTACGACGGGCACACGGAACTGCTGGCCGAGTTATGCGGCGGCCCGAAGGTCACGATGATGCTCGTGGCCGACAAACTGCGCGTCTGCCACGTGAGCACCCATGTCTCGCTGCGCGAGGCGATCGAGCGCGTGCGGCCCGACCGCATCGTATCCGTCATCCGCCTCGCGCGGGCCGGCGTGCAGGAACTCGGCCTGCCAGATCCGCACATTGCCGTGGCCGGCCTCAATCCGCATGCGGGCGAGGGCGGAATTTTTGGCGACGAGGAAATCAAATACATCGCGCCCGCGATCGAGCAGGCCCGCGCCCTCGGTTTCCGGATCAGCGGGCCCTACGCGGGTGACACGGTGTTTTTTCGCACGGCGCAGGGCGAGTTCGACTGCGCCATCGCGATGTATCATGATCAAGGACACGTGGCGGCCAAGATGCTGGGCATCTGGCTCGGGGTGAACGTCACCCTCGGCCTGCCCATCGTCCGCACCTCGGTGGAGCACGGCACCGATTTCGCCCACGCCGGCACCGGCCGCGGCGACCCGCGCAGCCTGGTCGCCGCGCTCAAGCTCGCCGCCACCATCGCCGCCAACCGCCTGCAGACGACCGGAACCGCCGTGACGGCTCTCAACCCTCAGCCCTCAGCTCTCACCTGAATTTTTGCCGATGAAATCAAGACCCACCCTGTTGCACATGGCACTGATCGGCGGGCTGTCCGCCGGCCATGGCGTTGCCGCCGAGACCGTCGCCTTCTGGGCATTTGACGAACCGGTTGGACTTTATCCGAGCAGCACGCTGGCCGACCACAGCGGCAATGGCTGTCCCCTGATTCTCGGTCCAGGTGGCAGCCTGGTACCCGGCAAGTTCGGTCGCGCCCTCACGACGATCGCGCAACCCACTCCGACCTATCCGACCGGGAGCGTCCTGTTTGGTCTCACGCAGATGCCGACGCCCGACGGGCGCACGGTGCCACCCTTGAGCTGGATGAATGCCCAGTTCGCCGCGCTGAACACGGCCGGGGAAAAACATCTGCGCAAGGAGGTGACGCAGCCGAATCCGACCGAGACCGGTTTGAATCTCGGGGCATCCGATTGGACGGTCGAGTTCTGGTATCGCCCGGGGCCGGCACCGGCGGACGAATCCGGCGCGGTGGTCTTCGAGCTCGGCACCGGACCGCGCGGGGAAAATGGCCAGATCACCGCATTGTCACTCAACCGCGACGGCGCGGGTTTCACGCTCGTCAATGCGCCCTCCGCCCTGAGCCTGAAGATCCCTTCCGACGCGGCCGCGCTGCGCCAGGAGGGAGCGTGGTCGCATTTCACGTTCGTCTATGATGCGGCCGCGCGCCAGTTGACCCATTATGTCGATGGGCGGCCGCAGCCCGCACCGGCCGCCGCCGGTTTGAAAGCCCTGCCGGTCGGGGCGGAGGCCTACTTTACGGTCGGCCGCGACGGGCGTTGGGGTCGGCCGTTGCCGGGTGCGCTCGACGAACTGCGCATTTCCAAGGGCAAGGTTTATACCGCGGCATTTTCCCCGCCAGCCACCCTGGTGCTCGATCCGAACGCCGGCGCCCCGGCGCAAAAACCCGTCATCACGCAGCCCCTCCTGTTCGGCGGGACGACGGCGCCAGCCGAGCCGGTCAACCTCGGCTCACGCCAGCACCTGTTGATCGACGACGCCCTGTTCCCGGTCCATCACGAGGTGACCTTCGCCCCGGTGCCGCCCCAAAAGGTCGAGCTCGCTTTCGAGGTCACCGGCCGCTTCCGCAAGCATGTCGCGGTGATCGAGGACGAACAGGGACTGATCCGCATCTACAATCCCATCGGCCAACAGGACCGGCTGGGGGTGCGCACGTCGCGCGACGGGCTTCACTTCGACCTTCCGAAAATGTCCGATCTCGAACCGGATTATCCGAATATCGTGACCCAGGGCGAAGCGGGGACACCGACGGTGTTCATCGATCCGCTGGCGCCGCCGACCGAGAGATGGAAGCTGGTGAGCGGCGACGAGGGGTCGGGCATTTACCTCTTCACCTCGCCGGACGGTTGGAAATGGAAGCGGCTGCCCACTGCGGCGATTTCGGCGCGATCCGGATCACAGTCGAACCTGTTCTACGATGACCAGCGCGGACAGTATGTCGGTTATCACCGCACGGACAGCGGGATCAACGTGTTTGGCAAAACCGAACGGCGGTTCGGCACGACCATCGTCGACAACCTGCGCCCGCCGTGGCCCTTCCCGGCCTTGACGCCGGCCGATTACGAGCGGATCGCCGGCACGGTGCGGCTCCATAAAGAACGGCCGTGGTATCTGGACAACGGACCGCTCACCCCCGGTGGCGTGGGCGTCGAGTACCCGCTCGATTTCAAGCCGCTGGACGGTTTCGATCCGCCCGCCACCGATCTCTACGTGCCCAAGGCGGTCAAGTACGCCTGGGCGCCGGACACCTACCTCGCGTTTCCCTGCATCTACTACCACTATGAAGGCACCCAACCCGCCGGCCGCAGCGTGCTCGGCGAGGAAAAGCAAGGGCGCGGCTCGGGCCCGATCGAGACCCAGTTGATGACGAGTCGCGACGGCGTGAATTGGAAGCGCTACCCGCGGCCCGTGTGGCTCAACGTCGGGCTGACCGACGGCTGGGACATCCACCAGACCTACATGGCGCAGGGCATGGTCCGCCGGGGCGACGAGATCTGGATGTATGCCTTCAATACCGAGGAATACCATTCAGGCCGCAAAGACGGACCCTCGCGGCGCGGCGTCTTCCGCACCGTGCATCGCGCCGACCGCTTCGTCGCGGCACGCACCCCCTACGAAAAGGCCGGCACGCTGCACAGTCGCCCGCTGGTGTTTTCCGGCAATCGGCTGGTGCTGAACGTGGACACCGGCGCTTCCGGCGACCTGCAGGTGGGGCTGCTCGAGGGCGACGGCCGGCCGATCGCCGGTTACGGTCTGGACGACTGTGTTTTTGTGAACGGCAACGAACTGCGCTATGCGGTCGAGTGGGTGGGCAAGGGTGCCGACCTGGCGAAATTCGCCGGCCGGCCGATTCGGCTGGTCGTGCGGATGCGAGGCACGTCGCTCTACGCCCTGCAGTTCGCGTCGAAGTAACCCGGTTCCGACCATCCGAATTCAACCTCAAACCGAATCCGCCATGCCCGTATCCCGCCGCGAATTCCTGCACTCCGCGACGCTCGGCTCCGCCGCCGTCGCCCTCACCGCCGGGCTGAACGCCCAAGCCGCCCCCACCGTCGCGCCCAAGGGCCTCGCCCGTGCGCCGCGCCAGCCCAACCTGCTGTTCCTCTGGACCGACCAGCACCGCGGCGACACCGTGCCGTGGGCGGGCAACACCGTGGTCAAGACGCCCGAGTTCTTCACCCCGCTCGGCGATCGCAGCTTTGTTTTTTCGCGGGCCTATTGCGCGCAGCCCGTCTGCACGCCCTCGCGCGGCACCGTCCTCACCGGGCTCATGCCACACACCCACCGCTCCGTGCAGAACAACATCCGCCTCGATCCGGCGGTGCGCACGTTTGCCGAGTATCTGCCTTCCGGTTACGCCACGGGCTATTTCGGCAAATGGCACCTCGGCGACGAGATCCGCGCCCAGCACGGCTTCAAGGAGTGGCGGAGCATCGAGGACGGCGCCTACCGGCAGTTCTACACCAACAAGGCGGACCTCAAGCTGCGCAGCAGTTACCACTATTTTCTGCAACGCGCCGGCTTCCCCCCGGACGAGAACGACACCGATTCCGACGGTGCGCCCGTGTTTTCACGCACGATGGCGGCCGGCCTCGCGGAGCGTTATACCAAGACCGCGTATCTCGCCGACGAGGCGGTGCAGTTCCTCCGCGCGCGGCGCGACGGCCAGCCGTTCGCACTCACCGTCAACACGCTCGAACCCCATCCACCGACCTACGGCCCGCTCAATGAGCTGCACGATCCGGCCGCCATGCCCGCCGGCCCTGCGTTCGCGCGACCAGTGGGTGCCGATGCCTCCCGCATCGCGCGGCGCCATGCCGAGGCCCTGCGCACCAAGGGCTACAAGAACCACCCGATCGAGACCGAGGCGGACTTTCGGCGGCTCCGCGCCAACTACTACGGCCTCGTGTCCATGGTCGACCGCGCCTACGCCCGCATCCTGCGCGCGCTGGAGGAATCGGGTCAGGCGGACAACACCATCATCGTCTACACCTCCGATCACGGCGACATGTGCGGCGACCATTGCCTCATGCAGAAGGGCAATTTCTACGAGCAATCCTCGCACATCCCCTTGGCGATTCATGTGCCGTGGCTCTCGCGCCGGCAGGTGCGGCTCGACCAGCCCGTCAGTCTCGTGGATCTCACGCCGACGTTGCTCGACCTGATGGGCGTCGGCGTGCCCGCCGGCCTTGACGGCCGGTCCCGGGCCGCCGCCCTGGCCAACCCCGCCGCGTGGCCGGCCGGCAACATCGTGATCGAATGGCATGATGCCGACGACCACGCCCTCGACGGCCGCAGCCTGCGCACGGCCGACAACTGGAAGCTGAATCTGTTCACCGGCGACGCGCCCGAGCTTTTCGATCTCAACACCGATCCGGGCGAGTTCCGCAACCTCGCGGGCGATCCGGCCCACGCCGATCGCCGCCGGCGCCTCACCGACGAACTGCGCACCTGGCAGCAACAGCACCGCGATCCCGTGGCGCTGACCGTCTGATCTCGCCATGCCTCGCGCGCTCCCGATCGCAGCCGACGCCGCGAGGGTCAAATTCTACGCCGGCTACCTCGAATGACCTCCGCCGTATCCAAACTCCGGACGGCACCCGTGCTGGACGGCATCATCGCGGTGCCGGCCACGCCCTTCACCGCGGACAACCGGGTCGACGTCGAGTCCTTGCGCCGCTACGCGCGCAGTTTTCTGGCTCGGGGCGTGATCGGCTTTCTCGCCCCTGCCGTGGCCGGCGAGGTGGACACCTTGTCGGAGGAGGAGCGGGAACTCGTCGTCGCCACGCTGCTGGAGGAAGTGGATGGCCGGGTGCCGGTGATCGGGGGTGCCACCGCGCCCGAACCGGCCGACCGGCTCCGGCATGCCCGCCGCTTCCTGGCCATGGGCTGCGCGGGCGTGCTCGCCTACGTGCGCTATGCGGACGAGGCCGGCTACGCCGCCGCCGTTCACGAATTGGGCGCGCTGAACCCGGGTTTCCTGATGATCCAGGATCTGGACCTTGGCGTCGCGCCGCTGCCCGTGCCGCTCATCGCGCGTTTGCACCGCGAGATTCCGGTTTTCACGTGGGTGAAGCTCGAGACCGCCGACCGCGGGCGCAAACTCACGGCGCTGCGCGAGGCCGCGGGCCCCGATCTGCGAATCGGCACCGCCGGCCCCGACCTGATCGAAATGCTCGATCGCGGCGCCCATGCCTACCTGCCGACCCTCTATCCCGATACGTACGCCCGCATCTGGAGCCTGCACCGCGCGGGTCGGCGCGACGACGCGATCGCACTCTACCGCCGCCTGCTGCCCGGCCTGGCATTCATGGCCACGCATCAGAAAATCCAATGGCGCTTCACCAAGTCCGTCCTGCACGCCGAGGGAATCTTCGCCACGACCCGCGTCCGCACCGCCGCACCCGCGCTGGACGCATTCGAGGAACGGCTGATCGCCGAGCTGGCGCGTGACGCGGTCGCACTGGCCGGTTCACTCCCATGAAAACGTTTTGCCAGACCTGCCTCCCGCCACCGCTAAGCCGGATATTCTTTGGCGCCGCCGCCGGCGCGATGCTGGCCGGTTCTCTGCTCGCCGCTCCCCCCGCGACGGAGACCCATGTCTTCAAGCAGGTGGGCCCGCTGGCGATCAAGGCGGACATCTGGCGCCCCGCCGGCGCCGCGCCCACCCGGCCCGTGCTGGTCTGCCTGCACGGCGGCTCCCTCATCAACGGAGGCCGGGAGAAGTACGCGGACCATCCGTTCACCGATGCGTTTCTCGGCGCCGGATTTGTAGTGGTGTCGCTCGATTACCGGCTCGCACCGGAGACGAAGTTACCCGGCATCGTCGAGGATCTCGAGGACGGCATTCGTTGGGTGCGGGAGAAGGGCCCGGCGTTGTTCGGCGCCGACCCGAACCAAATCGCCGTGGCGGGAGGATCGGCGGGCGGATACCTCGCGCTGGTGGCCGGCTACCGCGTGCAGCCGCGGCCGTTCGCCATCATCGCCGAGATGAGCTACGGCGATCTCATCGGACCGTGGCAACTGCGGGCGAGCATCCATCCGCCGCACTACGCGGACAGCAAACTCGGCGAGATGGAGGCATGGCGCCAGGTGTCCGGCCCGCCAATCGCCAACGCCCGCGACCGCCAGGGAGACGGCGGAGCGTTCAACGATTTCATCCGCCGCAACGCGCAATGGCCCAAAGCCATTTCCGGCTGGGACCCGCGAACCGAGGCGAAAAAATTCCTGCCCTACCTGCCGCTGCGCCACGTCTCGCCCGCGTTTCCGCCGACCTTCCTGATCCACGGCGAAGTCGACTCCGACGTGCCGTCCGAGCAGCCGAAGATGATGGCCACCGAGTTGGCGCGCGACGGCGTGGAGCACCGGCTCGTCCTGCTGCCCAACGGCGAGCATGGTTTTCGCGGGGCCGATCCCGCGCAGGTCGCCGCCGCGCGGCGCGCTGCGGTTGAGTTCGTGCTCGCCCACCTCGCCAAGCCTGCTCCTCGTTCGCCGTGAAACACCTGTCGCCAAGGTTCGCGCGGCTCCTATCTCCGCCGCACAAAGCCGTCTCGTTTCTTGCCGCCGGCACGTTGCTCGCTGCCGGCCTCACGCCCGCCGCGACCACGTCGGCTGGCGTCGACCAAAACACGGTCGCGCTGTGGCTCTTCGACGAACCGGCCGGCCTTTACCCGAGCACGCCGCTTGAGTCCGCCGCGGGTCTGGACGCGCCGTTGGTGCTCGGGCTCGGCGGGAACGTGGTGCAGGGCAGGTTCGGTCGCGCTCTTTCCACCGAGCCTTATCCCGCCGTCGAAATCCCGGCGCAGGGTCAGGCCACCGCCGCGTTGCACCGTCTGCCGGTGCCCGCCGACCGCACGCAGGAGCCGTTGAGCTGGCACAACGCGCAGTTCACGGCGCTCATGACCGGCGGCGAACGGCACCTCCGCAAGGAGGTGAGCTTTGCCAGCGCCACCCGCACGGATCTGAATCTGGGCGATTTCGACTGGACCGTGGAGTTCTGGTTTCGCCCGCAGCGCGCCGAGGGAGCGGGCGTGGTGTTCGAGCTTGGCACCGGTCCGCGCGGTGAAAACGACGTGGTCACGCGTCTCGCCGTCGACGTGAAAGGCGGGGCCTTCATTTTGGAAAACCAACCCGCCGGGGTGACACTGCGTATCCCGTCTTCGGCGACGGCGCTGGCGGACACCGAGGGGTGGCATCACCATGCGTTCTGCCACGACGTCCGCTCCGGCCGGCTGACGCATTACGTGGACGGGCGACGGCAGCAGGCGGCGCCCGCGGTCGCGCTCAAGCGGCTGCCGCCCGGTGACGAGGACTACCTGAGCGTCGGCCGGGACGCGAAATGGGCGCGTCCCCTCCCGGGCCTGCTGGACGAGCTGCGCTTTTCGCGCGGCGTGGTCTACGCGGCTGAATTCGCGCCGCCGGGCAGTCTGGCGCCGGCAGCGCCGGTCGTGGCATTGCGCCGCGGACCACCGCTGCTCTTCGGGTCCGAGGCGGCGCGCACCGGTGTCGTGCCCCTCGGCTCGCGCAAACACCTTTTCATCGACGGCTCTTTCATCGAGCGCAGCAACCACATCACGTTCTCCGCGCACCCGCCCGCCCGCATCGACAGCGTGATCGAAGGAACGGACGGTTCGTTCCGCAAGCACCTGACGGTGGTCGAGGACGACAGCGGCCTCATTCGCATCTATAATGGCGGGCCGGACGACTACCTGATGGTGCATGTTTCGCGAGACGGGTTGAGTTTCACCGCACCGGACACCGGCCTCCACCACCAGGGACGGAAGAATATCGTCATCGCCGAACCCGCGCCACTCGGCCGGCCCTTCATCGATCCCAACGGACCGCCGGAGCATCGCTGGAAGTATGTCAGCGGCCTGGAAGGCCGCGGCGTGTATCTCTATACCTCGCCCGACGGCTGGAAATGGGTGCGGCACCGGCCGGCCGTCCTGTCCTTCCGCTCCGGTTCGCAATCAGGCCTTTTCTACGACGACCAGCGGGGGCGCTACGTCGGTTTTCATCGCACCGGTTTTCCCCAGAGCGAGAGCGGCGCCACGCGGCGGGAATTCGTGCTTTCGGAGGCCACCGACCTCTATCGACCCTGGCCGGTGCCGCTGCAGACCCAGGCGCAGGTCCGCGAGATCGCGAAGACGCGGCCGCTGCGGGAGCCGCAGCCGTGGTGGTTGGACAACGGTCCGCTGACGCCGGGCGATTTCGGCGTCGAGCTGCCGACGGTTTTCGCGCCCAACGCCGCCATCGATCCACCGGGCAGCGGAGTGTATGGACCCAAGGCCGACAAGTATCCGTGGGCGCCCGACACCTATCTGGCCTTCCCCGCCATGTATTTCGACTACGAGGGCCCGCTCCAACCGCGCACGCGCCGCGTGCTCTACGAGGACAAGTCCCGCGGGCTCGGCTCCGGCTTGGTCGAGACCCAGGTCGCGGTCAGCCGCGACGGCGTCAATTGGATGCGCTACCCGTCGCCGACCTACCTGCAGGTTGGCAACTACGCCGGGCGCCAGCTGAACCAGATCTACCTCGCCGAGGGCATGGTCCGGCGCGGCGCCGAAATCTGGCAGTATTTTTTCGGCAACGTCGAATACCACTCGCCGGCCCGCAAGGTGAGCGGCGGGGTCGGCGTCTATCGCGCCGTGCAGCGGCTCGACGGCTTCGTCTCGGCCGACGCCCCATACGAGCGTCTGGGTGAAATCGTGACCCGCCCCTTCACCTTCGCCGGCCGGCAACTGGTGCTCAACATCAACACCGGCGGCCTCGGTTATGCCCAGGTGGGTTTCACCGACGAGGACGGCCGGACCATTCCCGGCTATGGCGTGGACGAATGCGTGTTCATCAACGGCAACTTCGTCGCCCACCCGGTCGAATGGCTCGGTCGCGGCACCGACGTATCCGCGCTAGCCGGACGCACGCTGCGCCTGGTTTTCCGCCTGCGCGGCACTTCACTCTACGCCCTGCAATTCGTGGAATGAACCGGAGCGATGCGAACACCTCCACTTGGCGTCGATCGTCATGAACTCCTGCCTGCCAAATGCTCACACGCTAGCCGCTCCCCTCCGTTGCCTGTTGCGGTTCACGGTTCCATATATCCTCGGCCTCGCGGCCCTGGCATCGCTGCACGGTGCGCCGGTGCTGGCCAGCCCGGCAATCAAGACCTTCACCTACAAGCGCGTGGGCGCACTCGAGATTATGGCGGACGTCGTCCCTGCGGCCGGCATCGCCGGGCCGCGGCCGGTGATCGTCTGGATTCACGGCGGCGCGTTGATCAACGGCAGCCGCGAGCGCGATTTTCGATCGGAGCAGGGCGGCTGGCTCTGGCGCCTGCATGAGCAGCACGGTGTCGTACTCATTTCGATCGACTACCGCCTCGCCCCCGAGACGCCACTGCCGGCAATCATCGAGGACATCGTGGACGCGTTCCGCTGGATCCGCGAACAGGGCCCCGCCCTTTTCCACGCCGACCCCGCACGCGTGGCCGTCGCCGGCAGCTCGGCCGGCGGCTACCTGACCCTGATGACCGGATGTCGCGTCCAACCGCGGCCCATCGCGCTGGTTTCGCTTTGGGGCTACGGCGATCTCATCGGACCCTGGTACACCGAGCCGAGCCCGCACGCACGCCACCACGATCTCAAGCCCACCGCCGCCGAAGCCTGGCGCCAGGTCTCCGGTCCGCCGATCGCCAACGCGAAGGACCGGACCGGCAACGGCCAGGCCTTCTACCAATATTGCCGGCAGCACGGGATCTGGCCGTGGGCGGTGTCCGGCTGGAATCCATTCCGCGAGGCGGAGAAATTTTATCCGTTCATGCCGGTGAAAAACGTCGCGACCGATTTTCCGCCGACGTTGCTCGTGCACGGGCAGTCCGACACCGACGTTCCCCATGCGCAGTCCGAGATGATGGCCGCCGAATTCAAACGGATCGGAATCGAGCATCGCTTCGTCAGCGTGCCCGGCGCCGAACATGGACTGCGCGGCGGCGATCCCCAACGGATCGACCAGGCCTTCCGCGCCGCCGGGGATTTTCTGCTGAACCACCTGCTCGCTGGGCGATGAACATACCCCGACTGAGATACTACATCGCGGTGGGCGCGCCGCCCTTGCGGGAGCCTGCAACCGGTCACGAGCCCTTCATGCGGCCGGAGGTGGGCTTCAATCCATCGTGGTTTCACGCCCGCCTCGGCGTCGATTTCGGACGCAAGTGGCACCTGTCGCCGGAATACCGGCTGGAGTCCGCGCTGCGCATGAAGGCGGAGTTGAGAAAACGATTTCCAGGGCGGAACATCGGCGAATCGGAATCGTCGCGGGCCCCCGACATCCTGACCGGCTTGTTCGGGATCGCCGTGGTCTCGCAGTTCTTCGGCTACTCCATCGAATACTCCGCCGACAAGTGGCCGGTGGCCGCGGGCGAGCACCTGACTGACGAAAAGGCGGCGGCGCTGGCGGTGCCGGACGTGGTGAACGATCCTTGCTTCAACGCGATCGTCCGGCAGGTCGAGGCGGCCAGGAAACTCACCGGTGAGGCCCGGGGGTTCCTGAACTGGCAGGGCGTGCTGAACACGGCCTTAAAGCTGCGGGGGGAACAGATCTTTATCGATCTCCTCGCCGATCCGGCACTGGCGAACCACATCCTGCAGACGGTGGCCGAAACCATGATCCGCGGCGTGAAGGCGTTATACAAGGTGCAGAAGGAACTGGGCACGGACTATGACTTCGCCTCGGTCGCCAACTGCACCGTCAACATGATCAGCGGCGATCATTATCGGGATTTCGTGTTGCCCCACGATCTCAGCATCCGGCGCGCGTTCGGAGCGTTTGCCGTCCATAACTGCGCCTGGAATGCCACCCCCTATCTGGAGCACCAGAGTTCCATCCCCGGCCTCGGCTATATCGACATGGGCATCGAGACCGACCTCGCCAAGGCCAAGCGGCTTGTCCCTGACGCCCGGCGCAACCTCCTGTATCGTTCCGCCGACCTCAAACGCAAACCCAAGGAGGCGCTGCGGGCCGACTTTGAGCGCATCGCCCGCGAATTCGCGCCGTGCGACGTCGGATTGCCGGATATCGAGGCTGATGTTCCGGATGAAAAGATAATGTTCGCGATGGACCTCTGTGCCGAGCTTTCGGCGCAACACGGAGGATGAGGTTTTCGCTGCGCGAAAACCTTACCCGCACTCATCATCCCGCAACCACCCCTCATGAAAAGGAGCCTTTTCGCCGTTTGGATCACGCTAGGTTTTTGCGGAGCAAAAACCTCCGGCGCCGACGACCATACCATCGCGCTCTGGCTCTTCGACGAGCCGACCTACCCGAACGTCTTGCTGACCGACGCTGGCCGGTTTGGCTATGACCTGCGGCTCCAGGCGCCCTACGATGAGTGGTATGTCCGCACCGAGGGCAAGGGCCAGCCGCCGGCCGAGCCCCTGCACGTGGCTGGCCGTTACGGGCTCGTGCCCGGCAAGTATGGCCGTGCGCTCCATGTGCCGGAGCCCGCCATCGCCCGGATCGTTTGGCCCGACAACCGCCAGCGCTACAGTTCGGCCCCGATGACGGCCTATGGGCTCACCGTGCCCGAGCGCTTCAACCTAGGCTACCTCGATTGGACCATCGAGTGCTGGCTCAAGGCCGAGGGTGCACAGCCGGTCGCCGCCACCCTGTTCGAGCTGCGCAATGAACAGAACTACCCGCGCGGCCTGCCCATGGAGAACGCCCTGCGCCTCGCCGCCGGCCGGACGAACTTCCTGCTCATCAGTCGCACGACCACTCAGAAGCTCAACGAAGCCGGCGCGCCCGGCGCCACCTATGCGCTTGAGCTCCCGATCCCGACCGACACCGCGCGCCTCAACGACGGGGCGTGGCACCACGTTGCCTTCTGCTTCGACGCGAACGAGCGCCAGCTCCGCCACTTCGTGGACGGCCGGCTCCAGCCCCTGCCACCGAAGGGCGGCTTCCTGCCCATGCTCGGCGTGCTGACATCGTTCACGATCAGCGCCGAGCTGCGGGGCCTCGTTGACGAATACCGTATCTCCGACTGCGTCCGCTACGCGGGCGACTTTCCGCCACCGGCCAGTTTCTCCCGCAACTTCGGTCCGGCGCCGAGGCCCGTCAACCGCCCCGACGGCCCGCCGCCGCTGTTCGGCGCAGACCGCGACCCGGCGGCGCCCATGCCGCTCGGCTCGCGCAAGCACGTGCTGATCGATGGCGCGCTCGTTGCCTCGCTGGACAACCTCGTCTTCCGACCGCAGCCGCCCACGCACCGGGTCACCGACCTGCGCAACACCAAGGCGTGGGAGCCGACGCCGCGCATGGGCTCGACGATCCCGGACCTCGTCTCGGTTTGGGACGAAGGTGACGAACTCCGCATGCTTTATACCAACAGCGGCATGTGGGGCGGCAAGCCGCACGCGATCTGCTTCGCCGTCTCCAAGGACGGGCTGCACTGGGAAAAACCGGCGCTCAATCTCCATGCCTGGGACGGCGACCTCGCGACCAACATCGTCATCCCGCACGCCGGTCAGGGCGCGCTGATCAAGGATCCGAATCCGGCCGCGCCCGCCGCGGAGCGCTACAAGCTGGCCATGTATTCCATCTACCGCGGCTACTATCTCTACACGTCTGCGGACGGGATTCACTTCCGGCGCAACGAGACCGTGGGCTTCCCGTTCGACACCGACGGCAGCACCACCTTTTTCTGGGACGACCAGCGCGGGTTGTATCACGCCTATTTCCGCGCCGTGTCGGAGGACCGCGCCACGCGCCGCCGCACCGGTCACGCCGAGATCGCCGACCTGTTCCGGCCCTGGCCGTTCAAGCCGGTGCCGTGGCCGTGGATCGACGACCTTGTGCTCGCGCGGCCTGCGCGCGGCGAGTTGCCGATCATCGATACCGGTGGCCAGGTTTACCGGTTCAAGGCCCACAAATACGCGTGGGCCCCGGACACCTATCTCGCGTTTCCCTGGCGCTACGTTTACGACGAGAACATCCGGCCCGGCAGCTTCCTCATGGTCAGCCGCGATGGCACCAACTGGACGCGCTATGAGGATCCGTATTATTTCCCCGGCGGCTGGCAACTGGACGGACGCACGGTGCTCGAGGCGCTCACGGAGCACGGCCTGATCCGTCGCGGCAGCGAAATCTGGCAATACGGCACCGTGCGCTTCACCGAGCACGGCGGCGCGCTCTACGGCGGCGTGGAGCATGAGGGTGGCACGCACGACCGCCTGCTGCGCCTCACGCAGCGGCTCGACGGCTTTGTCGCGGTCCTGCCCGCCGACCCCGCCAAGGGCGCCGGCGTCCTCGTCACCAAGCCGTTCACTTTCGCCGGCGACCGCCTCGAACTCAACCTCGACGCTTCCGGCGGCATGATTCGCGTCGAATTGCAGGACGCTGACGGCCGGCCCCTGCCGGGCTTCGCGCTCGCGGGCAGCGAGCCGCTGCGCGAAAACGACACCGCCGCGGTGGTCCGTTGGCAGTCGCACCCGGTCCTGGCCAAACTCGCCGGTCGTCCGGTGCGCTTGAAACTCGAGCTCACGTCGGCGCGCGTCTTTGCGTTTCAATTCCATTAACCCGACCCCCTGTGCCCATGAAACTCCTCCGCTCATTTCTCGTCCGCGCGGTCGCCCCGGGCGTTCTGTTGGTCGCCCCCGGCGCCCTGTTCGCCGCAGCCACACCGCCCGCGTTTGCCGCCGAGCCCGTGCGTTACACCGGCGACATCCAGCCAGAGAAGACACACTTCGACGGCCGCCTACCGCACGCCCTCGGCGTGCACAACATCCAGATCTTCCGCGCCAACCGCGCGCACCCGCCGGGCGGCGGCGCCGTCGGCTTCACCTACAACCACCAGCCCTACCTCGCCTACTGGAACAACCGCTTCCACCTCCAGTTCCTCAGCGGCCTCGCCAACGAACACGAGCCGCCCACCCACACGTCGGTCACCACCTCCGCCGACGGCTACACGTGGACAGCACCGCGCGTCGTGTTTCCCGAATACGTCCTCCCGGCGATCGAATTTGAGGGGACCAAAATCCCGGCCGGCATGTTCGCCGTGATGCATCAGCGCATGGGCTTCTATGCCGCGCCGAACGGCCGGCTGCTCACCCTCGGCTTTTACGGCTACACCGCCACGCCACAAAACTCGCCCAACGCCGGCAACGGGCTCGGCCGCGTCGTGCGCGAGGTCCACGCCGACGGCTCGCTCGGCCCGATCTACTTCATCCGCTACAACCGCCACGCTGGCTGGAACGAAACCAACACCTCCTACCCGTTCTACACCACGAGCCCCGACGCCGGTTTCGTCGCCGCCTGCGCGGCCCTGCTCGCGGACAAGCTCTACACCCTGCAGTGGTGGGAGGAGGATCGCGCCACCGACGGCTTCTACCCGATCGTGCCCGACCAGGTGGCCGGCGCCGCGAGCTTCAGCGCGAAGATCACCACCTCCGCCGGCGCGGGCAAGGCGTTCGCGTGGTATACGCGGCCTGACGGCGTGACGGTCGGCCTGTGGAAAAACAAGTATTCCGCGCTCAGCGCCGACCGCGGGCGGACCTGGACCCCCATCGTCATGAACACCACGCTCCGCACCACCGGCGCGAAGACGTGGGGTCAGCGAACCGACGACGGCCGCTTCGTAATCGTCCACAATCACTCGGCCAGCCCCGCCAATCGCTTTCCCGCCAACGCGCTCGTCGGCTCCGACGGCCACCTCTTCGACACCCTGCTCTGCCTCAACGGCGAGGTGCCGGCGCGCCGCTACCGCGGTAACTTCAAGCCCGTCGGCCCGCAGTATTTCCGCGGCATCGAGGAGGGCAACGGCAACCCGCCCGGCAACGATCTCTGGATCGTCTACAGCATGCACAAGGAGGATATCTGGATCACGCGGGCAACCGTGCCGTTGACCGGCGCCGAGGCCGCACCACTGCGGGAGGACTTCGAGACCGCCGATCCACTCACGCGCTGGAACCTCCACCTGCCCCAGTGGGCGCCCACGCGCATCGTCCCCGAACCGGCCACGAACAATCACGTCCTCGAGTTGCGCGACGAGGAACCCTGCGACCACGCCCAGGCCGAGCGCCTCTTCCCCTCCACGAAGAAACTCCAGATCCGCTTCCGGGCGCAGGCCCGCCAGACCGCGATCAACAGCTTTCTCGAAATCGAGGTGCAGAGTCAGCGCCATCATCGCCCGATGCGGCTCCGCTTCGACGACCGCTGGCTGTCCTACGACCACGGCACCAAGAACTACGATCAGATCCGCCTCACCGGGCAGCGCTGGTATGAGATCGAGCTCGCGCTCGACTGCGAAAAGCAAACCTACGCCCTGAAGCTCGACGGCGCCGTCGTGCGCGCCGACATCCCGTTCACCGAAAAAACCGACTCGCTCGAGCGCATCGTGTTCCGCACCGGCCCGTGGCGCGGGCTGGTGCCCGCGCAACTCGTGGACGGCACGCCCGAGCGCCCCACCGGCTACGACACGGAGGACATCCCGGGCTCCGCGCTTCGCTCCGCGACCCTTGTCTACTGGATCGATGACCTGACCACGCGCTAAACGCCCGACCGTCCTGCCCCATGAACGCTGCCCTGCCCAATCGCCGTGAGTTTGTGAAGACTTCCGCGGTCGGCGTGCTCGTCTTTGAGGCGATGCGCGGAAACTTCTGTCTCTTCAAGACCCGGCTCGGCTACATGGGCACGGACGACAACCGCGGGCGCCGACGGCTACTGCACGTGGGACGGCGAACGCCGGGCGGCGCGGCTCAGCGAATGGGCCGCCGTGCAGCGGCTCGGCCACCGCGACCAACTCCCCCGGCTCGCGCAGGAGGCGCCTTCGTTCTAGCGTCGGGTCCCGCTGAAAACGCTCGCGGGCTTCTCCGCGCGTGAAGCTTTTCTCGATGGCTGACCGACCGACTTCGCGCCCGCGGCTCCGTCGCGCCGGCCGGGCCCCGCGTCCTTTCGTCCGGTCCCGATGACTTTGGAGCCGGCGCCGGCGCATTCCTTGAAACCCTATTCCTTCATTCCATGAAACACTCGATATCCTCCTCCTCCAACTATCCCGCGCGCGGCAAAGCACCCCTGAATCCGCCCGGCCCCGCGCATGCTGCCAGATTGTTCGCGGCCGGTTTCCTTATTGCCCTCGGCGGCCTCGCCGCGCTTGCCCCTGCCGCCCTCGCCGCACCCGCTGGCGGTCCGGAGGAGCCGGTGCGCTACGTGGGCCACGACCAGGCCGATCCCAACCACGAGGGCGGGCTGCGCCTCGCCGTCGGCGCGAAGTCCTGGCAGGCGTTCCGCGCGAACCGCGCACATCCCGAGCAGGCCGAAGATTCCGGCTGGACCTACAATCATGCCCCGATGATCGCCCATTGGAACAACCGCTTCTGGCTCCAATACCTCAGCGGCCCCGTCCATGAAAACAAGGGCCACGGCCAGACGCTCATCCTGTCGTCTCCCGACGGCATTACTTGGGACAAGCCGCAGGTTGCGTTCCCGCCGTACCGGATGCCCGACGGCACGCTCGCCATGCCGCATCAACGCATGGGCTGGTTCGTCGCGCCGAATGGCCGTCTCCTCACGCTGGGATTCTTCGGCATCCCGAACCATCCCAACGACGGCAGCGGCGTCGGCCGTCTCGTCCGCGAGGTCTACCGCGACGGTGCGCTCGGTCCGATCCACTTCATCCGCTACAACCGGCACAACGGCTGGAACGAGCAGAACACCACTCATCCGTCTTACACCGCCTCGACCGATGCCGGCTTCAAAGAAGCCTGCGCCGCCCTGCTCGCCCACAAGCTCGTCACGCTGCAATGGTGGGAGGAAGACCGCGCGAAGGACGGGTTCTACCCCGATCTCGGCGGTGCGGTCTTGAAGGCGTTTTCGTGGTACTCGCGGCCCGACGGGGCGATCGTCGGCCTGTGGAAGAGCGCCTTCACCGCTCTCTCGCGCGACGGCGGCGCCACCTGGAGCAAGCCCGTGAAGGCCCCCACGCTCGTTATGGCGGAAGCGAAGGTCTGGGGTCAACGCACGCCCGACGGCCGCTACGCGCTTCTCTACAACCCGCGCCGCGACAACCGCCACCGCTGGCCGCTCGCGGTTGTCACCGGCGAGGACGGCATCCACTTCGACAACCTTCTCACCGTCCAGGGCGAGGTCGCGCCCCGCCGTTACGACGGGCTCGACAAGGCCTACGGCCCGCAATACGTGCGCGGCATCGTCGACGGCAACGGCACGCCGCCGGGCCAGGCCTTCTGGGTCACCTACAGCATGAACAAGGACGACCTCTGGGTCAGCCGCATCCCCACCCCGGTCCGCGGTACCGTCACCGGGCCGATCAGCGATCGTTTCGACACCGGGGCCTTCGAGGACTTGCCGTGGAACACCTACAGCCCCAGGTGGGCGCAGGTGCGCATCGCCGACTTTCCGTCCGCCACCAACCGCAGCCTCGAGCTGCGCGATGCCGATCCCGCGGATTACGCGCGCGCGGTGCGCGTCTTGCCCGAGATGAAACACGGCACGATTCGCTTCAAGCTCCTCGCCAAGCAGCACGACCGCGGCCGGCTCGAGATCGAGTTGCACGACCGCTTCGGCTACCGCCCGCCCATCCGGATTTTTTTCGACGACCAACGCCGCGTGCAGGCCATGGATGGCAACCGCAGCGGCATGCAGAACCTCACCCGCTACGTGGCGAATGTGTGGTATGACGTGGCGATCCGATTCGACGTCGAAAAGGAACTGTTCGCCGTGACCATTGATCACATGCCCGTGCTGGTGGACGCCGAAATCCTCGACCCCGTGGCCTCGCTCGAGCGGATTTCCTTCCGCACCGGTCCGTTCCGCACCAGCCCGACCCTGCGCGACCCGAAGACACCCGGCGAAGATTTCCCCGGCGGCGACGAGCCGGTGCCCGCGGCGGTTTACCATATCGACGACCTCACGGTCGACCCCAGCCCGGTTCCGTTCGCCGAGAAGCGCAAGTCGGACGGCACCACGAACACCACCGCGCCGAAATGACGTCGCTCCGCCACCGCGTTCCGCGAGCATCATCTCAAAAAGTATCCATGAAACACGCACTCGTCCGCAGCGTCCTGCTCACCATCGGGTGCTTGGCGGGCTTCCCGCTCACCGCCGCCGCGGCGGACCGCAGCTTCGTGGTCGCCGCGCTCAAGGTTATGCCCGCGATCGGCGACAAAGCGGCCAACTTGGCGCGGTTCGAGCAACTCGCGCGCCAGGGCGCCGCCGCCGGGGCGGACCTCATTGTCACCCCTGAATGTTATCTCGATGGCTACATGGGCAGCCCGGTGTTCCGCCCCGGCATGACCCGCGAAAAGATGATGCAGGTCCACACCGAGACCATCGACGGACCCATGTTGCGGAACGTCGCAGCGCTCGCCCGCGAGCTGAAGGTGCACATCCTGTTTGGTTTTTCCGAGCGCCGCGGCACCGGGCTGTTCAACACCATGGCGCTCTTCAAGCCGGACGGCGCGCTGGGCGGGCATTACTCCAAATCCCACCCGCTGCCCGGCGAACTCTACGACGCCGGCGGCGAGCTGCCGGTGTTCGACACCGCGCTCGGGCGCATGGGCGTGCTCATCTGCTTCGATCGCCAGCCGCCGGAGAACGCCCGCATTCTCGCGCTCAAGGGTGCGCAGTTCATCGTCGTCCCCGCTTACGGCAAGGTCCGCGTGCCAATGGACGAGGACGTCTTGATGCAGGCCCGCGCCCACGAGAACGGCATCTACATCATTTACACGAGCCAGCACAACGCCTTCGTCGCCGGCCCCGACGGCGTGATCACCGCCCAGGCCCATAGCGACGACTGCGACATGCTCATGTTCGGCCGCGTCGTGCTGGACGGACGCATCCACGACCGTGGCGCCTACCGCGTGCGGCATCCCGAACTCTACGGCCCACTGGTCGCACCCTCGGCGCCCAAAAAATAATCGCCCCATGAAAATCCGCCCCCTCCTCACCCTCCTCCTGCTGGTCAGTGCAACCCAAGGCTTCGCGGCCGATCCCGCGAAGGCTGAAGCCCCGCCCGGCCCGTTCCTGCGAGTGGCCGCGGTGCAATTGCGCTCCAAGCCCGACGTCCGCGCCAACGTCGCCCGCATCAAGCAGCACCTCGCCGAGTGCGCCGCCCAGAAGGTGCAGGTCGCGGCTTTCCCCGAGTGCGCTGTCTCGGGGTATTTTGCTGAATTCATCCCCACGCTGTCCGACGCAGAGCTCGCCTCCGCCACGCGCGACATCGCCGCCGCCTGTCGCGAACATGGCATCGCGGCCATCGTCGGCACACCCGAGCGTCGCGACGGCAAGCTGTTCAACACCGCGCTGTTCATCAATGCCGGCGGCGAAATTGTCGCGCGCTACGACAAGGCCCAGCCCATCACCGTGGACCGCAATTGGGGCTGCCAGTATGGCGCCGGACCCTCGCCGGTCTTCACCGTCGGTCCAGCCCGCGCCTCGATCATCATCTGTCACGACAACCGATTTCCCGAGCTCGCCCGTTTGCCGGTCCTCGCCGGTTCCCGCGTGATCTTCTACATTTCTTCTGAGGCCTACATCACCAAGGAGCACAAGATGGGCGGCTACCGGGCGCAGGCACAGGCCATCGCGGTGGAGAACCGGGTTTACCTGGTGCACGCCAATCCGCCCGCGGACGACGTGCGCACGGGCTCACACGGACAGAGCCGGGTGGTGGACACCGACGGCAACATCGTCAAGGAAGCCAGCATCTTCCAGGAGGAGGTCATCATCGCCGACCTCGACCTGTCCAAGGCCACGGCCGAGTTCGCCCTCGAAGCGCTCGAAGGCCCGATGCGCGACTGGTGGCGGGAGGGTCTGAAGCGCGTTCCCGTCCTGAAATGAGACCCGCCAATCTCAACGCGGATATTTCACACCGCAGCACCTGGCGGCAACCAAGGGGACAACTGCCTTTCCGTCGTTCTCGTTCTCGTAATCGTTCCTCGTTCTCGCCGGATTGAGAGAACGAGAAAGAGAACGAGAAAGGAGAACGATTGGTGCACGCCGAAAATCGTCCTGAAACGGCACGATCCGGATCGATATCAGCACAGTTAAGATGAACCTCTCCCACATTCTGTAGGCTCAGACCTCCTGACCCCCGGCTGGAATCAGGGTGAGCCCACTTGTCGATAAACCAGGCGCAGGTTGGTAGTCGGGAAACAGGTTTCGGTGGCGGTGAGCGTGACGCATAACTGTGCGACGGTAGCGTCTTGGAGCGGACTGCCGAAGCGGTGGAGTTCGACGGTGAGGGTTTGCGCCGCGTAATCGGGCCGGAGGTTGGCCGGGGTGAGAAAGAGCCGACGCAAGAGCGCGCGGGCATCGTCGGAGCGGGCGAGCGTTTCGCGTGCCTCGCCGGCGAGCGCGCTCTCGGCGCGGTAGGCGATCATTTTAATCGTATCGATAAAATGCTTACTCTCCGGACAGAGCTGGGCGAAGCGTTCATGGGCCGGCAGCTCCTTGAGCGCCACTTTGCGTGGGATGGTGGGGCGCTCTGCTTTGCGGGCCTCCAGGCGGACCGTTTCCGCCGCGATTGCTTCGCGCAGTTCTGCGCCTGCAGTGAGGAAGGCGGTGTTTTGCTCGGGCGTGAGTTCGCTGGGCAGCGCCAGGGCCCCGAGCCGGGCGTGCAAGCGCAGGGCCCGCCAAATGGGGTCATGTCACGCGTGTCCGATCAGAAGCCGATGATGTCCATCTGGATAGGTATATTGACCGTAAAGTCCGTTGTATCAAATTTCGTAAACAGCTCTGGGAGAGGTATTTTCTCAAGAGCCGAGATCG
>JBIJCX010000561.1:0-3996 GCA_044344465.1 Opitutaceae bacterium
CCGGGGGCTGGGGCGGCGTGAGCCCCAGCAAGCCTCGCCCGCGCCCGACGCGGGACGTGGCGTAGCAAAGCATCGTAGGGATCGATGCGCGGAGCTCCGGCGACACCAACCAGGCCGCGACCCCCACCGCTACGGCCCCTTCACAGCCCACCTCACCGGTTCGCCCGCGGCGCGCGATCCATTTTCTCGCCAACACCCCGAGAACCGCGACCAAAACGTCCAGGTTGGATTGAACTCCGCGTAACATCGAATACACTACGCGCCTCAGTCCGTATTGAACTTTTCTTAGCCCGAATGGTCCCACTGTTCCTCCCGTCACCCTAAATGCCCCGGACTCTCCGCGTCTATTCCTGGCCCCAAACGCTCACCGACTGGTGTGTGATACAGGCTTTTCGCCGGGCCGGGTGCCCCGGCTGCCTCCGCCGCCCCTCAATCCTCGCCGCCGCCTTCGTCGCCGAAGTCGGCGCCACCATCCGCTCCCGGACGCTCTCGTATCGCACCGCGGAAATTACCGGTGTCCTCCAGGCCGCCGCCGAGTCCGCCTACGAGGAAGCCGGCGGAGCCGCCTATCGCGGCGCGCGCGATGCCGCCACCACCGCCGAGGACAACTTCTTGCGATCCATTTCCCAGCCTGATCGCCGCGCGCTTTGCCTCGCCGAACGCGAACAACGCGATTCCGCTCTCGCCGCATTGCGTTCGCAGTTTTCATCCGAAGCCACCGCCGCCCAGCGCCGCAGCGCCCGCCGCTACTGGGCGGAACAGCGCCAGCAATGGCTCGCCGGCGATTTCCTGTCGGACCTGCGCCCCGATCATCCGCTTTGCTGCATCGCCGCGTTCACCCCGGTCTGGTGGGTATTGTTCGTCCGGTGCCTCCGCGACGAATTCTCCCGTTGCCACATCCCCGCCTTTCACGTGCTCGACCAACTGCCGAACCTCCGCCGCCACGCGCGTCGCGAGCGCAAGAAAGTCCTGGCAGCCGTCGTCGAAGAATGGCGCGACGCCCATGCCGACGAATTGGGCCTTCCCGCCCAGGTGCATTATCACGTCCTTGCCCGCCGCGGGACCGCCAAAGCCCGCGCCGTCTCCCGCTGGTTCAAAGCCCGCGGTTTTCCGGGCGATTCAGCGTTCGGTATGGCCGCCCGGCACGCCTTCGCGGACTTCGCACAATCTCTGCCGCTGCCGCCGCCAGATCACTACGCGGCCAACTGAATAGGCCGCACTCCTCTCCAATTCACTGGTTTTGAGGGAGAAGCCGATCCGCGGGTGTTCAGGCGCATTGCTACCCGGATCCGGGCGCTTGTGCGATAATCATCCCATGATCTCGCAATCGCCTTCTCCTGCTCCCGAAACAGCACCCGCCGCCGTCGAGCGGCTGACCTATTCCGTCGAGGAATCCGCCACCGCACTTGGCGTCAGCAAGCCGACGATCTACCGACTGCTCGCCCGCCGCATCCTCCGCCCCGTGCCGGGGCTCCGGCACAAACGCATCCCCTGCCAGCAAGTCCGTCGCCTCGCTGCGGGCGAAGCCCTCCACGGTTTGAACTGACCGGCGACCGCCTGTCGCTCAGATGTTATCTCGCACAACATGCGGCCCGGCAGCTTCGTTCTTGGCCGCCTTGGCAGCCTTGGCGGCCGCATCCGCCGCCCTCATAGCCGCAGTTCGGCGTTGGAGCGCTTGCCACGGTGTTTCGCCTGGCAGGATGAGTGACGTCCCTTCCATTACCGGCTCGTGTGCGGAGAGTATCCGCCTCTTGGGAACGGTGGCCGGTGCCGGTGCTGCCGCCACTGCCGGTGCTGCTGCTGCCGGAGTCGGCTCAGACATTGGTGCAGGAACTGCCGCCGCCGGAATCACTGGTGCGGCCTCCACTGGAGCAACGGCAGTCCGCGCAAGCCGCGGCTTTCGCCGCCGGGCCGGCTTGTGGCCCAATTCATGGTTGAGCCAGAGCCGAAGCGACTCGTCGGAGATCCGCACGCCTAACCCGCGCAGCCCTTTGGCGAGCGCCTCGACCGGGGCGCCTTCGCGGCGCAACCGGAGCAATTCCTCCCGATGCGGCGCGAGCTCCAGCGCGACCGATCGCCTCGGCCAGCGTGCTTGCGCGACCAGTTCCGCCAGAGTGGGAGTCTTCTGGGGAGCGAGATCGTGGCGAAATTGTGGTGGAGTGGGAGTGATGCGCGGAAGATACTTGGATTCGATTGGGAGTGCAATGGGACCGCACTGGGAGAGGTCTAAGCCGACAGGCTTGGACGTTGGTGTCCTGACCTATGGTTTTCTTTGGTTTTTCCTGAGTGAGGTGAGCTCGTTGAAGCTTTTGCTTCCCTGGTGCAGTTTTGTTCTGCGATGGTTCGTGGGTCGTCAGCTTCGTTTTCTCCAGTGGCATAAGTCCGTTGTGGCCTTGAATTCCTTGGATTCGATTGCGTGGTTTGCGTGCCTGGGTGGAGTGATTCCTGGATTCGGTAATGGGTCTTCCATTACGTTGAGTGAGTTTGCCTGGGTTGGAGGTGGAGGATGTTGACCATCGAACCTTGTAAGGCCTTCAGTCACGCTTTGGGTGAGTACCTGCGGCAGGCGGATTACTATTCGCAAGGGATGAAGGTTGAGGGCCGGTGCTTCGGCCAACTTTGTGCCAACGTCGGGTTGGTCGAGGGGGAGTTGATTTCCGATGAGGCCTTTGCCCGGGTCGCCAGCAACCACCACGCTCTGACCGGTGAACAGCTCACCGCACGCATGGCCGCCGACCGCCGCTCTGGCTACGATGCCACCTTCAACGCACCCAAGTCGGTTTCCATCCAAGCGTTCATCGGTGACGATGCCCGGCTGATCACAGCCCACGAGACCGCCGTGGCCGAGGCCCTGCGCGAACTGGAGACGTTTGCCGCCCACCAGGACGGCCGTGGGATCAACAAGCGCTACATCACCAGCACGAAGATAGCGGGCGCGATCTTCCGCCACGGGGAGAGTCGCGCGATTGATCCCCATCTCCACTCCCACGCGTTCGTGTTCAATGTTGTTCAAAGTGGTTCAAAGTCCCGGCTGCTCGCCCTGGAATCTTCGAACATCTTTGAACGCACCCGCTACCTGACCGAGGTTTACCGCAATGTCCTCGCCCGCGAAGTTCAGCAACTTGGCTACGCCATCGAGCGTCGCGAGCACGGCTTCGAATTAGCTGAGATTTCCTCGAATATCCTCGAACGATTCTCGAAAAGGGCGAAGGAGCGGGACGCCGCGATCGCGACCCGCGAGGCCGAACTCGGCCGCGAACTCACCCATGATGAAATCGCCATCCTCGTCCGGGAGACCCGCGCGAAGAAGCAATATGAGCTGACGCCCGAAGAGGTGCGGCAACGACAGCTTGCTCAGGTGAGTGAGGAGGAACTTCGGCAACTCCACGCGCTGCGCGACCACGCCAAACCCGTGACCCTGAGTCGCGGTTCGCTCTCCGGTGCCATCGCGCGGGCCGCGGAGCACGTGTTCGAGCGAAACACCGTCGTCGCCGACCACGAACTCACCGCCGAGATTCTCCGCCAATCGTATGGCCAGCATTCGCTCGCCGCCGTCAAGACGGGAATCCACGACGGCAATCACGGCTTCCTCCACGCCGACGGAAAAGTGACTACCCGCAACGCGCTCGAACTAGAGCGCACGCTGGTCTCCCAGCTCAACGCCGGGATCAACCAGCATAGCCCCCTCGGCCACCTCAGGTTGGAACATCGAGAAAAACTGTCCGTGGAGCAGCGAAAGGCCGTCGAGGCGATCCTCGGCACGGCTGGCCTGACAGTTGTCTTGCGCGGCTGCGCGGGCACGGGCAAAACGCATACGGTCGCCAGTGTCATCGAGGGCATGGCCACGATCAAACGCGAGGTGGTCTGTTTCGCGCCGAGCACGCAGGCCGTCGACATCCTCCGCCGCGACGGTGAGGAGCAGGCCCGGGCCGGTCGTAAAGCCGCCGGCGCCGCTCTGCAACAAGCCCAGACCGTCCAGCGCCTGCTCGTCGATCC
>JBIJCX010000222.1:0-13691 GCA_044344465.1 Opitutaceae bacterium
CAGTTTTCGGCAAATGCCCCGGAGCTTGCTCCGGGGATGTTTACTTTCAGGCGTGACGGCGCGGGTTTCAGCTCTGGAGATCGGTCTCTCAGCTCTCAACCTCCGAGCTTCTTCCTCGCCTCGTCGGGCACATCGAACTTCGTCCTGCCGACATCCTTGATCAGGGTGGTGGCGGTTTGGTTTACCGTGACCTCGCGGCGACCACTGCCGGTGCTGATCGCGAGGGTGCCCTCGAGTTTCAATTCGTATTTCACGAGCATTCCCTCCTTCACCCAGAGGCGGAACGTGCCGCGGGCGCGCAGCGGCGTGATTTCATTCTGTCCCTCATGGACCAACAGGAGTTTCGCGCCGGTTTCGGACAGCGTCCCGGCCACGGTGTCACCGTCGGCCTTCAACTCGGTGTGACTCGCCACGAGAATCGTGATCTCCTCGTGCGGCCGGCTCAGGGTCAGTTGGAGATTGCTGAAGGCGGGGCCGGAGCGATCGCCGGCATCCGTGCCGGAGCCACTTCGGGCGCGCGGGCCGCTTCCGCCCATGCCGCCGCTTCCGCCCATCCCGCCGCGCGGTCGCCCGCGGCCGGAACTGCCGGCCGGCGCCGAGTATTCCGGCAGTTCGTCGATCTTCTTCCAGTGGTCGTCGATCTGGATCACGAGCTTGTCGTTTCCCCGATAGATGGCCGTGACCTGATTCTCGGAGTTGCTGGTGCCGCGTGAGACGCGCCGCCGCACCACCGAAATCATCGGCATGTCGACGAGGGAGAATTCGTCCTTTCCGGTCCGATCCGTCTTGCCGTCGATCGTGTAGGAGCGGGCGTCATCGTCGACCGCGGTGGTCCAGGAGTAGTTGGGCGCGTCGGGCAGTTTCATGGCGGCGACGAGTGCCAGATCGGCCGGACTGGCGCGAAGGGTGAGGGCGCTCAACGCAAGCACGAGACAGGCGAAAGCGTGGATCGTCATATCAAGGGTGAAGCTCGGGGTGGTCAGGCTCTGGCCAGAGACGGGCGCCGGCCGGAATAGTTCCAGCGAAACGCGCCCGGAGGCGCGGCCCCGCCTCGAGCCAATCGAATTCCCCGGGTGGACTGCACGCGAGCGAGGCCGGCCGGCAAACCGCCTGGCGGTTTTGCGTTACGGGAAGAGTCCGCGGCTTTGCTTCGCGTCGGCCACTCGCTGGATGCCGAGGGTGAGCGCAGCCAGGCGCCGGCTGAACTTGAATTTCCGCCGCTGGGCCTCGACCGAGGCCTTTGCCTTGTCGAGGATGGCGAACAACTTGGTCATCACCTCGTCGCGATCCCAGTAGTAATTCGAGAGGTTCTGCAGCCACTCGAAGTACGAGACCACCACGCCGCCGGAGTTGCAGAGCACGTCGGGGATGAGTTCGATGTCGCCGCGCTCCTCGATGATCTTATCGGCGGCGTTGGTGGTCGGGCCGTTGGCGGCTTCGGCCAGGAGGCGGCACTTGAGCTTCGAGGCGTTCTGGTCGGTGATCACGCGTTCGAGGGCGGCGGGCGCGAGCACGGTGCACTTTAATTCGAGCAGGGCCTCGTTCGAAATCGGTTCGCCGCCCTCGAAGTCGCGCAGGGTTTTTTGGTAATGCACGTAGGTGAGGGCCTTGCCGACGTCGATGCCCTTGGGGTTATAGATGCCCCCCGTGTAGTCGGAGATGGCGATGATCTTCGCGCCGTAGCGGTCGAGCGCGATCGCGGTCTCGCCCCCGACATTGCCGAATCCCTGGATAACCGCCGTCGCCTTGGTGATCGGCACCTTCATGTCCTCGAGGTATTTTTTCACCAGGTAGGCGACGCCGGCTCCCGTGGCCTCGCGCCGGCCCTGGGAACCGCCGAGCGCAAGCGGCTTGCCGGTGACGACGGCGGGCTCGACGTGGCCGACGTGGTTGGCGTATGTGTCCATCATCCAGCCCATGATCTTCTCGTTGGTGCCGACATCGGGCGCTGGGACATCGACGTGCGGGCCAACGAAGTTGACCATCTCCTGCATGTAGCGGCGGGAGAGGTGTTCGAGTTCGGATTCGGTCAGCTGGCTCGGGTTGACGATGACGCCGCCCTTCGCCCCGCCGTAGGGCAGGCCGACGAGCGATGTCTTCCAGCTCATCCACATGGCAAGGGCTGCAACCTCACCGAGCGTCACGCTCTGGTGAAACCGGATGCCGCCCTTGGAGGGACCGGTCGAGAGATTATGCTGCACGCGGTAGCCCTCGAAGACCGTGATGCTGCCGTCGTTGCGCTTGATTGGGAGGGAAACCGCGAGGCAGCGGCGCGGGTACTTGGTGCGGTCGCGGATGGCCTCCGGCAGGTTGATCGCATCGGCGGCCTTGTCGAACTGGCGGCACGCCATGCGGAACACATCGGAGTCATAGAGTGAGGAGACGATGAGTTTGGACATGAAAACTTGAACGGTTGGATTGTTTTGCCAGCGAGGGTGATCGCTGGCGGTGCCGATGGCAAATTGCTTCCGGCCGATTTTTCGCCGCGGGCGGAAACTTTGCCCTAGGTTTTCGGTGTCCAAAAACCTACACTGCACGCAAAATGTACCCGTTGCTCCTGAAGTTTGGCTCGTGGCTGGGGCAGAAGCTGATCGTGGCCGGGTTGATCGTGCTGGTGGCGTTGGCGGGCTATGGCGTCTGGCTGTTCGTGCAGGACGAGGCCGGTGCGGAAGTGCGGCGGCTTGAGCGATTGCAGCGTACACTCGCCGAACGGGATCAGCTCCAAACGGTGCGGGCGACCGTCGAGCGCCGGATCGCGGCTTTGCGCACGGAGGTCGAAACCCAGCAGGCCCGCGTGAAACAGGCGTCCAAGGTCATCGAGTTGTTGCGCGGCCTGGAAAGCTGGTGGGAGCGCTGGTTCGGCAATTCCGGACAGCAGGCGGCCAACGTCGAGCAGGTGAAGCGGCTGGAAACGCTCCAGACCGAGGCGACGGGCAGGCTCGCCGAACTGCAGAAGGCGGTGACGCAGGTGCAATGGGAGAAGGACGGGGTCGAACTCGCCTTGCAGCGGGTCGAAAGGGAAGTCGGCAGCATCGAGGCGGGCCGGTCGAAGGTGCGGCTTTACCTGCACGAGGCCTGGGACAAAACGAAATGGTACCTCGCGGTCGCGCTGGGCAGCTATTTTCTCGGACCCACGCTTTGGGCGCTGACGATGTACTACGGTTTCGCGCGCTGGATCACGCGCGGGCGGCCCATCCGGCTCGGGGCGGATCCGGCGGCGCTGCCCTTAATCGGCGAGAGCCGCGTGTCGATCGAGGCCGTGCTCCGGACCGGCGAGATTCTCCGGATCAAGGAAAAGTTCCTCCAGGCGTCCGATGAGGGCATCGGCAAACAGACGCGCTTTGTCCTCGATTGGCGGATTCCGTTCACGAGCGCCGCGTGCGGACTGATCGAACTCGTCGAGTTGCGGCCCGGGCCGGCCATGCTCGAGTCGCGCGTCACCCTTTCCAACGGCGACGACCCGCACATCGAGCTGGCGATGGTCGACGTGCCGGCCAGTGCGTCGCTCGTGTTGCGACCGAGTTTTCTGGCGGGGGTCGTCCAGCGGGACGGCGAAACGCTGGAGATCCGGCGGCATTGGCGGCTGCTGCACTGGCAGGCTTGGGTGACCGGTCAGTTTCGCTTCTTCGAGTTTGTGGGGCCGTGCCGGCTCGTCGTGTCGGGCAGCCGCGGGGTCCGGGCGGAACAGCTCGTCGGCAGCGAGGGACAACCGGCGCCAGCCCGCCGGACGAATCAAGATGCGACGATCGGTTTCACGCCCAACTTGAGGTACCGGCCGGTCCGCGCCGAGACGTTTTGGAGCTACTACCGCGGGATGAACCCGCTGTTCGACGATCTGTTCGCGGGGCGGGGATTGTTTATCCTGCAGGAGACGGCCAGCGGCGGCCCGGCGGGTAAGGCGGGCCGGTTCTGGTCCAGCGTTTGGAACGGGGTGTTGAAGGTGTTTGGCCTGTGAAGCCAGGCTAAGACCAATCGTGAGCCTGCTTCTGCTCGGAGTCGTCGCGGTCACGGCCGCTGTCGATCTCGCCCCGGCGTGATCCGGCTCTACCATCCCGGGCAGATGACCGAGGGAGAATTGGAGCCGTTGGTCCGCCGCCTGGTGGAGTCTGGCGAAGAATAGTTTCAGCTGGGTCGGTTATTACCCACGGATTGGGGTATTTCCCATGATCGAGATCTCACCGCCGTGCCCCACGTTTAAGCCCAACTTGAAGGCCCCTCTCTTGTCCGACCGCCGCCGTCCACTGCTCGATTCTCGGGCGAAGCAGGGACGCACCGAACCCATCGAGCACCGCATCCGGATTTTTCACGGCCATCCGGTGCTGCTGGAGGTCGACCTCGCCCTGATCTGCGGTGTGACCGTGGCGCAGTTGCTGGATCGGGTGCGACGGAGTGACCCCATTCCGGGCGAATTTTGTTTTCAGGTCGAACGGGGCGAACTTGTCGCCGGGGTTGACGATGGCTCGAACGGGCGCTGTCCGCCGCATGTCTTCACCGAGCACGGCGCGCTGATGGCGGCGATGCTGCTCGAGCCGTCCCGGGGAATAGCGATCGGGGCGCAGATCGTGCGGGCGTTTGTGCGTTTCCGCCAGCAACCGTCCGCGCCCGGTGCTGACTCCTGCTTGTCTCCGGAGGCGGACTCCGAGCCGGAATCCGCGACGGTGGCGGCGGGCTCGAGTTCGTTCTGAGGTGGAAGAATTCTGTTGAGAGCTGAGAGCTGAGAGAAAAACCCAAAGGTGAATTTCATTCGCTTTGGGTCCGATACCCCGAAGCTGGCTTCGGTTTGGTTGACTGTAGGAGCGGCTTTATGCCGCGATGGATTGGTAAAATCGCGGCGTAGAGCCGCTCCTACAGTTTTCGACAAATGCCCCGGGGATTCTTACTTTCAGGCATGATGGCGCGGGCTTCAGCTCGGGAGATCGATCTCTCAGCGCTGAACTCTCAGCTCTCAACGGCCTGGCTTTTGGCCAAGCATATCCGGGCTAGACTTCGGGCAGCCGATTGGCCCGGATGGTCCTGATGGCTCGCTCTCACGTCTTCGCGGCGCTCACGGCCCTTGCGCTGGGCGGTTCCTCGTTCGCCCAGACTGCCACCCTTACGCCGTCGGCACCCGCGCTGAATCCGGCCGGCGGCACGATGAGGTTTGATTTCAGGTCAACGTTCAGCGGGAGCGCTTTGTTCAAACTCGATGTCACCATTCCCTCCGGCTGGGTGTACCTCTCGGGCACCGGCGAACCCGGCATCAGGCCCGGTCCCGGCGCCGAGAATTCGCTCAGCTGGCTCGATCTCAATTCGCTCCCCAGTCCGGTGCAGTTCAACTTCAACGTTTCGTATCCCGCCGGCGTTTCAAGCGCGACGATCGCCTCCTCGGTCACGCTGCGCCAGGACGGCGGTCGCACCGACCTCATCCCGCCGCTCGTTTCCTTTGGCGCGAAACTGGCCCTCGCCGCCCAACCGCTCGGCCAAAGTGTGGCCTTGGGCGGCACGGCTACGTTCAGCGTCGTCGCCAATGGAATTCCCCCTTTCTCCTACCAATGGCGCCGCAACGGAGCGGTGCTCGCCGGTGCGACCGCCGCGACCCTCGCCGTGACCGGCGCACGCAGCGTCGACGCCGGTTCCTATTCCGTCGCCGTCACCAGCGCCGCCGGCACGGTCAGCAGCACGGTGGCCACACTCACAGTCACGCCGCCCACCGGCGCTCCGGCGGTGCTCGTCGAGCCGATCGACGTGGTGGCGCGCGCCGGTGCGCGCGCGGTGTTCACCGTCGGCGCGGGTGGTGCGGCGCCGCTCAGTTATCAATGGCGCAAGAACGGGACGCCGCTTACCGGCGCCACGTCCGCCACCCTCGGGTTTGCGGCCGCGCAGGCGCCTGACGCCGGCAGCTATAGCGTCACCATCACCAATGCCCTCGGTGCCGTCAGCAGTCGCGCCGCCACGCTGGCGATTCGCGGGCGCAGTTACGCCGGCACCTGGATCGGTGGCTTTGCCAGCGGTGGCGCGTTTGCCCTCCTGGTTCGCGACGACAACACGGGCGTTTTTCTCGGTTACGCCCCGGGCTCGAAAACCGCCTTCCTCAACCGCGAGGTCGTGGTCGATGACGACGGCCGTTTCCGGATTGTCGCGATCCCAAGCCCCGCCAGCCCCACTGTTGGCCCGGGCGGGACGGACGAGATCGCGATCGATGCCACGTTGACCACTGGCGGCGCGTTGAACGGCGCGGTCTCGCGTTTGGGCACGACCCTGGCCGCGATGCGCTCGCCCGACCCGGGCGCCACGTCGGCGATCGCCGGTTTCTACCAGGCCGGAGCGGCCAACGCCTCCTCCACGACATACACAATCGTCAGTCCCGCGGGCCAGGCCTACCTTCTCCTCGCCACGCCCATGATTACCGATGCCGGGGGCGGCACGGTGGACGCCGCCGGCCGGTTTGCGATCACCACCGCCAGCAACGCCACCGTCGTCGGACTGCTTGCCGCGGAGACCGCCTCGTTAACGGCGAGAGTCGAGACCGCGGCGGGCGCACGGCTGGATGTTGTCGGCGGTCGCGACGGACGCGTCGCCGGGGAAAAACTGGTCAACATCGCCACCCGCGGTTCGGTCAGCGGGACGGCGGGCGCGATGTTCGCGGGTTTTTATCTCCGGGGCGATGCGCCGCGGCAGGTCATGATTCGGGCGATCGGCCCGACGCTTGCCGCCTTCGGGGTGGAGCGCGTCCTCGGGGCCCCGCGGCTCGAACTTTTCAGTGGGGCGGCCTCGGTTGCGACCAGCGGAGCGTGGGGTGCTTCGTCCAACGCCGGTGCGATCGCGGCCGCCGCGGCGCGCTCGGGCGCGTTTGCCCTGAATCCCGCGAGTCGCGACGCCGTGTTGCTGGTGACCCTTGAACCCGGATCCTACACCGCGGTGGTCTCGGGCGAGGACGGTTCGGCCGGGGTCGCGCTCGTGGAGGTTTACGACGTTTCCGAAAACGCGACCGCGGCGCAGCGGATCATCAACCTCGCATCGCGCGGCGCTGCGGGCAGCGGCGACGACACCCTCACCGCCGGATTCTACATCAGTGGAACCGTCCCCAAGCGCGTGCTCCTGCGCGGGGTCGGCCCGGCGCTCGAAGCGTTAGGCGTGTCTGGAACGTTGGCTGACCCAACCCTGAAACTCTTCAACCAGTCCGGAGCGATCGTTGCCACCAACGACAATTGGGGTGAGACGGCCGATGGCCCGGCGATCGCGTCGACGGCTGCGGTGGTCGGAGCGTTCGCGCTGCCGCCGGGCGGCCGCGACGCGGCGTTGCTGCTCAACCTGGCGCCGGGTCTCTACACCGCGCAGGTGGCCGCGCCGGCCGGCACGAGCGGGGCGGCACTCGTCGAGATTTACGAGGTGCCGTAGGCGCGGACGCGCCGTCATTTCGCCATGCCACCAGCGGCCGCCCCGGCCTCCGCCTCGATCTCCGACACCGGCTTCGGGGCCAGATATTTCGTGAACCGCTCCATGTAGAGGTAGAATACCGGCGTGATATAAAGCGTCAGCAATTGCGAAACCACCAACCCGCCGACGACGGCCAGCCCGAGGGTGCGCCGCGCCTCGGCGCCGGCACCCCAGCCGAGCGCGATGGGCATCGTCCCGGCCAGCGCGGAAAGCGTGGTCATCATGATCGGACGGAAGCGCACGAGGCAGGCCTGATAGATCGCCTCCTCGGGCGGCCGGCCGCGCTGCCGTTGTTCGGCCAGGGCAAAATCGATCATCATGATCGCGTTCTTTTTCACGATGCCGATGAGCATGATCAGGCCGACGTAGCCGTACATGTTGAGTTCCTGGCGGAAAAGCAGGAGGGTCACGAGGGCGCCGAACGTGGCCGCCGGCAGGCCGGACAGAATCGTAATCGGGTGGACGAAGTCCTCGTAAAGAATTCCGAGCACGAGATAGATCACGAGCACGGCGATAAGGAGCATGAGGCCGAGGCCTTGCAGCGAACTGGTAAAGGCCGCGGCGGTACCCTGGAAGGTCGACCCAACCGTGGCCGGCAGTTCGGCGCGGGCAATCCGTTCGATGACACCCGTCACCTCGCTCAGCGAAACCCCGGGAGTCAGGTTGAAGGAGATTGTGACCGAGGGCAGCTGGCCGAGGTGCGTCACGGTGAGGGGGCCGACCGTGGACCGCATCTTGGTGATGGCTTCCAGCGGGATGAGTTTCCCCTCCTTGTTGCGCAAATGGAGCAGCGCAAGCGAACCCGGGTCGCGCTGGTACTTCTCCTCGAGTTCGAGAATCACGTTATACTGGTTCGTGGGCGTGTAGATCGTTGAGACCTGCCGCGAGCCAAACGCGCTGTAGAGCGCGTCCTCGACCTGCTGCGCACTGATGCCGAGCGACGACGCCTTGTCGCGGTCGATGTCGACGATCAGCTGCGGACTCGTGACGAGGAGGTCGGAGTTCACGTCGATCATGCCGGGGATCTCGCGCACTTTTTCGAGGAACCCGGGCGTCACACGATACAGCTCCGACAGATCGGAGCCAAAGAGGGTGTACTGGTAGACCGACGAGGAACCGCGCCCGCCGATCCGGATGCTGGGCGGAACCGTCGGAAAGACGCGCACGCCGGGAATGCCGGCGGTCTCGGCGCGCACCATTTGCACGATCTTTTCGGCGGAGGGGCGGTGCTTCCGATCCTTGAGTGTCGCGTAGCCCCGGGCGGTGTTTCCGCCGGAAGAGCTGAAGCTGGAACCGATGCTGACCGAATACCCGCTCACATGGGGGTTCTTCATGACGATCGCCGCGACCGAGCGCACGTGCCGGGTCATGGCTTCGAACGAGACATCCTGGGCGGCCTCGATGCTGACCTGGATGCGGCCGGTGTCCTCCGTGGGGATGAAGCCCTTGGGCACGATCACGATGAGCGCGGCGGTCAGCACGACCATCAACGCGGCGATGGAAACGGTCACCACCCGGTGGTGGAGCGAAATCAGCAGCGTGCGCCGGTACAGTTCGAGCGAGCCCTTGAACACGCCTTCCAACGCCTCGTAGAAACGGCCGTGTTTCGCCCCAGGCTGGATCGGCCGCAGGAAGCGGCTGCAGAGCATCGGCGTCAGGGTGAGCGAGATGAGGCCGGAGACGAGAATGGCCGCGCTGATCGTCACGGCGAATTCGTGGAGCAGCCGGCCGAGAATCCCGCCCATGAACAGCACCGGGATGAAAACCGCCACCAGCGAAATCGTCATCGAGATGATGGTGAAACCGATCTCGCGCGAGCCTTTGAGGGAGGCGGTCATCACCGACTCGCCGTTCTCGATGTGGCGGACGATGTTCTCCAGCATCACGATGGCATCATCGACGACGAACCCGACCGACAGCGTCAGCGCGAGCAGCGAGAGATTGTCGATGCTGTAGTTGAAGAAATACATCACGGCAAAGGTGCCGATCACCGCGATCGGCATGGTGACGCTCGGGATGATCGTCGCGGTGAACGCGCGCAGGAAGAGGAAGATCACGAGCACGACGAGGGCGATCGCGAGCAGGAGCGTGAACTTCACATCGGCCACGGATTCGCGGATGGCCATGGTCCGATCGTAGTAGATGTCGAGGTTGACCGCGGCAGGCAGCTGCGCGCGGAACGCCGGCAGCAGGGCCAGGATGCCGTCGCACACCTTGATCGTGTTGGTGCCGGGCTGGCGCTGGATGAAGAGCATGATCGACCTGGTGTCGTTGAACCAGCTCGCGGTCTTGGTGTTCTGCACGCTGTCCACGACCAGCCCGAGGTCGCCCATGCGCACCGGCGCGCCGTTGCGGTACGTGACGATGACGCGGCGAAACTGATCGGCGCTCTTGATCTGGCCGGTGGCCAGGAGCGTCATGGCTTTGCTGCTGCCGTCGAGCGTGCCGACCGGAAGATTGACGTTGTTGGTGTTGAGGGCGGTGCGGACCTCGTCGAGCCCGATGCCGCGGGCGGCGAGGGCGCGCGGATCGAGCTGCACGCGCACGGCATATTTCTGCGAGCCATACACCTGCACCTGCGCGACGCCTTCGACGGTCGAAATGCGCTGGGCGAGGAGCGTCTCCGCGTATTCGTTGACTTCGGACAGGGGCATGGTCGCCGAGTTGACCGAGAGCATCAGCACCGGGTCGTCGGCGGGATTTGCCTTCCGGAACGTCGGCGGGTTCGGCATGTCCTGCGGCAGGCGGCGCTGCACGGCGGAGATGGCGGACTGCACATCCTGCGCGGCGGCATCGATGTTCCGGTCGAGGGTGAACTGCATCGTGATCTGCGTGCTGCCGAGCGAGCTCGAGGACGTCATCGAATCGATGCCCGCGATGGTGGAAAACTGCTGCTCGAGCGGCGTCGCGACCGATGACGCCATCGTTTCCGGGCTGGCGCCCGGCAGGTTGGCGGAGACCGTGATGGTCGGAAAATCGACGTTGGGCAGATCGCTGACCGGCAGGGCGCGGTAGGCCATCATGCCGAAGATCGTGATCGCCGCGGTCACGAGCGTGGTCATGACCGGCCGCCGGATGAAGAGTTCGGGAATGTTCATGGGGCCTTTTTTACCTTGCCCTTGCCTTTGGTTTTTACGCCCTCACCGCCGCCGGCCGGAGCCCCGGGCGTCTTGACGTCCACGGGCCGGCCGGGAACTACCCGGAGTTGGCCGTCGACCACGACGGTCTCGCCGGGCGCGAGTCCGGTGGCGACCACGGCATCGTTGCCGTAGGTGCGCTCAATCGTCACCGTGCGGTGCTCGGCGGTCTTCTCCGGCGTGACCACGAAAACGTACTGCCCGGTTTGCGAGGTCTGGACGGCGCTGGTGGGAATGGTGAGCACGTCCGGGGCCGAGAGGGTGACCGCGACGACGGCAAACTGTCCGGGCCACAGGCGGTGGCGCTCGTTGCCAAAGGTGGCCTTCAACTTGATCGTGCCCGTGGAGGAATCGACGACGTTGTCCACGAAGGTGAGTTCGCCTTTCTCCACCGTCTCATCGGTGCCGGGCGGTATGACGTTCACCTCGAGCGAGCCCTTCGCGCGGTAGCTGTTCACGGCGGTGAGATTTTGCTGCGGCACGCCGAACGTCACGTAAATCGGGTTGAGCTGGTTGATCGTGACGAGCGCGACGCCGGCCTCGTTGGCGCGAACCAGGTCGCCCATGTGGACCCCGAGGTTGCCAGTGCGGCCGGCAAACGGCGCGCGAATCGAACAGTATTCAAGCTGTAGCCGGGTGTTCGCGACGCTGGCCTCGCTCGCGAGCGCCTGCGCCTCGAGCGCGCGGGCATCGTCCTGGATCTTTTGGAACTGCTCCTTCGAGACCATCGCATCGGCGCTGAGCGTGCGATAACGCACGACCTGGCCGCGGGCGTAGTCGAGCTGCACCTGGATTTTCTGCCGGTCAGCCTCGGCGAGTTGGAGCGCATTGCGAAAGGGGCGGGGGTCGATTTCGAAGAGGAGGTCGTCCTGCTTCACATCCTGTCCTTCCTTGATCGCGATTCTCATCATCGTGCCGGTGACCTGCGACCGGATCGCGGCGGTGTGAATCGATTCGACCGCGCCGATGGCGTCGATCACGAGCGGCACGACCTTGCGCTGGGCCTGGCTTACGATCACCGGGGCCGGTCCCCCGCCGCCGCGACCGCCGCGACCACCGGCGCCACCGGAGGCGGGCGGTTGCTCGGCGCATCCGCTCAGGCAGGCGAGGGCAAGCGCGAACGCAAGCGGGCACCAAGAATTGCGGGAGGGCAGGCGGCTGGGGAACAACAGTGTCATTGGCAAAGAGAGGGACAGCACGGCACGAACGAGGAAGCGCACCACCTCCGCGTGACGAACTGCGGGCGAAGACGTTGCGCCGAAACTCCGCGGTTGGTTTTGCCGGGAAGAAAGCGCCCCGGGGAGAAAGGACGAATCGTTACCGGCAATTTCGGCAGGAGGGGACGGGCAGGCATATGCGGGGAGCGGGGAGCGTGTAAAGCCTCCGCGCCGGGTGCAACCCTGCTTCGCGGTCGGTCCGTCATACCCAAACCTTTTCCTTGCTTGCCGCGCAGGGCGACATTTCCCTCGGGTCCATTTTCCCATGAAAGTCCTCGTCGCTGACAAGATCTCACCCAAGGGAGTCGCCTACCTGCGGCAGCAGCCAGGTTTCGACGTCATTGAAGCCTACGGCTCCTCGCCGGAAAAGATCCTGGAGCTCGTGAAAGATGTGCACGGGATCGCCGTGCGGTCCGAAACGAAGATCACGGCGGCGGTGTTCGCCGCGGCGCCTCATCTCAAGGTGGTCGGCCGCGCCGGGGTGGGCGTGGACAATGTCGATGTCGAGGCCGCGACGGAGCACGGGGTCGTGGTCATGAACACCCCCGCGGGCAACACCATCGCCACCGCCGAACTCACGTTCACTCATATTCTGTGCGGCGCCCGCCCGGTGCCGCAGGCGGCGGCGTCGATGAAGGCGGGACAGTGGGACCGGAAGAATTTCTCCGGGATCGAGCTCTTTCGCAAAACCCTCGGCATCGTCGGCCTCGGCCGCATCGGCGGCGAAGTGGCGAAGCGCGCCCAGGCCTTCGGGATGCGCGTGCTCGCGTACGATCCTTATCTCGCCCCCAGCCGGGCGAAAGCGATGCAGGTCGAGGGCGTCACGCTCGACGAATTGCTCGCGCAGTCGGATTACATCACGGTGCACATGCCGTTGACCGACGACACGAAACACATGATCGACGAGGCCGCGCTCGCCAAGTGCAAGAAGGGCATCCGGTTATTCAACTGCGCCCGGGGCGGCATCATCAAGGAGACCGCCCTCATCGCCGGCTTGAAATCCGGCCACGTGGCGGCGGCGGGCCTGGACGTGTTCGAGGATGAGCCGCTGGCCAAGGACAGCGAGCTCCGGACTTTGCCCAATGTCGTGCTCACGCCGCATCTCGGGGCCTCGACGGCCGAGGCGCAGGAATCCGTCGGCATCGAGATTGCCGAGCAGATCGCCGACGTGCTCAACCGCGGGGTGATTCGCAATGCGGTGAATGTCCCGTCGATCGACGCGGCCACCATGAAGGTGCTGGCGCCGTATCTCGACCTCGGGACGAAGCTGGGCACGCTGGTCCAGCAGATCGGGCCGCAACAGATCTCGATGCTGTCGATCACCTATTGGGGCCGCTTGGTCGAGCTCGAGGCGCTCGCGGTGACGCGCTCGATCGAGCGCGGCTTCCTGCGCCGCATCGCCGGCGACGAGGTGAATTTCGTGAATGCGTCGTCCCGCCTTGAACGTCTCGGCATCCGGACGCAGGTCGTGAAGTCGACCGACGATTCGGGCTACACCGATCTGATTCAGGTCGAGGCCGTCGCGGCCGACGGCAACATCCATTCGGCGGCCGGCACCTTGATTGGGAAGAACAACGAGCCGCGGATCGTGAAGGTGAACAACCGCGAGGTCGAGGTGTTCGCCGGCGGCAAGCTGCTGGTGCTCGAGAATCTCGACCAGCCGGGCATGGTGGGCCAGGTCGGCACGATTCTCGGTCGGGACAAGGTGAACATCGCCGACATGTCGCTGAGCCGCCTCACGCCGGGCGGCACCGCCTACATGGTGGTGCGCGTGGACAGCGAGCCAAGCGAAGCCGCGCGCAAGGAGATCAAGGGCCACGCGGCGATCAAGATGGCGAAATTCGTGCAGTTATGAGGATGAGTTCAAGTGCAGCCTGCGACGGTAGGTCGTGGCGCCGGCCGCCTGGAGTAGCGCGGTGCT
>JBIJCX010000657.1:0-2715 GCA_044344465.1 Opitutaceae bacterium
CCTTTGGGCGCAGGGGCCTTTTGGTGTGGCGGGGGGCTTTGCGCGGCCGCGACGGGATTGAGTCTGGCCAGGAATTCGAAATCGAGCGGCTCGATCGAGGGGAGTACCGGCTGGTTCGACTCACTCGTCCGGCCAATACGGGCTTGGTTGACTGCTTGCTGGCCTGCCCGGAAAAGGGTTTTTTCACCCCGGTCGCGTCGGAATCCACCGACACGTTGTGACTCTCCTGGTTGATGCGAACGTGCTCAGCGAGGCGACCAAGCCCGCACCCGACGCCAGGGTGGTAGATTGGCTGCGGCGCCACGAACGCGAGCTGGCGGTCGATCCGATCATTCTCGGTGAGATTCGATTTGGGATTCACCTGTTGCCTGCTTCGCGGCGGCGGCAGGCGCTGGAGCGATGGTTCGACGAAGTCGTCCGCCGAATCCATTGCCTGCCATGGGAGGCCGCGACCGGGCTCCGCTGGGCCAAGCTGCTGGCCGACCTGCGGCGCGGGGGCGAGGCGATGCCGATCAAGGACAGCCTGATTGCGGCGACGGCGTTGACGCACGGACTGACCGTGGCCACGCGCAACACGCGCGATTTCACGAAGGCACGCGTGGCTGTCGTGGATCCGTTTGCGTCAGTTGGGTAGTGGAGCGATGACCTGGGGCGCCCCGGTATAACGTCGAACCTGGCGACGGGCGCGGGCGCGTGGTGTCCGAAGCCTTCCGCGAACGACACACCACGCTGTCCGGCTCGCCGAGACAGACAGGATTCCCGTCAGAGACCGCACAGAGGACAAACCCGAGCCCACAGAGCAATGCCGCCAGGCATTTTTTTCCGCGGATAACGCTGATGGAGCGGATAGAGGCAGACGAGTCGCCGAAGGCATCCGCGAAATCCGTGTAATCCGCGGTCAATGGATTGAAAAGGATCGTCGCAGCAACGCGACCTCCGGGCGCGTTTTTCCAGCAAACGCGGCCAGTCGGCGCCGTAAGAATTCAGTTGAGAGCTGAGGGCTGAAAGTTGAGAGCAAGACCCAAAGGTGACTTTCACTTTCAGACGTGGTGGAGCGGGTTTCAGCTCTGGAGATCGGTCTCTCAGCTCTGAACTCTCAGCTCTCAACTATATGGCCCCGGCTCAGAACGAATACGTCGTCGTGAACCGGATCTCCCGGGGGGCGACCAGATCATACCGGCTGTAGGCCACGCCGCGGCCCCCGGGCAGAAGATAACCGTCGGGCACGCCGGCCGAGGTCGAGAGGCGCACCGGTATGAAGTCGGTCTGATCGAGCAGGTTCGATATATTGATTTGAAAACGTACCCGGCCGGGCAGCCGGCCGAATTTCCGGCTGTACGCCAGCATGAGATCGGTCGCCGTGATCACTTTGCCCGTGATCTCTTTGCCCTGCGAATTCGCGCCGATCACATTCGGGCTGCGCCAGCGCCAGCCGCCGCCGAGCGTGAATCCCTTCAGGGCGCCGGCGCCAAAATCATACGCCGTGAAGAGGCTGATCTTGTGCGGCCGCACCCCCCAGCGTTTCTCCTGCTCCTCCTTGTCCTGGTTCAAATTGGCGATCAGGTTCAGGATTTCCTGCCCGATGGTGAGGCCGTTGGCGGTGGTGAGGGTCGAAAGATTCGCGGCGGGAGTCATCGCACCCAGTTCGATCCACTTGGCGACCGTGCCGCCCGGCGTGAAGGCATTCGGGTCGACCACAAACCGCCCGCTGGCATCCTGGCTGACGCCCTGCACGAGCCTGACGCTGTCGGCTTTCTTCAGTCCGTACCAGGCGACGATTTCTTCGGCCAGGTGCGTCCGGCCGGAATCGGTGTAGGAATAATTGGCGACCAGGCGCCAGTTGCGGGTCAGGTTGGCGGTCAACCGCGCCTCGTATCCTTCCGAGTCAAAATCGGACGAACAGGCTGACGCCGGTGGCGTGTAGGTCTTGTAGATCGCATCCCACTGGCTCTGGGCGATCGGTCGGCCGGCACCGGCAAGTGTCCCGGCAAACGCATCCATGACGCGGGAGTTTCTGGCGGCGGCGCCACCGAAGCCCGTCGTATCGATTCGGCCCCGCTCGCTGGAGGTGAAGTAGACAGCCTTGGCATTTACGCGACCACCAAACAGATCGAAGCCCAGACCGTAGTCTTCGCCCTCGCCCTTCGACGGTGGCGCCAGATTCCCGTCGGGAAAGACCTTGCGGACGAAGGACGGCACGCCGCGGTTCGACGAGCGATTCGCGATCAGCGACATCCCGTTGAATACATGGTACACCGCACCGGCCGCGCCGGTACGGCCGGTCGCCTGGGACGAGATCGCCTTGCTGCGATCCCGGTCCACCACATCGCCGATGATGGGATCGTTGTAGTAACCCAACTCGATGACATCGACCTCATCGGTCCGGTAGCCGAGGGTCGTGACCAGTTTTCCCTCGAGGAAGTGGCTTTGCACGACGCCGAGTTTCGAAGTCGACTCCTGTTCTCCGCCGCCGTTGTTCGCCCCGGCCACTTCGTTGGCAAAAGCGAGTTCGTAGGCCCGGCCGCCAAAGGTGATCGTGGAGGGCAGCGATCGCCAGTCGCCCACCCGGTAGGTGGCATAGCTGCCTTCGGTCACTGCTGTCCGGTTATTAATAGTTGATGACTAGCTGGTTAGGATCGTCGCCAAGCGGATTCGAGAGTCCAAGTTCCGTAAACAGTTCATGTACCTCCACTTGCTCAAACATGCTCACGCTCA
>JBIJCX010000611.1:0-3293 GCA_044344465.1 Opitutaceae bacterium
CCGGTGACAGAGAGCCCCGAAGGGGCGAAAAGTTGAAAGCCCAGGGCAACGCCCTGGGAAAGGTTCACGGAAAAGTCCAAGCCCTGCAGGGGCGGCACCTCCCACTGGTGTCGCCCCTTCAGGGCGAAGAAATCCCCTCAATCCGATTCCCAGGGCGTTGCCCTGGGCTTTCGAAGATCGCCCCTTCGGGGCTTCGGACCACGGAGCCATCGACTCACTGAAAACAGCGAGAAACCGAGGGCTGAGAGCAAAACCAAAAAGGTGAATTTCACTTACAGGCGTGCTGGCGCAGGTTTCAGCTCTGGAGATCGGTCTCTCAGCCCGCAACTCTCAGCTCTCAACTGCAGCCGCCCATGAATGTACGATCGGCGATTCCATGTTGCGACCCCACCGTCTTCTGTTCCTCCTCGGGCGCGTCATGCTTGCCGCTTCGGTGATTCATCCGATCGTCTCCGCCCCGCCTCCCGGGCGGGTTGTCAACGCACCCTGAATCCCGCCCGCATGTCCGCTCCCGCCACGCCCCAAGCGGCTCGCCCGCCCTCCATCGGTCTGCTGGCCCGCGCCCGCGACTGGCTGCCGGCCAGCTGGCGCCACCGGCCCAGGCTCATCGGCGCGTTGCTCGCCGTCGTCGCGCTGGTGCCCGTCGCGTTCACGCTCACCCAGGTGGCGCTGGTCATCCGGAATGTCGCGTATTGGGACGAGATCGACACCGCGATCGCGATGCTGCTGAAATTCGAAGCCGGCGCATCCTGGCGCGAGGTGCTCGACCAGCTTTTCGCCGTCAACAACGAGCACCGCATGCTGACCAGCCGGCTGCTCTACGCCGGCAGCTATTGGCTCACGGGGACGGTCAATTTCATCTTCATCGGGATCGTCGGCAACCTGTGCCTCGTCGGGTTGTGCGGCCTGCTGGTCGCCACCGCCGGCCCGCTGGCGCGCCGGGTGCGGATGGGGGTGCTGCTCGCCTTCCTGCTGTTCCAGCTGCAGCACTACGAAAATCTGCTCTGGCCCGGCGCTTCGATCGACCACTTCCAGGTGGTCGTGCTGGCCGCCGGCGCGGTGGTCGCACTCGCCCGTGGCACGCGGCGGGCGCTGATGGTCGCCGGGCTGCTCGGGCTGCTCGCGAGCTTCACCCTCGCCCACGGCCTGATGATCTGGCCGGTGGGCGTGCTCGTGCTCGCGGCCGAACGCCGGTGGCGGCAACTCGGCCTCTGGCTCGGTTTCAGCGCCGCGGCGGCCGCGGTTTTCTTCCAGGGTTTCGGCTTCAACCCCGCGCACCAGGTTGGCGACGTCTCGCTCGCCGGGCTCGGTCGCAAGCTGCATTACTGGCTCGCGCTGCTCGGCGCGCCCCTCGCGCTCGGCGTGGCGTGGCTCGCGCCGTTCCTCGGCTTCGGCCTGCTCGCCCTGCTCGGCCGGCGCGTGGTGCGGGGCGCGCGGACCCGTGAGCGCATCGCGCTGCCGCTCGCCGCCTGGGCGCTCGCCGCCCTCCTGCTCATCTCCTTCGGCCGCGCCGACCTCACCCACGGCCACGTCTACTCCCGCTACTACGTCCTCAGCGCGCTCGCCTGGGCCCTCGCCCTTTTCATGGAGTTCGAGGATTGGAGCGATGCCACGCATCCGTATCGCCCGTTCCGGTACGGACTGCCGTTGCTCATCGCCTTCAACGTCGCCGCCAACATCCGGTTTGCCAGCTTTGCCCACGCCTGGACCACGTGCCGCAACGACGCCGTCCACTTCTACACCCACTACGGCACGGATGGCCGGGGCACCTTCTTCCTGCACCCCAATCCCGCGTGGGCCACGCAACTGCTCGAACGGGCCGAGCGGACGGGGGTGTTCCGCATGCCCGTGTTCTGCCACCAGCGATCGCTGCCCGAACCGCGCCATGCCCCCACGATGGGCTATTTCGTCGATCGCATCCCGGTCGATGCCCAGACCGTCGCGATCGAGGGCTGGGCGGCCTTCGCCGGCCGCGAATCCCAGCCCGGCCAGATTCACGTCGTGCTGCAATCGGCCAAGTCCCGCCTCTTCTTCACCACGCTCCCGATGGCGCGACCCGACGTCACCGCGGCCTTCCCCGCGGAACGCTGGCGGCACGCCGGCTTTCGGTTTCAAACCCGGCGCTGGCTGCTGCCGGCGGAGGATTTTCAGATCGGCCTGCTGATCGAGTCCAAGCAAGGCTTGGAGTACACGCTGACCGCCCACCGCCTCGACCTCACCGGCGCGGGCCGCGGGATCCTCGCCACCGGGCCGTGAGCGACACGGCTTGCCAAGGACGAACGCCCGCCGCGAGCATGCCGTCATGTTGACCCGGGCCGACCTCCAGCGCCTTCGCTCGCTGCGCGACAAAAAGCATCGCGAAGCGCTCGGCCTCTTCGTGATTGAGGGTGAGAAAGTCGTGGCCGAGTTGCTCGCCGCCGGTTTTCCGTTGCTGGAACTCTACGCGACCCCGGCCTGGCCCGGTATTTTGGATCATGGAGGCGCGGTGCCCTCACCGCGCGGAACCGAGGCCACCGGATCACCCGGCGCGGCGAGGGCACCGCGCCCCCAAGGAACGGCAGGTGCGCCTCGACCCCGGTTGATCGCGATCACCCCGGATGATATGGCCCGCGCGAGCCATTTTCCCGCGCCGTCGAACGTGCTCGCGGTCGGCGAGATTTCCCGCCCCCCGCTGCCGCCGGGTGCGCTCGACCACGGGTTCACGCTCGCGCTCGACGGGGTGCAGGATCCCGGGAATGTCGGCACGCTGCTGCGTATCGCCGACTGGTTCGGCTGCGATCGCGTCGTGCTGTCGGCCGAGTGTGCCGACCTTTTTCACCAGAAAGTGATCAACGCGAGCATGGGCTCCTTCGCGCGCGTCGCCGCCCACACGGTCGATCTTCCCCTCGCGCTCGCCAGCCTCGCACCGGGTGTCCCCGTGCTGGGTTGCGAGCTGAGCGGTGACGACGTCCACACGCTGCCGCCGCTGCGGGACGCGGTGGTCGTGATTGGCAGCGAGGGCAGCGGGCTCTCGCCGGCCGTGGCCGCCCGCGTGACCCGCCGGATCACCATTCCGCGCTACGGCGGCGCGGAGTCGCTCAATGCCGCCATCGCCGCCGCCATTGTCTGCGACAACCTGCGCCGAGGCCTGCGGGACGCAGCGCAAGTCGGCAAATTGTAGCGGCGGTCTATGACCGCCGTCCGGGGCAGATCGGCGCTCCTCTAACCCGGATATTTCATGGAGCCGCGGCGCCCTCGCCGCGTATCGTCCGACCACCCCGGCGGGGGCGCCCCCGCACCACCCTAAACCCTGT
>JBIJCX010000563.1:0-3948 GCA_044344465.1 Opitutaceae bacterium
CTCGATTGTCCTCGGCGCAACGCCGAGCCCTCGGGGTGCGCTGCAATGCAGACGGCCAGTGTTCGGCGCCCAGCCAGCCCACGTTCAGCCGGATGTTCAAGCATGTCTCGGAAAGGGAGATTGAACGTAAGTGTCTGACTTGGACGTGAAGACGCCGCGGCCGCGGGCTGATATTCTCGTGGGCGATGAAACCCGCGACATTGCCTCCAGCCACGGTCTCGACGATCACTGCGCCGCCGTCCCCGACGGCAGCCACAAACGCTAACGGTCGGTGGAGGCAGCGGCGACGCTGGACGGCGGCGGAGAAGGCCGGGCACATGAAGGACTATGCCGCGCAAGGGCTCAGCCAGGCGGCGTATTGCCGGCAAGTGGGACTCAGTCCGGCGACTTTTTCCCACTGGTTCCGGCAGCTACACGCCAAAGGCGAGAGGCCAGAGGCAGGAGCCAGACGGCAAACTTTCGCCGAAGTGGTGCTGCCGCCGGTTCCTACGGCCAGCGTGCCGTCGGTGGTGATTCACGGCAGTGGAGGCACGAGGGTCGAAGCCGCCGTCGGGACCGATCCCTTGTGGCTGGCCGACCTACTGAAGGCATTGGCGGGCGGTTGAGCCAATGTTCACCGTCGGCGGAAGCGCCAAGGTCTATCTGGCGACTGGCGCGACAGATTTGCGCCGTAGCTTCAGTCTCCACACGATCGCCCAACATCGCTTGGGATTTGCCCAACCGCTCAACGGCGACGTCTTCGGCTTCATCAACAAGCGCCGGGATCTGGTGAAGTTTTTCTGGTTTGCCGAAGGTGGCCTGTGCGTACTCGCCAAGCGCCTGCCCGAATCATCGTTTCGCTGGCCGCAAGCGGGCGAGCAGACGGTGACCATTACCCCCGCCCAGCTGCAACTGCTGCTGAGCGGGATCGATCTGAAACAGACCCAGGCCCGGCGGTGGTGGCGACAGGAAAGCCTTCCGCCCGCCGAGGGTTAAGCTGCCGGAGGATCGGCCGCGGCCTTTTCCGCGGCCCGCGCTCGTTGCCAGGCCGCCGGCAGCAATTCCGCGATCTTTTGCATCGGATGGCTCGGCAGCCGTGTGATCAAATCGGTCAGGTACGCCTCGATGTTCACCCCGATCTGTCGGCAGTTTTCCACCAGGGTAAAGAGGTTGCCGAAGCGCGGACCGGCATTCGGATGACCGATCCGCTGCCAGTTGCGCAGGCCGGTCTTCAATGGTCGTAGCGCCCGCTCGCAGGCGTTGTTGGTGAGTTCCGCTCCGGGGACCGTGAGGCAACGGCGGAGGTACTCCTGCTGCGCGAGCAAGTAATGGATGCAGTCGGCCCGCGGCGTGCCTGGCATGACTTCGTCTTTTTCGCCTTCCGCCATGGCCACCATCAGTTCGAACAGCGGCAGGCTGTAACGCAGCCGCCACTCGTCCCGCTTGGCGGAGGCAAATTTGAAGCGCTGCGCGATGCGGTCGATCTTGAAGATCTTGTTGTGTAACTCGAGGTATACCCCCGCGTCCAGGTCCCCGTCCACAACCGCGTTATACGCGTACCGCCGACTATGCGCCAGGCAACCAAGTGCGATAATCTGGCCCTCGACCCCGATCTGGTTCAAGCCGCCGGCCCCGTCCACTTGCAGCACCCCGGCGAAGTTGGCCGCTTTCAATTCACGATCAGGATGGTCGGGGGATTTTCCGCGCTGATACTCGAACTGATACCAGACCAGCGGTTCGTCGTTCGCCCGGTAGCCCCAGATCGTCGCCTCGACCGTGCGCCCCGGCCGGGCCGGATCAGACAAACGCAACGTGGTCGCGTCCAGGTGCAGGTAGTCTTTCTGCATGAGCCCGGTCTTGATGGCGCCGACTACCGGCTGGGCCAACTCGTTGAGTTTATCCATGCAGGCCACCTGCGTCGCCCGGGGTAACCGCACGCCGGCCCGCTGCAGTTTCTTTTCCAGGCGGTTGAAAGGTTGGTGCTCACTATAATGCTCCGCGGCGAGGTGCGCCAGGACACTCGCGTGTACGCGCTGACGCGCCAGGACGTCGTCCGGCCACGGCGTGTACACCGGCGCGGACTTGGCCGCGCTCACGAACACCGTACGTTCGAGCACCTGGACGACGACCTGCGCCGGGATCAATTGCAGCACCTCGACCGTCTCGGTAAACCCCGGCTTCATCGGTGCCCCCGTCAGCGGGCAAAGCCGGGCCTGCGGGTCCGGGTCCGGCAGTTTGATCTTCACCCGTGGGAGCGCCGGGTCGAACGGTTTCGGCCCCGGCTTCACCCGGCCGCGGAACTGTTCGCTCGTTTTTTGCGGCCGCGGGCCCGGCGCCTCTGGCGCGGGCTTCCTCCGGTCCGACTGTTCCGACTTTCGGCCCCACGCTTGCCGCCCCAATTGCCGGTTGCGCTGGTTCAAGTGGGCGATCAGCTGCAGCAGTTCGGCTTCGCGGGCCGCAAAGCGGTTTTTCTCCGCCGTCATTGCCTGCACGTGGCTTTGCTTGGCGGTGGCGAGTTCGGCCCGCAACCGGGCGTTCTCTGCCTGGAGTCGGGCCACCAGCTTCATCTTTGGCGTCGGACGCGCAGCGCCAAAAGATAGATGTCCTTCACCGGGACGCTCAGATCCTGTCGCCGGTCCTGCCGGCTGCGGCCTTTGGTCTGGCCCACGCAGTGCCAGTTGGCCGCCCGGTAGCACGTGCCTTGGAACCGGTCGCGCTCGACGAAGGTCTCCAGCCAGCGCAGGCCGTGGCCGTACTTCGCCCGCCAGTCCGCATCGATCCGCCGCGCCGCCTCGCCCAGAATGTGACTCGCCAAATGCGGTACCCTGACCCACGGCAAAATCAGGAACCGGGTGTTGTTCGTAATCTCGGCCAGGTGCACCTCCCGTTCCGGTGCACTCCATTCGAGGTAGCGATCGCGCGGTGCGCATTGCCAGGCCGCGGCGCCGAAGAGCAGGCAGGCGACATCGCGACCGTGCCGATCGCGGACGAGATAGCCGAGGTTTTCGCCCACGACGCGCAGTCCGAGGTAATGATACCGGGCGAGGTAGAAGTTCCAGACCGCCTGCGCCGCCGTGCCGGTTTGCACCACCTCGAAGCGCAGCGGCTGCAGCGCGGCCAACGCGGTCGTCAGCGCTTCCGGTTCCCGCCACCCCAGGGGTTCGCGCACCACGCGCCGGAACCCGGTCAGGCTCCGGGGACGCAGCGCGGGCAGCGTGATCTGTCCGGCGGCCGCCAGCTTGAGGAGGAAACTGCGCGCGGCAAAGTCCTTCAGTCGTCCGATCCCGTCGCGCCAGTCCCACACGACACAAAGTTCCTTCGCCAGTCGCTTCCGGCTCCACGTCGGGTGGGCGCCGATCCACTCCCGCAACCAGACGACATCGGCGGAGCGCAGGTCCCGGCCTTGGATGCGTTGCAGGGTTTCCATTGCGGTAACTTGGCCGTACGGCTCAAAGGAGTCCAGAAGAAAATCTCCGGTCGGCCTTCTTTCTCCCGCGGAATCGCTCGCCCTCACGCACCAGATCCCTTTTTTCTCGGTGCACGCACCATGGCGTCTTCCCGCAAACGCACCGCCAAGCTCAGGGCGTTTCACCGCGACGCCGCGGTTGCCCAAGCAAAGTTTCAAACCGCCGTGCAGGACATCGAGGCCAGCGTGGCAAAAGCGCAAAAGGCCGTCGCCGAAGCCGAGGCCATGTTCAAAAAAATCGACGACTTGGAAAGTCGCACGGGACCCGATCCATCGTTCGACGCCATGCGCCTAGACCTAAACGCCCAAATCGAAAGCTATCGGGCCCACGAACGTGACGCCCGCGCCCGCCTCGCACGCTTTACCAAGATGGGTGAAGAGCTCCGCGGCACTGTCGCTAACGTTCCGCTGCCCGCCGATTGAAGCGCTGGCCGACGCCGTTCGCGAAAATCGGCGACGACACCTGTCTAAATCGAACACTTACGATTGAACGCGTGCTGCTG
>JBIJCX010000223.1:0-13542 GCA_044344465.1 Opitutaceae bacterium
TACATCTCGACTGAATCGTTACGGCTTAGCTGCTTCCACGCAATCGGAGCGTTTTTTTCGCTGTCGTGCGGAAACCAAGTGGCGGGCCGTGGACTCCGGGCGCGACCTCGGTTCCGTCCTTCGACCCGGCCGTGCGCGGAGCGCGCGGCCCACCATCTGACTGGATCGTCACCGCTTAACCAGCGCGTCGAAGCGTCCCCATGAATCTGAGCATCGTCGGCATTGTCGTTTCCCTGCTCTTCATCGTGGTGCTGGCATTGCGGGGCTGGCATATCATTCTGATCGCTCCGTTGGCCGTCATCGTGGCGGCACTGTTCTCCGGCCTTGAGGTGCTGCCATTGCTGGCGGGTCCCTATATGAAGGGCTTTGTCAACTACGCGTCGAAGTTCTATCTGATTTTCCTGGCCGCCTCGGTCTTCGGCAAACTCATGGAGGATTCGGCCGCCGCCCAGGCGATTGCCCGGAGCATCCTGCGGTGCATCGGCGGCGGCAGCCAGTTCCGGGTTTTGTTGGCCGTCTCGGCAATTACGATGGCGCTGACTTTGGGCGGCGTCAGCCTGTTCGTGGTGATCTTCGCGGTTATTCCCATCGCGCGGCCACTGTTCAAGGAACTGAACGTGCCCTGGCACCTGTTCCTCGCCGCCTTCTTTTTCGGCATTGGCTCGATTACCATGACGATGATCCCCGGGACACCGTCGATCATCAACATCATGCCGACAAAATACATGGCGTCTACGCCGGCCTCGGCTCCGATCGTCGGACTGGTGGGTGCCGCCGTGATCGTCGCGCTGAATCTCTGGTACATGAAGTTTGCGCTGCGACGCGCGGTGGGCGCCGGCGAGGGTTACGTCGAGTCGGCGCGCGTGGACCCGGCGCGGGATGCCGAAGCCGTCGTGAAACCGGCGCCGAAATTATGGCTGAGCCTGGTGCCGCCGGTGGTACTGCTCGTCCTGTTGAACGTGGCCAAGCTGGATCCCCTGCTGGCCCTGGCCGCGGGCGCGGGTACTTGCGTCCTGCTCTTTTGGCGGCGTTACGAAAACCTGCTTCAAACCCTCAATCGAGGCGCAACGAATACCGTCCTGCCGATCGTCAACACGTGTGCGGATGTCGGCTACGGCGTGTCCATCGCAACCACGTCCGGTTTCAAAATCGTGAGCGACTGGCTGCTGGCGCTCCCGGGCAATCCCATCGTCTCGCTCGCCGCGGCCACCGGCCTGATGGCCGGCATCAGCGGTTCCGCCTCCGGAGGTCTCGGCATCGTGCTCGAGATCCTGGCCCCAAAATACCTCGCGCTTGGCCTGAATCCCGATCTCGTGCATCGCATTTCCGTCATGGCCGCCGGAACCTTCGATGCCTTGCCGCACAATGGAGTCATCATTACCACCCTGGCCGTCTCCAACCTGACCCACGGGCAGGGCTACAAACATGTTTGGTGGGGACACGTGGTCGCGACGGTCATTGCCGTCCTGGTGGTGCTTCCCGTCGGCATCTACCTTTACGGCTGACGTAACCCTTTCCCCAATGCCGAAGAAATCGCCCAACAAAGTCATCGTTTCATGTGCCGTGACTGGCTCGATTCACACCCCGAGCATGTCGCCGCATCTTCCGGTGACGGCCGGCGAGATCGCCGCCCAGGCGATTGAGGCCGCGAATGCCGGGGCCGCCATCCTGCATTTGCACGCCCGCAGCGCCCCTGAAGGCCGCCCGATCTCGGATCCGGCGAGCTACCTGGAGTTTCTCCCGCAAATCAAGCAGGCGACGCCGGCGGTGCTCAACATCACGACCGGCGGCGGCCTCGGCATGTCGGTCGAGCATCGCATGGCCGCCGCGTTTCAGCTCAAGCCCGAACTGGCGTCGCTCAACATGGGGTCGATGAACTTCGGCCTGTTTCCGGCTCTGGCCCGGTACACGTCGTTCCAGCACTCATGGGAACGCGAGTACCTCGAGATGACGCGCGATTTTATTTTTCGAAACACTTTCAAGGACATCGAGACTTTGCTGAAGAAGCTCGGTGACGAGGGCGGGACGCGCTTCGAGTTCGAATGCTACGACGTGGGACATCTCTACAATCTGGCTCACTTCCTTGATCGGGGATTGCTGCGGCCTCCGCTTTTTGTGCAGACGATTTTTGGCATTCTCGGCGGCATCGGGCCTGATCCCGAGAACGTCACTCACATGCGGCGGATCGCCGACAAATTGTTCGGCGATGACTATGTCTGGTCCATTCTGGCCGCGGGGCGCCACCAGATGCCGCTGATCACGATGGGAGCGGTCATGGGGGCCAGTGTGCGCGTCGGGCTGGAGGACAGCTTGTACTTGGAAAAGGGGCGGCTGGCGAAATCGAACGCCGAACAGGTCAGCCGCATTCGCTCCATTCTCGAGGCGTTGTCCCTGTCCATCGCCACCCCGGTCGAAGCGCGCGCGATGCTTGCGCTCAAGGGCGGATCGAACGTCGGGTTCTGATTGTCAGACCGCAGGGAAGGCAACTTCGGTTCTCGCAGCCTGCCGCCCAGGGCGCATCTCCCGGTTCCGTCCAGTGCGCGGATCGGGCCGGTGACCGGTGGTGCGTGATGGTTGGAGCGTGTCCGCCTGACTCGGCACGAGCCTTTCCCCCCGCGGGCCCATCCTCAGCCCGTGGTTCACTTCGGGCTGGGATAGATGCGTCATCTTCGCCAGTGCAGATGCTCGCGCAAGAACTCGAACGTCTGCCGGCTGTGAATCATGTGCGGGCCATCGAAGTATTCGATCGCCGTTTTTTGCGGGATGCCCAGCCGGTGGTATAAACGGGCGACCCGGGAATATTCCGCTGCGGCCCACTCCAACGGTGCCACGCGGTCCTTATAGCCGTGTTCGACCATGAAGGGCCGCGGCGCGATCAGCGCGGCCATCTCGGAGTAGTTGAACGTATTGGCGAGATTGAACTCCGTCGTCTCGTACGCGATCGTGTAGGCGAAGCCATTCTTGTCGTAGCGGGTGGACGTCATCTTCGGCACGTAGTCGTTAAAGTCGCCCGAGCAGATTGAAAGACAGTAGCCTTCGAGGAGTGCGGGCACACGCACCGCCGTTTTTCCGCCGTAGGAGAGGCCGTAGAAACCGATGCGGTGTGCATCGACAAACGGCTGTTGGCCGAGCCAAGCCAGCACCCGCTCGTGATTCGCCGTGATGATCGAAAACACGGTCCTGCCCACGAGATTTCCCTTCCGGTGCAGCTGCCGGAAATTTTCTCCCCCCAACGTGTTCGGATTGTAGGGGGCGAATACGACAAATCCCTCGTCGGCCAGCTTCGCGCCGAAGGCTTGATACGCGGAAAAGCCCGGTTGATCCGGGCCGGCCACGGCACTCGCCGGGGATCCGCCGGCTCCGTGCTGGCAAACGACCACGGGCCGGCGCTCGCCCGGTGCCAGATCCTTCGGCAGCAACAGGTATCCCCACGTGACGACGCCGGGAACGACATCGAGCACCACTTCGTAGGCCCGCCAGCGCGGATTGTCGTATCGTGGGAGCTGGCGGGTGCGGGCGTCAGGCGGTGTTTCGGACCGTGGAATCTCGCCGATCACGTCCGCCGCGAAACGGCGGCGAAACGGCTTCACCGCCTCTGCCCAGGCGGCGGAGGATTCCGGTTTCAGTTTCGACCAGAAAAACTCCTCCCGGGCGTATTCGGACATCCGCGCCAGCATCTGCACGTGTTCCTCCAGTTCACGCACGGTGCGCCGCTGCCGCGCGACCGGATCGACCGGCGTAGCGGCGCCGGGTTCATACCGGCCGCCGGGGGCAGACCCAGTCACGCCGAGCCCGGCCAGGAATGCCTGCAAGGCGCCATTGGTCCCGAATGGCACGGTCGCGCCCGCCGCGCCGTGCAGAAAGGAGAATTTCGACCGGGCCTCCGGTCCGATCAACGCCAGGGTCCGCTCCCATTCCGCGCTGACGTCCGCGAACGTGGGCGGGACGATCTGACCGGGCGCGGCGCTGCGCGCATAACCGGGAGCCTTCTCCGGGGGCTGCGGCGACGGCACGTCGGGGCCGGCACTGTGTTCGACCACGAGCGTGCGGGTTGCGACGAGCGCGGCGATTTCCGCGTCGCCAAACTCGGTCAGCAGTTTCCAGACGTTGCGATAGAGTGGCTCGCTCCACGCGCGTTCGCGGGGCTGAAAGTACCCGCTCACCCACGCCGCCTCGATCCGGGAATCGAGCGCCGCCGCGTACAACGCGACCAATCCCCCTTCACCGTAGCCGATCACGCCGACCGGCCCTGATGGCCCGGGCGATGCGGCCAGCGCATCGATCGCGGCAAACACCTTCTCCACCTCGTAGCCGATGACGTGCCGCCCCACTTCGGCGGCCGGACGGTAGATCCATTCGCGATGCGACTGGTTCGTGAAAATCCGCAGGCGTTCGTCACCGGAATAGAGTGTCCCCCGGTCGACCAGCACCGGAATGATCACGCGCACTCCGCTCTCGGCGAGGCGCGCACCGAGCGGCTTTTCGCGCACCGCGCCTCCGATGCCCGCGAGTTCCTCGGGCAGTTGACCGGCGTCGGGCAAGAGTACGACCTGGGCTCGCGCCGGACCCTTCGGCTGCAGCAACAAGCCCTCGCCGTACACCCCTTCGAGCACCGGCCAGCGCACGGCCAGGACCGTGTGGCTCGGCGCATCGCGGATCACGCCGCGTTGCTCGATCGGGCCCGCCACTTCCAGAACGGGTTTCGGCAGTCGCTGATTCACGGCCCCGATCCACGTGCGCAGTCGATCTCGATTGGGCTGCACCGAGCGATTGAAGGCGGCCGGCGACGAGTGGTCCCGTTGCCAGAACTTCGCCCGGTCGCGCCGGCTCGATTCGATTTCGCGCCGGAGCAGGTTGTCCCACTGCCGGATCGAGGTGGCGACATAATCCGTCTCACCGGTCAGCAACCGCGTGCCGGGCAGGGGTGCGGTCGCCGTGCCTTCTGCCGCGCCGAACACGCGTGCGAGCATAGCAAGCCCGATGAAGACGGGCGCCAGCGGAAAGCGACAAACACACCGGAGATGAGTGGCCATGGGCGCGGGAGGAGATCGCAATGAGCGGGTGATCAGAGGCGCGAATTGAGGCCAAAGAACACTTGCGATGACGGCATCATGTTTCCGCTGGTCGGCAGGCCCAGGCCATTTTCGGATTCGCTCTCCGTGCCGGCCAGGAGATTAACGACATCCAGGTAGACGCTCAGACGTTTCGAAAGATTGTAGCTGGACTTGATACTATAGGTTGAGAGCGCCCGGCGATAGACCAAGCGCGAGTCGTTCGCGTTGTAGGTGGTCAGGTAGCGGCCCCGGTAATTGACCTGGAAACGCAGGCTGATCCGATTCCGGATGTAGGAGACGCCGGCGTTGCCGTTAATCGGGTTGAAGCCCGCGATCTTGGGGGTCGGGGTCAGGGAAATGGCGGCCCCGGTGCCATAGTTACCCTCGGCGTTCAGCCGCGTGATATTGGCGAAGGCGCCGAGTCCGCTCCAAAGGCCCGGCAGGAACGTGAACTGCTGGCTGTAACTCAGCTCGATTCCTTTGACCTTGGCGAAGCCACCGTTGTATTGAGTCGTATAGGAAAACCCCGCGTATTCGCCGTCAAAGCCATTGTCCAGACCGGCCGGAATAATCGCCCCGCCGGCGCTGTAGATGAAACGATTGAGTTCCTTCAGAAAGACTCCGGCCGATATCACGCCCGCCGGTTCGAAATAGTATTCCGCGGTCAGATCGAAGTTGTTCGCGGTTTGCGGGCGCAGACTGGGGTTGCTGGAGGAAACGGTCTGGCTGTCGTAATTGACCAATGTGTTCGGCACGAGTTGTCCGGGGCCGGGGCGGCCGATGTTGGTCGCATAGCCAAGGCGGGTGACGAGGTTGGGCAGGGGCGAGTACTTGAAATGCAGGCCCGGCAATACATCGCGGTATTCGCCGTCGCGGGTCATGCGCCCGCTGAATTCGACCGTTCGGCGGCGGACATCCTCCGCCACGGTGACCGGGCCGATCCAGGCCGCCCGGCGCGCTTTTTCCTCCGGGGAGATGGCCTGCAAGGCGCCGATCCCTTCGGTCTTCGTGCTCTCCACGCGGAAGCCGCCCAGAATCGACAATTTTCCAAGGTCAATGTTGCCCATGAGGTAATAGGCCCCGATGCCTTCCTCAAAATTCGTGTAGCCCGCCAGCTTGCTTTGCAGATTGGCGGCCACGTTCTGCTGGAAATGCTGGGGGTGCTGCTGCAGGGCGCTCCAGAAACTGGTCGTGCCGTCTCGTGCCACCTGGGGCAGGGGTAGGTTGGGGTAATGGGAAAGCTTACCCACCAGCGGGCGGTAGGCCATGTACTGGGCAAGATTGTCGTCGTTGATCCCGGTGGCCGGATTGACCCCCATGATCCCATCGGCGCCGACCAGGACGCCGGTGAACGGATTGGTTTCGACGTTGCGCGTCTGGCCGCGCCAACGCACGCCCGTCTTGATATAGGTTGGTACCGGGGTTTCGAACTGCTTCTTCACATTGAGGGCGGCCCCGACAAAACCATCCCAAGTGGCATTGCGGGTGAGACTGTAGGAATTCTCGGTGTAACTCGTGATCTTCGTAATGTCCGGACCGGCGGTCTGAGTGATGATCGGAAAGTACGCATGGCTTCCGCGCTGGATGCGAAAGCCGATGCCACGGGCGATGAAATTCGGCACCGAGGTGCCGGCATAGTCGATCTTCGAGGCGGATTTATAGACGCTGTAATCGATGTTCAGGTGCTGGTACCGGTGCACGCCGTTGAACTGGATCGTATCCGTCCCGGAAGCATAATAGAGATTGTTGGATTGCAGGGTCACCGTGCTGCTCGCCACCGGGCGGACTTCCGTCACGTCATTCGTGTATCCCGGGATGATCCCTCCGGTTCCCGTGAAGTTGCCGCTGGCGTCCCGCGTGGCCACGACCTGGCCGGTCGTCCAGGTGGCGCCCGTGTGGTTGTTGTGCTCGACAAACTTGTTGTGCTGCAGATTGACCGAAAAACGGGTGCTGTCGCTCAGCTTGTAGTCAAGCTTCAGGCCGACGCCGGAGCGAATCCGGGTGCCGCGGAAGTCGAGCAGGCCGCCGAACGAGTAGATATAGGGGGTGCGCGCGACGCCGTTGGGCAACTGTTCATACGCCTGTGCCGCCTAGGCGAGAAACTGGGTGTAGGGCCGGTAGGCGGCGTTGAGGGCGACGGCCAGCTTGCCGCCAAAAACCTCCGAATACGAAAGCGAATAGTTTTGCCGCGGATAGTCGCGCGCGTCTGAGGGGCGCCAGATCACGCCGGTCGAGAGGCCGATGCGGCGCTCCGGCGAACTATCGAACGCGCTTTTCGTCACCATGTTCATGTTACCGCCGATCGAGTCGCCGTCCATGTCCGGCGTCGGCGATTTCACGACTTCAATCCGCTCGATCGTGTCGGCATTCGTCTTGCCGAATTGGAATTCGCGGGTCGTTCCCGCCGACGTCGCCTCGGCGACGCGGTTGCCGTCCATCGTGACGGTCAGCAAATTGTGGTTCATGCCGCGAACACGGATGTACCGGTAGTCGCCACCGACCGTCTCGCCTTCCACTCCCGGCATGCGGACCACCAGATCGGCAGGGTTGCCGGCCAGACTGCCGAAGGCGTCGGCCGAAAGGATGCTCTTCACGCCGTCCGACTGCCGTTGCAGGGTGATCGCCTGGGCGTTGCCCTCGCGTTCGCTGGAGACGACAAACTTGTTCAGCATATAGATGTCGGCGGTCAAGCCGATGTCGCGGCGGGCCGGGGCTCCGGGCGAAAACACCACCGGAACGTCGAGTGTGTTCAGGCCGGTATAGGAGACCGACAGCACCAGGCGGCCCGCCGGAACATTGTCGAATTGGTAGGCGCCCAGGCTGTCGGTGCGCAGCTCGCGCCCGGTGCCTTGGAGCACGACCCTGGCGCCTTCCAACGCGCGACCGGTCGCGGCATTTGTGACGATGCCACGCACCACTTCACGCCCCTCGGCCGAGGGCGCGTTGGCACCACCAGTCGCGCCGAGAACGGCGTGGGCTGGCGTGCAGGCGAAAAGGAGCGAGGCCATCAGCACGGCAAGGGGATTCTTTCGATTCATCGTTCTGGAGGGTTTTTCAGCTAAAGGGCGGCAAACCAACGTGCCTGTTTGGGGTCGGTCGGGGGCTTGGGGCAAATCAGTCGGGAACGCGACGGTTTGGGAAAGGTTTCTGTAAGAGTCGAATCGTTTCAAATCATCCCTTGCTTGTATCCGGTTCCTTTTTCCCCGAGGGTCCGCCACCGGTGGCCCCACCGCTGGTTCCGTTCTCTGTCCCTACGCGTGAAAACAATTTCCTCTCTTCTCGTGGCTGGATTGATGCTGGTGGCTCTGACGCTCCCGGCGGCCGCGCGCAGCCCAACGGCGCCGACCGCCGAGCTGCGCGCGGGCGGTTGGCGCCGCGAAATCCTTTTCAGTCCGGGCAACATCACCGAGCGAAAGAATACCTACGATCGTTATGAACCGCTGCGAAAAGCGGCCCAGAATCCCGTCATGACCGCACAGAAGCCATGGGAGAAGGGCGGGATAAACTGGGGCAGCGTCATCCGCTCGCCGGTGGACGGTAAGTTCAAGTTTTTCTATGGAACGGATTTTCCCGGCCAGCAGGAGGGCGCGATCCAAGTGGACAATTCCATGCAGGGCAAAAACCACTGCGTCGTCTGCTACGCCGAGTCGGACGATGGCGTCACCTGGCGGCGGCCGGCGCTCAACCTCTATTTTCAAGACCAATTTCCGGACAACAATATCATCCTGGCCTGGGCCTCTTACTATAACGACTCGGCGTCCGTCATCGAGGACCGGCACGAGGCCGACGCGCAAAGGCGCTACAAGATGCTGATGTTCCATCTCGACACGAAGAACCGGGATCTCAGCGGCGGGTGTCTCTTTGTGTCGCCGGATGGGCTGCGCTGGAGCTTCACCGGCACGGTGCTGCCCGCCCAGGATGCCTCGTCGCTCTGGCAGGACAAGCGCACGGGACGCTATTATGCGTTCCTCAAAGACCGGCACGGCAACAATCGCAGCCGGCTGCTGGCTTTTAGCGATGACTTCAAGAACTGGAGCGAACCCCAGTGGATCATCACGCCGGATCATGGCGACCACGCCGGCACCAACTTCTACAACCAGGCTGCCTTCACCCTCAGCGGGCGCACGCTGGGGTTCCTTAACCTCTACGATCAGACGACACAAACGACGTGGGTCGAGCTGATCGAGAGTGGTGACAATATGAATTGGCGCCGGATGCCGGCACGACCGCATCTGCTGCAGCCCGGTGCCCCGGGAACCTACGACAGCGGCGGGGCCTACGTCGGTTTGGCGGAGCCGATTCTTGTGGGCGACGAGTATCGTTACTATTATTACGCCTCGGCCGACCGGCACGACGCGGCGGTTGCCGGCGGCAACCCGGCGCAGCGTCCCTCGCTGGCGTTTGCCACGTTTCGCAAGGACCGGCTGGTGGGCCAGCAAACCGAGCACGACGGCGCGTTCGCCACGCTGCCCTTCGTTTGTCCCGGCGGTCGGTTGTTCCTGAACTTCGTCTGTCAGGGCGAGGTGACGGTCTCGATCAAGCGTCCGGGCTACGGCGGCGAGTATGAGGGCTTCACGGCGGCGGAGAGCGTGCCGGTCACCGGTGACAGCCTCCGGCAGGAGATCGTTTGGAAAGATCATGCGACGCTCGATGCCCTGAAGGGAAAGTACGTCCGGATAAAGGTCGCCGGCAAGAACGTCATCGGCTACTCCGCGACCCTCGAGGAGCTACGCGCGGAAGATCACCGGCGTCAGTAAGTATGGGCTTGTAAACGTCGGAGTTGTCTTCTGCCGGGGGAGACATTCTCTCTTTCCGTTCGCCCACCGCCCCATGATTCGCCGTCCCGCTGTCATCTGTCTCACCGTGCTGTCGCTTGCAGCCATGCTGGCGCAACTCGGCTGTGGTACCGGCCAGGTGCCCGGTTCCGCCGTCGCCTCAGCCGCCCGCGCCCGCACTGCCGGCGCCCAGGCCGCACCGGTCCGGATCTCCTTCAACGAACACGTCCAGCCTATCTTCTCGGAGAACTGCTATTCGTGTCACGGCCCCGATCCCGGATCCCGCAAGGCCGAGCTGCGCCTCGACCGCGCGGAGCACGCCTTCACGCCGCGCAAAGAGGGCGGCCCCGTGATGGTCAAAGGCAGGCCAGACGAAAGTCCGCTTGTCCGTCGCATCGAGTCGAAGGACGAAAAGGAGATGATGCCGCCGCCCGAGGCGCACAAGAAGCTGTCGCCCGCGCAGATCGCGCTCTTGCGCCAGTGGGTCAAGGAGGGCGCGGAGTATGAGGAGCATTGGGCGTTCATCACTCCGCGACGGATCACTCCGCCCGATTCGGCGTTGCCCGCGGGCTGGTCGCGCTATCCCGTCGATCGCTTCATCGCGGCGCGGCTCACGGCCGAGGGGCTGGCGCCGTCCACGGAGGCGGATCGCCGCACCCTGATCCGGCGCGTGACCTTCGACCTCACGGGCCTGCCGCCGACGCCCAGCGAGGTCGACACGTTTGTCGCCGATTCCGCGCCCGATGCCTACGAGCGCGTGGTCGATCGGTTGCTCGCGAGTACGCGTTTCGGCGAGCACCGGGCCCGTTACTGGCTGGACTACGTGCGCTATGCCGACACCCACGGCGTTCACTTCGACAACTACCGCGCGATTTGGCCGTACCGCGATTACGTCATCGGCGCGTTCAACGCGAACAAGCCCTTCGACCGCTTTGTGCGGGAGCAACTCGCGGGCGATCTGTTGCCGGCCCGCACGGTCGACGAACTGGCGGCGACCGGGTTCATGCGCTGCAACCTGACCACGAATGAGGGCGGCACCGTCACCGAGGAGGTGTTCGTCAACCAGACGCGCGATCGCGTCGAGGCGTTCGGCCTGACCTTTCTCGGGCTGACGACCGGCTGCGCCGCGTGCCACGACCACAAGTTCGACCCGATCAAGCAGCGCGATTTCTACGGGCTCGCGGCTTTTCTGGGCAACACCGTCGAAAAGCCGTGGGACTCGAACATCGCCGAACCCGCGCCGGTGCTCCGGCTGCCCAAGGAGATGAACCGCCCGATGGCGAATGCGGTCCTCGCGCGCCGCGCCGAGCTGCAGGAAAAGCTCGATGACCGGCGCACGCGCGCCCGTGCCCTCACCGCCGCGTGGCTCGCCGCCGGCCAGCGGCCGAAGCCGGTCGCGACCGACGCGCTCGAATTGCGGCTGCGACTCGACGAAGGCGGTGGCGATGTCGTCAAAAACAGCGCGCCGGGCGCAAAGGCGACCGAGTTCAAGGCCGACACCAATCCGCTCGTCTGGGGTGAGAACACCTGGCTCTGGCCCTCGATGCGCATGGACATCTTCACGCGCGTCAACCTCGGCCACCTCGGTGACGTCGAGGCCGGCGATAAATTTTCGGCCGGCGGCTGGCTCATGTTGCGCGCCAAACCGGGCGGCGGCGTCCGGAGCGGCACCGGCAATGGCTCGCTGCTCGCGCGCATGGGCGACGACAAGCGCAAGGGCGGCGCCGGTTGGGAAATTTATCACGAGAACCTGCAGCTGATCGTGAACCTGATGCCCGAGGCAGATGCATCCGCCGCCCCGATGCCGCCGGTGGCCACGGCGAAGGTCCCGGCGCGCAAGAACGCGACGAAGCGGGGAGCGGTGGCCGCGAAAGCCCCGGCCGGCGATGCCACCGTCAAGCGACGCGGCATCCAGGTGGCGACCAAGAACCCGATCACGCGCGACGAATGGCTGCATGTGTTCTACACCTACGACGGCTCCCGCAAGGCGTCGGGGGTCAAAATCTATGTCAACGGCAAGCCGGTTGAGACGGAGGTCCGGCTCGACGCGCTGGCGGTTGGCGACTCGATTCGCACCGATGCGGCGATGCACTTCGGGCGTCGCGACGATTTCCAGCCGATGCGCGAGACGCGTTATCAGGACGTGCGTTTTTACCGCCGTGCGCTCGCGGCGGACGAGGTGGCCCGGCTGCCGTTCGAAGACCTCGCGAGTGAGATCGTCGCGCGCCAGCCGGATCCCTTGCAGTGGACGACGGATGAGGCCTTTGTCGCCGCCGACCGGTTTTTTCTGGGCGAGGTCGATGACGAAACCAAGGAACTCGCGGCCGCAGTCGCCGCGCACGACACCGCGTTCGAGGCGCTGACCAAGGATGGCGCGGCCACGCTGATCGCGCTCGAGAAAACGTCGCCGGCCTATTCCGACATCCTCAAGCGCGGCGACTATTACGCGCGGGCCGGGCGGGTCGGGCCGAGCACGCCGGAGTTTTTGCCGAAGCTGCCGGCGGGATCGCCGAGCAACCGGCGCGGGCTCGCCGAATGGCTGGTGGCACCGGAACATCCGCTCCTGACGCGCGTGACGGTGAACCGCGCCTGGCAGGAAGTCTTTGGCCGCGGACTCGTCGAGACGGCCGGTGACTTCGGCGTGATGGGCACGCGACCCTCGCATCCGGAATTGCTCGACTGGCTCGCGGTGGAGTTTCGCGAGAGCGGCTGGGACGTGAAGAAACTGTACCGGCTCATGGTCACGTCCGCGACGTATCGGCAATCGGCCGCGGTGACGCCGGATCGCCTGGCCAAGGATCCCGCGAACCGGTTCCTCTCGCGCGGGCCGCGCTTCCGGATGGATGGAGAGATGCTGCGCGACGCGGCGCTCGCGACGTCCGGCCTGTTGGTGGAAAAACTCGGCGGGCCGTCGGTGAAGCCCTACCAACCGCCCGGCGTGTGGGAGGAAGTCGCGATGCCGGAATCGAACACCAAGACCTATGTGCCGGACAAGGGCGAGGGGCTGTATCGCCGCACGCTGTACACGTTTTGGAAACGCGCCTCGCCGCCGCCGAGCATGGAGACGTTCGATGCGACGTCGCGCGAAGTCGTCTGCACGCGGCGGGCCCGCTCGAACACGCCGTTGCAGGCCTTTGTCACAATGAACGACCCACAATGGGTCGAGGCCGCCCGCAAACTTGCCGAGCGGGCGTTGCAGGCGACGAAGGAACCGGCGGCGCGAATCGATTTTCTCGCCGCGGTGACGCTTGGCCGTCCGCTCGCCGCACCCGAGCAGGCGGTGATCCTGCAGTCGGCCCAAAAGTACCGGGCGTTGTTTGCCGGCAAGACGGAGGAGGCCAAGGCGTTGCTGGCCGTGGGTGACTCGCGAGCGGATCCTGCGCTCAACCCGACTGAACTCGCCGAGTGGACGCTCATCGCGAGCCAGTTCTTCAACTTGGACGAGTTTCTGACGAAATGAAGCCGCCGCGTAGCCGTATCCATGCAGCCCCGACAGCAAAAGCGATCTTTGTGCCGGACGGGAAGAAGCGCAGTTCTCCGGGGTTCGTAGTTCCGCCTTCAGGCGGAAGGTTTTTCGGATTCCGCCTGAAGGCGGTACAACGAACAAGGAGCTGTTTCTTAGGAGCAGAACCCCGTTCACGCGTTGAGCCGCGCAAACTACTCGGTGAGTGTAGGGGTGTCGCTTGCCGACGCCCGTTTCCACGTCGTATCGC
>JBIJCX010000564.1:0-3918 GCA_044344465.1 Opitutaceae bacterium
CGAGATAAACCAGGGCCGCATACAGCGAAACCGACGGTCCGAAGCGCAGCGCCAGGTAGTGGTAGGCCGAGTGCACCGTGCCACGGCGAAAAAACGGGATAAAGGTATAGGCCGCGAACAGGACGATCAGCGGGAACGCCAGCGGCGGCAGAATGCGCAGCCAGGCGGTCTTGAAGCTGTCCGCGGGATACGCGATGAACGTGATCGAACTGATGGTGGAGCCGATGAAGCTCAGCCCGATCGCCCAACCCGGAAAATCGCGGCCGCCGAGAAAGTAGCGTTCGGTCGTCTTGTTGCGCCGCGAGAAACGCAGGCCGATGGCCAAGGTGATGATGGCATAGGCCACAATCACCAGCACATCAATCGGATGGAGGGCCATGCAAGAGACGGCGTGGGCTCAACGGTAAAGCGCGGACAAATCGGCGAGTGCGATGACCGAGACCTCGATGTCCTCCTTGTTAACGGAATAGATCGTGTAGAGCTTTCCGCGCTCTTGGCCCGCCCCTCCCACCGCGCCTTGGTCGGCTCCGTCCGGACATTGGCGATGCGGTCATAGACCAGACCGTCCTTCGACACCGCGATGGCGAAGGGGATCCGGCTCTCCGGATTGGGGTTCACCAGCAGCGCATAAAGCCCACCGCTGAGCCGCAGGCCGTGGTGCCGGGCGCCCGCCTCGGGGAAATTCGTGACGACTGGATCAGACCAAGTGACACCGCTGTCGGTGCTGTAGCATCGGGCGAGGAAAAGCGGCCGCTGGCCGCGCGTGCGAAAGTGCGCCACGAGGTGACGGTTGGGAAGAATGTACCATTCCGCTTCCTCGAGGGTGCCGGCACCCGGAAGATCCCGAATCGTCCAGTCGTCAATCCGGGAGAGTCCCCCCTTGGCCGACTTCATCGGGGCCCAGTTCCCGGCGCCACTCTTGCCGAGCATCAGCCAGTCTCCGTCCGGAGCCCGGGCCATGACATTGCCGGGGAAATAGTCGCGGGCGATCGTCTGTCGCTCGCCGAAGCGCTGGGCGTCGCGGTTCCAGCGATACGCCAGGAGGAGCGGAATCCTGCCCGTGCCATAGTCGTCCGCCGGCAGGGCGTCCCGCAAGGCGGCCAGGGCAAAGAGTTCACCGTCGCGCAGCCAGAATCCAGCGGCCGTATACCGCCGGTCCTCATCGCGACCCGTGAGATCGAAAGGCTCGCTCCACGTGAGTGCATCGGCGCTCGTGGCGTATCGTACGCGCTGCCCGGGAAAGTCTTCCCCGACATAGCCATCGTTCCACTTCGCGAAGAACTTGCCGTCCCAGAATACAATCTTGGGATGGTGGGCAAATGCGGACGATCCCTTGATGCCGCGGAACACGACGCTGGTCCGGACCCTGAGCTCAGGCAGTTTGTCCCAGGCGATCTGCGTGACATCGGAGGGCAAACCGGGCACAGCGAACATCCTCGCCAGCACCTCTACCGAGGGGCGCCCGGTCGTGCCGGTTGCGGCCGTGGCGACGACCACCCCGCAGCCGATCAGCAGGCTGGCACGGGCAAGCAGCCAGCGCTTCGATTGCACGCGGATTCCGGGCCAGCTACAGGCATTGATGAGGGCATTCATCACAGGCATAGGGTTGAGTCTGAGGCGGAGGAAAAGGGCGGGAGAGAAAGACCAGTAAGGCGCGCAGGCCCTCGCGCGCCCCGACACGGGCCGAGGAGAGACGATGCGCTCAGAAGCGGTACGTGGTGGTCAGGCGGAACCGCCGCGGATCACCAAAGTAGATGTTGCTGAAGTTGACCGCACTGACGAGGTAAGCCTTGTCGAGGACGTTCTCGACTTGGATTTGGAACTGCCATGAACGGAGGGCGTACCCGATGCTAGCGCTGACCGTCTCGTACCCAGGGAGGATGAAAGTGTTGCCACCATCACCCCAGCGATCGGCGACTTTGCGGAATCCGAGCGAGCCCGAAAGCCCCCGCAGTGCTTTACGCTGGAACTCGTAGCGGGCAAAGAGACTCCAGTTGAATCCGGCGTTCGCATTGCGGAAAAAGGCGCCCGACTCGGTCTTGCTCTTCACATCGGAAACCGCGGCGATGAGGTTCAGTCCGTTGATCGGTTGCGCCGTCAGGTCAAACTCCCAGCCATCATTCTTGGCGACTCCCGCCTGCACGCTCGCAGGAAAGCCGTTGATCACCGTCTGGACAATGAAGCCATCCTCAGTTGTCTCGAAGACGGCAAGAGTTCCCGTAAGGCGTCCCGCCCAGAGGTTGACCTTGACGCCGAACTCGTCCGATTCACCGCTGCCATTGCGGAGCGCGTTGCCGAGCGAATCGAAGCCGCTGCGAGGGCGGAACGTCTCCGAGTGATTGCCGAAGAGCGAGATCTCGGGCGTCACGCGATAGACCACGCCATAAGCGGGTGACCACTGGCTGTTCTCCCGATTGAGGACATTGTTCGCGGAATTGAGACGGTTTTCCGAATTGGAAATCACTCGCTGATAGCCCAGGCCTCCCGCGAGCACGAGCCGCCCATCGAACAAGCTGATGTTGTCCTGAAAGCCGAAGCCTTGCGTGGAGGAACTGCTGCGATTGCTGGACGTGTTCGAGTTGAAGGTGAGATCGGTGGGGAGATTGGCAAACTGCCACTTGTCCACGCGCATGACGAGCGGGCGCGGGTTGATCAGACGCTGGGAAGGGGCATTGTAGCGCATCTGCATGGCCCAGCCCTCCGCCGACACGAGCGAGGCATAAGTCAGCAGGTTATGACTGGTCGGCCCGACCTGGAAGCGGCCGGCCAGATCGATGAATACTCCGTCGGAGGATCCGTTGCCGTAATCGACGTCATAGGTGGAGCCGCGCGTACGGATGTCCACCCAGTTGGGATTCTCAAAGGTCGTGTTGTTTTGGTTGCCGATGACCCCGCCGTTGGCGGCGATGAAATCGAAGTTGTTTCCGTGGTACGTCTGCCGATTGGTTCGGTCGAAGGAAGTGCGGCCGACCAACTTCAGGGTCCAACTGGCGATGTCGTATTGGAAACCCATCTCGCCCAGATAAACATCCGTTATTTTGAAAGTATTGTCGCCTGGACCGGCGATTACAGTGGTGACGGGAAGCACGCCCAAACCGAGGCTGCGCTTCGAGGGATCGCTGGCGTCGTACGCAGCCGCGCGGAAAGTATGCGAGGGGGTCGTGCGGTCCACGCGGTGCATTTCGCCGCGCATCCAAGCCTTCGCGTTGGACGCAAGGCGGTAGTCAACGAACGAATACAACGCCAGGCGGTCGTCCTTGTTTGAACCTTGCGCCTGTCCCTCCTGGACGGCGCCTGCGACCCGGTACCCGAGGCGCTTCCCGAGGAGGCGGTTGCTGGTGTCGAGTTCGAAGCGGCCCATGTTGTTGCCTGACAGCTCATCCAGCGAGAGCTTCAAGGTCGTGAAGGGCTTGGCCGTCGGACGCTTCATCACCCGGTTCACGACGCCACCGACGGCGTGCGATCCGTAGAGCGCACCGGCCGGTCCCTTGATGAACTCGAAGCGACTGACGCCGACCATGTCATAGGAAGTCAGGCCTGCGAGACCTTCGCGCAGGCCATCCGTGAGACCAAGGCCGCCGATCTCCGTGCCACGCATGGTAACCAACCCCGCGACCTTGGTCGAGCCGCGCGACACGCCGGCGACGTAGTTCGCGAGGTCCTCGAACTCGATCAGTCCCGTATCTGCGATGAACTTTTCGTTCAGAGAAATCACCACCTGCGGCGATTCCAGGACACTGATGTTCATGCGGGTGGCGCCCAGCGAATTGGTCGTCCCGTAGCCCCGGTCATTCTCGCCGGTCACTTCAAACGGTGAGAGCTGGACGATCGGATCGGAGGGCGGAGCATCGGCCGCGTGAAGAAGGGCAGGTGAAACCAAGGCCGATCCGAGAAACGACAGGAAGAAGCGCACGGAGG
>JBIJCX010000224.1:0-13477 GCA_044344465.1 Opitutaceae bacterium
CCTCACCCTCCACCCCGGGCAGGCGGACTGCGAGGTCGGCGGGATTACCGGCGAGTCCGCCAAAAGCGTCAGCCGAGACGATGCTCTTCACCCCGGTCGAAAGCCGCTGCAACGTGATGGCCTGCGCATTGCCTTCGCGCTCGCTGGAGACCACAAACTTACCCATGGTGTAAATCCCGGAGGTGAGGGGTATTTCCTGGGTAATCGTCGCCCCCGTCTGGACGGAAACGGGGAAGTTCTTGTCATCCAATCCAGTGTAGGAAGCGATCAAGGTGTAGGCCCCCGCCGGCACCTCGAGGCGATACGTGCCATCCCGTTCGGTTTTGGTGAAGAAATTGGTTCCGTCCAGGCGCACGGTTGCACCCTCGAGACTGCTGCTCGTGCCCGCGTTGCTCACGCGGCCGGTGATGATGCCGTGGCCGGCCGTTTGCGACCAGACCGGGAGCGAAAACAGAAACGCGAACATCACAACGAAAAGTGAAGGCACGGTAAAACGACGGAATTTACTGCAGGATAGGTGCATAATTAGGACGTATGTTGGGTGAGTTGTGGGTGGTTGAAAAAATCGTGTTGAACCGATGTCCGCGCGGGCGGGGTTCAAAGCTCAAACTTGCAGGCCGAAACTAGCAGGAACCCTGCCATCCGGGACGAGCTGAAGGGGCGCATCGATTTCTGGCGGTGAGCCTCAAGGGAAACTGCGACACGTGATGGAATTGATGACGATGGGGGTGGGAGAGGTCCGTTGCGCTGCCGGGGTGAGCGCAAAGGTTACCTCGAAATCAGAATGGGGCGCCGGTCAACAAAGCGCAGTTGTCGATTGCTGCAATGAATTTCTTTGCCGGATTGACGAGTGCGAAAGCGGTCCAGGCGGCAACAATCGACCGATCACAAGTAACGTTCAAGAAAAGCATACGCCTGCTGGCGCATCGGATCATGGAAGTCGTGTCCATCCAGGTGGAGCACGTGCTCGAATTTCTCCTCCGCCCCAAACAGGGCGTAGATTTTTCGAACATTGTGGGCGAGGTTTTCCCAGGCCGGGCGGGTCAAGGCCTCGTCGGCGGCGGCGAAACCGCAGTCGTTCAAGGCCGAGATGTTCAAAAAGGGCCGCGGTGCGCCAAGCGCGAATAGTTCGTGCACATCGATGGGCAGCGGCTTGCCGGCGTACAGGAAAGGGCGCAGCGCGGGTTGGCCGGTCCACCACGCGGTCCGGGCGATGTGGAACGGGCCTTTGTGAACCCGCGTCGGCCAAACCCCGCAGTTCGCCACGAGCAATCCTTTCAGGAAATTACGCCGACGGGACTTCATGGCTGGAAACTTATGGATTCAGACGGGCGGTGCGCGGCGAGCGGGGTGCGTGGGCCATCAGGGTTCGACCACGACATGCAGGTGCTGCACGGCCAGCCACCCCTTGGTTTGGTCCCGCCGCTCAACTCGCACCAGATAATGACCGGGTTTCTGATAATGATGCGTGACCATCCCGTAGCCATTGGCGGCATGCTGCGCGGAATCAACGTTGGAGGGCACCGGCACCTTTGGCGTCCCATCGCCGAAATCAAAAACGTCCACTCCGGCCGGGGTCTCGAATCCGCGGGAGCGAAAGATAACCGGGTCCCCGGGTCTGATCCCCATGGTTGGAGAGTAAGCCGCATGTACCCACACAACGGAGGCGGTGCCATCCGGCGCCGCTCCGGGCAGTACTCTCACCGAGGCGAAATCATAGGCGATATTGCCCGCATCGTCGGTGACTTTGACGATTTCACTGTAAACACCGGGTTCGTCGTAGGCTCGGGTGACGGATGGACCCGTGGCGGTGGTTCCGTCCATCAACGTCCACTCAAAGCTGCGAATCTCCCTTTTGGCCCAAGAACGGGAGGCGTCCAGCGTCACCTTCTCCCCGGCGCGCGCGGTCTGGTGCGGACGAGCCACCGCGAGGATCGGCGGATCGTATTGTTCACGGTAGGCCTGCCAGAGGAACGCATACGAGTCCTCCATGCCCCATTTCCCCGATGGCTGCAGGCTCTCGACGCTGAAATGGAGGTGGGTCCATCCGCCGCTCGAACCCTCCTTGCCGATGTAGCCGAGCCGCTGCCCCTGCTTCACCCGCCCGCCCGCCCGTGGGGCCGGATCGAAGCTCATCAAGTGGGAATATCGATAGAGCCAGCCGCGGTTGTCCTGGATATATATGACATCGTAACGGGGCTTCGCTGCCGGATGCGGGGCGCCCGGGGCGGATTCGTTGCCGCGGTTCAGCACCACCCCATCCGTGGCCGCCACGACTTCAATCAATCCCTCGGCTCCGCCGATGTCCATGCCGGCGTGATAATACACCTGGCTGGCCGGCTTTGGCCGGCGCGAAACGGGTTCGTTGGAGTACCAAGTCATCGAGGCAAGCCAGCGCTGCTTGGCCGGATAGAGGAACGTCCCGAGCGCGATCCAAGGTGAGTTGGCCGGCCAGAGCCGGAGGCGCGCATCCTTGCGCAGTCCCCACCAGTCAAGACTGGTATCCTTCATATACGCGCGCACGGCCGGTGCGTCCACTTGTACGCCGCCCACGACGACGGGCAGCCGGTAATTGCCGCAGACCAATTCCGCCGGCTGGCCGTTCACCTCGACACTCACCATGGCCCGGACCAGCATCTGCGTCACTGACTCGCGTTGCTCCTCCACCTTGATCACCTTGACGAGTGCCGTGGAGCCGTCGGGGAGGACTGCGCGCTGGGTTTCGCCAATATCAATATCGACTGTCCGGTGATTGATCTGGCCGAAGGACGCTGGAGCCAGAAGCGAAATCGCCGTCGCGAGAACACCGACCCAAAAAGTGATGGCTTTGATTTTCATGATTACGTGGCGAAGGAGATGTGGTCGTTGGAGCCGGCGGTCAGAGAAACCGTTCGATCCAGTCATACGCGAGTTCGCGAATCTCCGGAGGAAAAGAGTGTCCCACGTCGGGATGCTCGACCCGCACCACCCCGGGCACACCATAGAGCTGGTAAATCTGGGCCGCGGCGGCAATGATCCGATCGACGCTCTGCCAATGGTAGTTCGAGTCGCCCACCGGCGCATTCACGAACAGCGCCCGCGGGGCGAGGGCGCCAATCAACTCATGGAAATCAAACGGGATTTCCTCCCGCCGATAGTCCAGGATTTTCGGCATATAGAGTTCCTGACTCCAGCCCGTGCCCGGTTTCCAGTGGGTCGAGCGGTAATCGAGGAACGAATCGAAGCCGCAGCTGGCGGCGATCACCTTGATCCGTTCGTCGAAGACGGCGGTGTAGATTGAATTATGACCACCAAGCGAGGTTCCGATGACGCCGAACCCGGTGCGTTTGACATAAGGCAGCGACTCCAGAACATCCAGCGCCCGGACGTTGTCCCAGATCGCTTTCATCGTGCCGCTCTGGTACCCGAGTTTCCGCAAATCCGGCTTGTGTTCGATGGTCAGGCCGGACCGGCTGCCAAAGCTGAGCAGCGGATACGGCGGGGCAATGGCGACGAGGCCGCGTTCCGCGAGCTTCTCGCCATCGTGGGGGTTGGCGCTGGCGTTCGGGCCGGCTGGAGCATCGGCGAGTTTATACCCTGAGGTGCCCATCAGGCAAAGCACGGCGGGTCGCGGGTTCGAACCATCGAGCGCCGACTTCGGGATGAAGAGATGAGCGGGTACCCGTGACCCCGGCTCTGCGGTGTAGGTGATCAGTCGGCGCACGTAGGTGCCGAAGTCCTTCTCCTCCTCCACCTTCAGATCTAGCGGTACGCGTTTCGATGCCCCCGGCAACGGGCCCATGACGGCCTGTGCCCCCGCCAGAATCTCGGCGCGGCGCATCTGCCAGTCACGCACCGATCGAACCGGGCTGACGGCACCTTCACGGTTTCTGAATTCCAACAGATTTTGGCGATCCAGTCGGCCGCGGTTTTCGCCCGCTCCGCAGACGACCTCGGCGAGCGCGACCGCCGTCGATATCAGCCACAGATATTTCCCGTTAATCATGCGACGATAGCTCATGGGCCGAGTGCATTGGGACTGTATCGGTCCTGTTCCAGGAGCGGGGCGGGTTCGGTCCGGCCGATCGCGTCGGTGTTTCCCTTCGCATCACTGCAAGGCGCGATCCAGCCAAGCGTACGCTTGTTCTCTCACCGCGGGAGGGAAATCGTGTTCGGAGTCGGGATGCTCGACCCGGATGAGTGCCGGCACCTCGTAGAGCCGGTAAATCTGGGCGGCGGCCGCGGCGACGCGATCGACGCTCTGCCAGTTGAAATTGCTGTCCCGGGTGGGCGCATTGACGAAGAGCGCCCGCGGCGCCAACGCCGCGATCAGCTCGTGGAAATCGAATGGAATTTCAGCCCGGGGCGTATCGAGAATCTTGGGCATGTAGAGCATTTGAGCCCAACCGCGACCAGGCTTCCAAGCCGCGTCATTCTTGTAGTCCAGATACGAGTCAAAGCCGCAACTCGAGACGATGACCTTGATTCGCGGGTCAAAAACGGCCGTATAGATTGCATTGTGGCCGCCTAGAGAATGGCCAATGGCGCCGTATCCGCCCGGCTTCACTTCCGGCATGGCATCCAGCACATCCAGCGCCCGAATATTGTCCCAGATCGCCTTCATCGTCCCGCTGTCATAACCGAGTTTCTTCAGGTCCGGCCGATAGTTGGCCAGCAGAGGATACGGAGTCGCGATCGTCACGTAGCCGCGTTCGGCCAATTCCTGGGCATAGTTTCGATTCGGCCGGGCATTGGGTCCCCCCAGGCCGACCACGCCCTTATGCCCGACCTCGTTGTTCGTCGGCATGAGGCACAGAATGCCGGGACGCCGCTCCCCCGCGGCACCGAGCGCGGTTTTGGGAATCAAGAGGTAGGCTGGCACGCGTGATTCCGGCTCCGCACTGTAACGAATCAGGCGGCGTACGTAGGTGCCGCAGTCAACTTCCTCCTCGATCGTGACGTCAAGGGGCACGCGCTTGGACGGTCCTGGCAGCGTGCCCATGACGGTCTGGGCGCCGGCGAGAATCTCCGCGCGGCGCGCGCGCCAATCCGAGAGTGAGCGCACCGGCGCCGGCGCGCCGCTGGGGTCACGGAAAACCAGGAGATTATTCCGATCCAGGCGTTCGGCAAAAACATCTGCGGCCGGATGGCCCAGAAAAAGAGCGATCAGAATCAGGGTGGCGGGGCCGATTCCAGAGTTCGGACTTAGCGGGTGAAGATGCATTGGGAGAAGAATGGCGGAATGATTGTTCCGTCCGCCGCGTCGCTACACCCGCCAAGCTGGTCGAATGATTCGAAGGCCCTGGTGCGGGCAATGAGGGTCAAAATCTTCCTTGGACACCGACTCCAATGGTTGAATAAAGCTGGCGGGTGGTCGTCACCCGGTCCGGAAACGCCGCGTAGATGTTGTTGACCGGTGATTTCGTGATGTTGTCCCAGTTCATATACAGGTTGGTGCGGCTGGACAGTGTATACGTGAACTTGGCCCCGACGAATGTCCTCGGCTTTTGATACAGGATCAGGGCGGCGTTGGTGGAGACCGAGGTCAGGTAGGTGTCGACCCAATTCGCCTGCATGCTGAACTTGTAACGGTTCTTCTGGTAATTGAGGGCGAAGTTGGCGGTTTTGGGCCGGAAGCCGGCCACTTGCGTCGTTGCCACCGTCCCGCCATAATCGCCCTTCGTCTGTAGCTGCGTGTAGTTCAGATTCACGCCGAAGCCGCTCCAAATTCCAGGGAGGAACGTGAATTGCTGCTGATAGTTGAGTTCGAATCCCCGGTAGCGGGCCTGTCCACCATTGGCGGTGGTGGTAATCCGATAGTTTTCATAGAGGCCGTCGTAGCCGTTGTTGGGTCCGGCGCCAACCAGCTGGCTGCTGTCGGAGTAGATGAATCCGCTCAGTTCCTTGAGAAAGACACTCGCGGAGAAAAGTCCAATGGGCTCGTAATAATACTCCACGTTAAGATCGAAGTTGTTCGAATACTGGGGCTTCAAGGCGGTGTTCGCGACGCTGATCGTCTGGCCCACATCGTTGACGTTCAGGTTTGGAATGGTGGAGTCAATCGGCGCCCGGCCAATGCTGGTAGAGTAACTGCCGCGCGCGACCAGGCCGGATTTTGGAGCGTATTTGAAATGAATGCCGGGAAATACGTTGCGATATCCGCCCTCCTTGTGAATGCGGGTGCCGTACTGGGCTTCGGCCCGCCGGAGACCCTCTGCATCGGTCACGGGTCCGACCCAGGCGGTTCGCCGGGCCTGCTCCGCGGGCGTAATCCGATTCACCGGGCCGTTGCCGACGAGTTCGGTGTCTTCGACGCGGAGGCCGCCGAGGATATTCAGGGAGTTCAGCTGCATATTGCCCATGATATAGGCGCTCTTGATTTCCTCCCGGAAGTCCTGCCGGCTGAGGAGCTTTTGAGCGTGCTTGTAGCTGAAATCCTCCGCCCAAAGCTGGGGATTGTCCTCCTTGTGCTGGGCGACGTACAAGACGTCAACCCACGGGCCTTGGCGCATGCCGCTGATGCGTTCGTTGACCCAGGAACGCTTGTCCAAGAACGGCGCGAGCCCGCCGGGCCCGGTAAAGGTGTAGCTATGATAACTATAGTCCTTGTCGCGGCGTTGCTGGTGAAACTGAAGTCCCGTCTTGATATACGCTGGAACGACCAGGCTGAAGTTCTTCCGCACATTCAGGCGGGCCTCCATGATGCTGGCATTCGCCACCCGGTTGTTTTGGGCCATCGTCATCGTTGTGTAGTTGCTCAGGTTGTACACGTCCGGTCCCGCCGTCTGGCTGATGGCCGGCCAGGCCAGGCTTTGCCGCCGGTCGATGATAAAGCCGATGTTGCTCAGGCCCGCGACGGTGATCGCCCCTTTCGGCTTGCTGTTCGCGTACTGGTTTTCAAACGGCGCGTATTTCTGATAGCCGCTCGAGAACGACGCCGTGGCGCTGTAATCAATCACCAGGGTCTGCAAGCGGTGCACCGCCGACGTCAGGAAACGGTAGTTATGGGAGACATTGTCGTAGGACGTCTCGGTCATGTTGGCCACGGTCGTCGGGAGCGGCAGGGCTTGCGAAAAGGTTTCACTGAAGCCCGGCGCGAAACTCGCGGTGGCATTGGCCGCCTGGAGGTTGAAGGCCCGGGTGTCGTTGACCTCCAGGTACAGATTGTGCACGGCGTTGAAAGTCAGAACGGTGTAATCGTTGAGCTTGTACTCCAGCTTCAGGCTTTCGTTCTGCCGGGTATGGGGACCCTGCACGGCCACCGGCCGCACTGCGACCGTGCGAATGAAAGCGGGCCGGGTCAGCACCTGCTGGTAGTTCATGAGGGCGTCTTCGGAGGAACCGAAGGCCGTGTTGCGCGAAAACGACATCAGAATACCCAGGTTTCGTTTTTTCCCGAGAAGGTCGGAATAGCTGAAGTTCATCGAAGGGGTGATCCCCTTGATGGGTTCCTCGTAGCCCTTTTCGGCCCGGCCGCCGATGCGGTCGATGGTGTGCACGAGACCGAGCGAGTAGGTGAAGATTCTGGGGGCGTTGCGACCAAAGGCGGTCCGCGTCACCATGTTGATGCTGCCGCCGATGGAACTGGCGGGCATGTCCGGCGTGGGCGCCTTGGTCACCTCGATGCTTTCGACCAGCGAAATCGAGGCCTGGAGAAAATCGAAGAAGCGGTTGGTGCCGGAGGAGTTTGTATTGGCGAGTTGGATGCCGTCCATCTCCACGGTGTTCAGATTGGAGTTGATGCCGCGCACCATCACCTCGCGAACGCTGCCGGTGGAGAAATCGGCGGTCACGCCGGGGAGTCGCTGGAGAAAGCTGCCGACATTGTCCTCGGTCTGGGTACCGAAGGCGTCGGTGGCCACGACGTTCTTGACGTTGGCCGCCGCCCGTTGCCGGGTGAGCGCCAGTGCGCTGCCCTCGCGATCGCCGACCACGCGAAAGGCCTCCAACTTGTAGACCCCGGTGGTCAGTTCCACATTGCGGACAACCGTCTGCCCGGACTGAACCGAGACAGGAATCTGCTCCGGGTCCAGGCCGGTGAAGCTCACGACCAGATTCACGGTCCCCGCCGCGAGGTCATTGAACTCATACCTGCCTTCTCGATCAGTTGTCGTGATTCGATTGGTGCCCGCCAGTTGCACGACGGCGCCCTCGAGGAAGTATTTTGTGGCCGCATTGCTCACCTGACCGGTGATCTTGCCGCCGCCGGCAGTCTGGCCGAAGGTCAGGAGCGGGAGCAAAGCGGCAATCAAGCAGGCGCTGATCGTGCGAACGGATCGGTGGGACGTAGCTTTCACGGGAGTAGTGGGGTTTCGGCTGAGCGAGGCAGGAGCAGGGTCCCTCGCACACTGTCGAAAAATCTCTGGGCACAGGTTTTTGAAATCAAGGGTTATATTTTCGGCGCCCCGGCCGGCAGTCGAATCGGGATTCCCCTCGGGTGCGGGTGGCGCCCGGATGCGCGCAAGGCGGAGAGCACCGTCTGGGATCCGATCAAGGCCGGTCATGTTTTCACGGTCGGCATCGACCTTGGCCCGGTGCTGGGGCGATCGCGAAGTGCGTCGGTATTCATGCGCTTACGCAGGGCCGGCGGGCCGGCGCGGGACGACGGAGGGGAACGGCGGTTCCGTCCTGGACCCGCGGAAGGACGAATCGAAGGGCAGCCTGGAACCGTAACGGTCCGGGTGAAGCATCTTCGTTCCGGCAGAAAACGGGCTGTACGCGGGATTGACCTCCGCTTCTAGCCGTGAGGGAATGTTGACCGTTACGCTCTTTTCAATTGTCATTCCTCGGGACGCTGCCGCGAATTTCGTTCCCAGTGCCCGGTCAATCCGTAAAAAAACAACCCTGCCTCCCTCCCCGCTTATGAATAAATGGACTCGTAAAGACTTCCTTAAAGCTTCCCTCCTAACTGGTGGGGCCGCGGTGCTCGCGCGTAGCCGCGTCTCCGCTGCCATTGCCCCGGGCGGCAGCCCCAACGGCGACGTCCGCGTTGCGGTGATTGGCATCAATGCGCAGGGCGCGGGACACGTGAAGACCTATTACAACATGCCCGGGGCGAAGCTCGTGGCGTTGTGCGATGTCGACAGTAATGTCCTCACAAAACGCGTGAGTGAGACCGAGGCAAAGGGCATCAAGGTCAAGAGCTACCGCGACTACCGAAAGCTGCTCGAAGACAAGGATATCGATGCGGTCGTCTTTGCCACCCCGAATCATTGGCACTCGCTCATGACGATTTGGGGATTGCAGGCGGGCAAGGACGTCTACGTCGAGAAGCCGCTCTCGCACAACGTCTGGGAAGGTCGGCAGGCGGTCGAGGCGGCCAAGAAATATTCGAAAAATATCGTCCAGGCCGGCACACAGAATCGCTCGTCCGACGACATCAAGGAGGCGATTGCCTACGTCCAATCGGGCAAACTCGGGAAGATCAAGTGGGCGCGCGCCCTGTGTTACAAACAGCGCGACAGCATCGGCAAGACGACCGGCCCGCAGCAGGTTCCGGCCCATATCGACTACGACTTGTGGAGTGGTCCGGCCCCGCTCACTCCGCCGCGCCGAAACTCGCCGAAGAACGGCCCGGTGCACTACGACTGGCATTGGTTCTGGAATTACGGTGGTGGCGATATCACCAACCAGGGCATCCACCAGATGGACGTCGCGCGTTGGATGCTCGGCGAGCCCGGCCTGCCGCCATCCGTCATGAGCTTTGGCGGCCGCTTTGGCTATCAGGACGATGCCGAGACCCCCAACACGCTCATTTCAGTCCTGGGTTACGCGAAGGCGCCGCTGATCTTCGAGGTGCGTGGCCTGCCGATGAAGGCGGGCATGCGGGCGATGGATCGTTATAAAGGGGCGGCCGTCGGAGTTGTCCTGCAATGCGAGAACGGCTACGTGCACGTGGCCGAAACTGGCACGGCGGTCATCTACGACAATAACAACAAGCCGATCCAAAAGCTGGCCAAGAACACCCTCGGTGCACATCGCGCCAATTTCATCAAGGCCATCCGCGACCGGAAGGTCGTCAACGGTGTGATCGACGAAGCCCACTATTCCTCGGCGCTTTGCCACCTCGCCAATGTCTCCTATCTGGTGGGCGCGGAGAAATCCAATGCGGCCCTCGCCGAGGCGATCAAATCGGACAAGGACACCCAGGATTCGTATGGGCGCATGCTCGACCATCTCAAGGCCAACGAAGTCGACACTGGAAAGACCAAGACGGTCGTCGGACCGCTCCTGAAGATCGATGCCGCGAACGAGCGCTTCGTGGGCTCGGAAAAAGCAATCGTGTCAGCCGCGAACAACAACCATCTGCTCAAGCGCACCGGCCGTGGTGCCTTCACCATCCCGGAGATCAAGAAACCCGTGGTGGCCGCGAATTGAGCGGCGATCGGGAGACACTCATCTCTTGCCAAGCCCGGCGCGCCCGCGCCGGGCTTTTTTGTGCCCGCGGCGTGGCTCCCTCCCTGTGGACCCGCCGCTACTCCGCCTTTTTTCCGCCGCCTTTCTTTCGTCCGGCCTTCGGGTTGCCGGCTCTTTCCTCCGGCGAGGCATCGGTGAATGGCGGTCGCTCGAACGTCTTTCCGTCGCCGGTCACGCGCGGATCCTTGGCGTCCGTCAGCCGCTGCAGGAGTCGTCCGGCGAATTCGGCCTGGACCGTGGCATACGCGGGGTCGCCGGCCACGTTCTTGATCAGGTAGGGATCTTTGCGTAAGTCGTAGAGTTCCTCGGCCGGGCGTTTTCCAAACGCGAATTCATAGTGCCATTTCCATGGCTGATCATCGCGGTGGGCGATCAACCACGACTTGGTCGGGCTGGCGTCCATGTCGGCGAAACCGATCCGCGTGTTGTTCTCCAGCGCGCCGCTCTCCAACGCCTCGCGCGTCAATGCGGCCCCGGCGGTGCCCATCGGCCAGCGGTCCGGGGCGAAATTGCGGACGTACACGAAATCGCGGGTGCGGAGCGAACGCATCGGGTAGGGGAGGTTGCCCTCCCGCGCCGTGTCCACATGGCGCTCGCGGCCCGTGATCACCCACGTGCGTTCGGCCTCAACCTGGCCGCTGCGTCCGGAACGCAGCAGTGAAACCAGGGAACGACCGTACAGCCCGTCGGGCGGCTTGATGCCTCCGACCTCCATGAACGTCGGGGCGAGATCCGGCAGGCACACAAAGTCGTCGATCACGCGCCCGCCCTTTCCGCCAGGCACGCGCACCGCCAGCGCCACGGCCACACCGTGATCGTAGAGGTTGCACTTGCCCGACGGCACCCCGGGCATGCCGTGATCGCCGCTGACGACGACAAGCGTGCGTTCGAGTTCGCCCGCGGTCTCGAGTCGCTCGAGTAACACGCCGAGGTAGGCATCCACCGCCTGGGATTCGCCGAGGTAATCGGCCACGTCCTCGCGCACTTCCGGCACGTCGGGCAGGAACGCGGGCATCCGGCCCTTGAGCCGGTCGGGTTCGATGCCCCAGAGCGCCTTGCCGGATCCCTTGATCCAGGTGCGGTGGGTCGTGGTCGGCCCGAAGAAATAGTGCCACGGCTGGCCGGGCTTTCGGTCGGCGAGGAACGCGTCGAAGTTTCCTCGCACCTGGGCGAGAATTTCGTCGCGCGCCTGCGCAAAGCTCATCCCCCGCTGCACGCGCTCGGTCACGCGTTCGGAAAAGTTGTTCGGTTCGACCCCGGAATTTTGGTACGCGTATTTTTGTCCGCCGATCGGGGCGTCCACCGGCGTGCCGGGGCTCCACACCTTGTAGCTCTTGCCGATGTGATAGCCGGCATCGCGGAGCAGCAGCGGAAACGACGGAATCGATTCGTCCCAGACTGCGCCGCGGAGGATCGCGCCCCGCCCGGTGTTGAAGAAGTAGCGGCCGGAAAGGAGCGAACTGCGGCACGGGGTGCAGGACGGCGCGTTGACGAAGGCGTTGCGAAACAACGCGCCCTCGCGGGCGATGCGGTCGACGTGGGGAGTCTTGATGATGTCGTTCAGCGAGGGCCGGCCATCGACGGCCGCATAGCAGCTGGCGTAGCGACCCCAGTCGTCGGCGAAAAGGAAGAGAATGTTCCAGCGCGGGGGAGTGGCATCGGCCGCGCCGAGTCGCGCGGCGAGGGCGAGGGAGATCAGAAGCGGTTTCCAACGCGAGCGCACAAGACGGATGGCATGCATGAGGGAAAAACGGGAAGTGCCGGAACGGCGTGAACTCATTGCGCATTGGCCCGGCGCAGGCAAGGGACACTTTGGCCGGTCGGAACGACCGACGACAATGCCTCGCGTGGCTTTGGGGGTGGACGAATCGGACCGCGGGTGGGCGTCTTGGCGCTCGACGCTAACGGTGGCGGTGTCTAGCAACGCTGCCATCATGTTAATCGGTCATCTCGGGGACAGAAATCAACGTGTCCCGCCACCTCTGACCGGTGATCGCCATCGCGCTCCCCAGTTTGCATGATCCCGCGTTCCCCTGCAGCTTTTGCTCCTGGGTCCTCGCGACCGACCCGGGTCCGGTACAAGGTCTTCGCGCTCGTCGCCATGTTGGGGATGATCACGTATCTGGATCGGGTGTGCATTTCGACGCTCGCTCCGCAGATCATGGCGGACCTGGCGATCTCGAAGGTGCAGATGGGATATGTATTCAGCGCCTTCGCTCTGGCCTACGCCTTTTTTGAAGTGCCGACGGCCTGGCTGGCCGATCGGGTCGGCACGAGGTCGGTGTTGACGCGGATTGTGGTGTGGTGGTCGACCTTCACGATCGCCACGGGATTTTCGCTGAATTACGCGATGCTCCTCGTCACCCGGTTCTTGTTCGGCCTCGGGGAGGCCGGGGCGTGGCCGTGTGTCGCGCGGACCTTTGCGCGGTGGATTCCGCTTTCCGCCCGTGGAAGGATCCAGGGCCTGTTCTTTGGCCTGGCCCATCTCGGCGGGGGCCTCACGCCCTTTTTGGTCGCGGCGCTGCTGACGGTCATGGACTGGCGGATGATTTTTTCCTGTTTTGGCCTGATCGGTTTTGTCTGGGCGGCAGTGTGGTATCATTGGTTCCGGAACGAGCCGGCCGAACATGGGGAGGTCAATGCGGCGGAGCTCGATTTGATTGTGACCGGGCGTGGGCCGGCCGCGCCCCATGTGGCGGGCTGGACCTACTGGAAGAAACTGCTGACCAACCGCAGCGTGCTCGCGCTGTGCGTGATGTATGCGCCCAACAGCTTCGCCTTCTACTTCTGCATCACGTGGCTGCCGGCCTACCTGAAGGAGAAACATGGCTTCGACCCCAGCGGAGTGGTCATCTTCGCGGGCCTGCCGTTGTTGTTGAGCGTCGTCGGCGATCTGAGCGGCGGAGTCGTCACCGATCGGGTCACGGCGCGATTCGGTCTCCGCTATGGCCGCTGTGCCGTGGGCGGTTCAGCCTATCTCGCGGCGGGCGCCGCTATGCTGCTCACGCCGTTCGTGGCCCATCCGGTTCTCGCGGCCGTCCTGATCTCAACGGCGGTCGGCGCCAGCATGTTCATGCTGGCG
>JBIJCX010000382.1:0-7844 GCA_044344465.1 Opitutaceae bacterium
AAAGGGTGAATCGGTCGTCATTCGGCGTGGAAAACGCTTTGTGCAGCTCAGCGAGTATGTTGTGCCCGAGCCGATTCCGCAACGGCCGGCTGGCTACTTCACCGTGCCGGAGACGCCCGCTGAATACGAACGGGCCAACCGGCTGGCGGCGTTGAGTCCTGACCGCCCCGAATGAGCCGGCAGTGGGAAACTTGGATGTCGCGGGGTGACGAACAGGATCCGCATGGTCATCCGTTGATCGTCCTCTCAAATGACGAGTCTTGCGCGGACGGCAACCGCGCTTCGATCAACGTGCTGTTCGGGTCAACAAAACGTCCCGCCATCGGCAATCGCCCGTTTGAAATCGTCTGTGATGAGGCGGACGGTTTCGACCGACCGACGGTGATCGATTGTTCGCGAATCTACTTCATTGCCAAAGCCAAATTGGGCCGGCAACTCGGTGGCGTTTCACGGGTGCGCCGCGTGCAGGCTTGTCGTAAGATCGCAGAAGTGTTTCGGCTCACGTTTCAATAGCCCGCGAATGCTCCGTGAGGTAGCCCGGATTAGTCGCTTCAAGTCCATCGACTTCTTGGCGCAATTGCAGTCGCGAAACGAGGTGCGAGACGGGTCAGTCGCAAGGAACTCTAGCGACGATTTTCTTTCCGGGCTTTCGGAGAACCGGGGCGAGAGGGCGTCCGCGGTGTGGTCCTTTTTCGCGCGGCACTTTTCCCCTTCGAACCAGACGGCAGCGTGACGGGTTTGGCGGGTTCTTGGCGGGTTTGTCGCGGTGGTTCCTCGTGAGCCCTTTGAGCCCTTTGTGAGCCCTTTGGAATGGATGAGTCCTTTGAGCCCTTTGTGAGCCCTTTGCCGACGAGGACGTAATGGGTGCCTTTTCCGGTCGTCCCCACCTTGGTCAGAACGCCCATGGACCGCAGTTGCTCCAGCTCTCTGGATGCCGTGGGCTTGGATGCGGAGAACAGGCGTTGATATTCCATGTTGCCGATTCGGCCTTCACCATGCACGTGGCGGATGACCTCTCTTTGCCGGTCATTGAGCCCCAGCTCGGCGAGCTTTGCCGCCGTCAGCCAGTGCCGCCAGATCGTCTGGATGACCTGGCCTTGCTCCTGCCGAAACTCAGGCGGCGGGAGGCCGGCGGCGCGGCATAATTCGATCATGTCGAGCGTGCCGGAACCGGCGCGCTCGATGTAGCGGGCCAGAAACAGCGGCTCGGCAATCAGCGGATTGCGCGGGATCGACGGATGCGGTTTGCGGAGGGCCTCGGTGGTCAGCGGCGGAAACAGCTCGCCGGGATTCCAAATTTCCAGCCGGTCGGCGAAGAGCATGATCTGAACCGAGGCGTTGGAGGCGTAATCGCGATGCGCGATCGCGTTAACGATCGCCTCGGAGACGGCATCGGGCGGGAGTTCGTAAGTTTCCGGGGCCTGATTGCTCTTGGCTCGCGTGCCGACGGCGCGGTCAAGCTTGGACATGACGAAGTCTACGGCCTGATCGACAAGTTCAAACACCGTGCCGCGAAAACTACTGTAGGCCGGAATGGGCTTGCGGACTTCGGTGCCGTGAAAACGGAGGCACTTGACGAACGAGGTCAGAAGAAACCGCTGGGGATCGTCGGCAAAAAGAAGGACTGCGGCATGGCTGGGGCGGTCACCGTTGAGCAGGTTCAGGTGAATCAGGGCATCCCGCATTGGAGTTTCCGGTCCCAAGGCGTAGCCACGGCGGCTCTGCGCGAGGCGTAAAAACTCGGCCACTTTCTTGGGCGAGAGATCGTCGAGCGTAGCCCGCGGGCACGCCGCCGCATCGAAGGGCAGCGAGCGAATCTCCCCTGTCCGCGCCAGTCGTTCGACGAGGCTGCCGTAGAGACCTCCCGTCAACTCCGGCAGAGTTGAAAACCGCCGGCGGACCACTTGATCCGAGGCCCGCTGGGTGAGCGCCAGCATCTTGGGGTGGCGTGCGGTGTCGGAGATGCCTTTAACGAAGACGAGGCGTTCCTTGCCGGTAGCAGTGGCACGGTCGAACTCGCGCTCCGTGGGCGACACGCCGCTGGCGTCTTCAAAACCATAGCTGCCGCCGAAAATACCGACATAGACATCGCATCGGTCCACTTCCCCCAGGTAAACCTCATCTGCACGCCGGCCCGAGGCCGGCAAGTCTTCAAACAGAAAGACCTCGAAAAACTGCCGCAGCAGAGGGTCGTTGTGAACATACTCTTTCAGCGCGCGGCGTTCCGCCGCGAGCTCCTTCTGCACGGAGCTGACGAAGATGATGGACTTTGAGGAGTCGGGCACGCGCGAGATGGTCATTAAGTAAATCATGGCATGGCCGGCCAGCCAAGAACGCCGTTAGGTGGAAGCGAGAATGCTTTCGCCATGCCCATGTCGAAATTGCGGACAAATCGCGCTCCACGCTTCGGGCCTATTTCGATTTGCGGTTGTGCGCCATAGTGGGCGCATGAACTCTGAAACTTCATCCTCCGCACTCATCGCGGCGGAAGTCCTCGGCCAAACATGGCAAGCGCCGAAAGCCCTGAGAATAGATCTAACTGGGGTCTGGGGCGATGGGAGTCCCAGTCAGCCACGCCCGCGCCCGACGCGGGACGTGGCGCAGCAAAGCGCCGGAGGGGGCGGCGCGCGATCCATCTTCCCGCAACCGCCCAAAATCCCGCCACCGAAATATCCCAACGTCACTGAACCCCGCGTGACACCGACTACACTTTTTGACGCCAACGGCATTGAACATTTTTTCGCGCCGTTTGTCTCACCGTGCTTCCCGTCACCCTACATGCCCCAAACCGCCCCCGTCTATTCCTGGCCCCATACCCTCACCGATTGGGCGGTGATCCGAGCCATGGAACGGGCCGGTTGCCCCGAATGTTTGCGTGACCAGCTGGCCCTGCAGGCCGCACTGGTTTCGCTCCTCAGTGCTGCCGTGCGACTGAAAACCGTTTTCGAACGGCAAGGGGAAATCGAAGCGATCCTCGCGACGGCGACCGAGGCCGCCCGCGAAAATTCCGGCGGCACCGCCTACGTCACTCTGCGCGAAGCCGCGGCCACGGCGACGCGTCGATCACTGGCCAGCCACGCCCGCGCTCACCGCGAATACTGCGTCGAGATACACTTGAGCGTACTCGAGCCGCTTGATGAGGATGCCGACGCCGGTCGGCGGGAGACTATTCTTTTTCTCCATGCGTTAATCGACGAGGCAAAAACCGACGAGACGCACACCCGTGAGCTGCAGGAGCAACTCGCCGCGGCGCGCCGTCACCTCGCGCCCGCCGTCCACGCCGCCCGCCGCCGTGCGGCCCGTGCCTACTGGGCGAAGTTTGCGGAGAACTGGATCGACGACGCCATTTTTTCCGATTCTCCGTGGCACAGCGTCGAGTCCCGGCTAGCTCGCATCGACTCCGCCTGGTGGTGGCGGCGATTCCTGCCCTCCCTGCAAAACCAGTTCAAGCGCGGCCAGCCAACCGAATGCTTCCTGCACCAGCAGATGCCGAACCTGCGCTACGCCGCCGCCCAGCCCGGCCAAAGAAAGGTCCTTTCAGGCGTCATTGACGATTGGCGTGAAGATGGGGGTGCCGACTACTTCGGCCTCATGGCTCCGGTGCATCATTCCATGCTGGATAGGCGCGCGCGGAACAAAGCCATCGAGGTAGAAGACTGGTTCGACCACCACGTTCCCGATTACTCGTCCAACCCCAAGGTTCGGCTCGCCGCGGCCGATGCTCTCCGTCGCCAGTTGGCTGCAGTCGATCCGCAGCCGCTTGCTCCGGCCCAGGCGCCGTCAAGTTATTTCCGGGAACACTGGAACAATTAACCGTTCTCCCGGGCGTCTCCTCATTTCCGCCGATGTCGCGTAGCGTCGGCGCATGAACTCCGACCTGACTCAAACCGCCGCCGCACCCATCGAGCGGCTGACTTATTCGGTGGAGGAATCCGCCATGGCCCTCGGCGTCAGCAAACCCACGATCTACCGGCTGCTCGCGCGCCGCATGTTGCGCCCGGTGCCAGGTCTCCGGCACAAGCGCATCCCCTGCCAGCAAATCCGCAGGCTCGCCGCCGGCGAAACCATCCACGGACCGAATTGAGCGTATGCAGGCTCGTGGTCAGTAATTGTCCCGTGCTATGCGTGGCCCTTTGCGCGGCAAGAAGGACAGTGGCGGCTTCGCCGGTAGATTCGCGGCCGGCATGGCCGGGAATAGCGGCGTCTTCGCGGTCACGGGCTTTTTCCTCGGCCGCCGTCGCTTCGGCATCTTTTCCTTCAGCAGCCACACGCGCAACGTCTCCACGGAAATCGTGACACCCAGCTTGGCCAGCGACTCCGCCAGGAGCCGGATCGACGCGCCGGCACGGCGCTCGGCAAGCAGCACGTCGCGGTACGGTTCGAGTTCGGCGAATCGCGTGGAGCGGGACCGCCGACCTTCGGCGATCAATCGAGCAAGTGCCTGGGCGCTGCCCTGCGAGGTTTCTGCGGACGCGTGGGCGCTCGCCGTGGACACCGCCGGTGCTGCCGTGTCACGGGTGCGCGACCCAGCGGGCACCGCCGGGTCGTCGGCGTGCGGTTGCCCGGTTGAATTCGGGGCAAGAGCGAATAATTCACCGGCGGATGCCGGGGCTGGATTGGGTTGCATGCCGGTAAAATACCGGTCGTCGCCCGGTCGCGCAATAGGCGCACTCCGGTCCGAGTCTAAGCCGCCAGGCTTGGACGTTGGTGTCTTCGCCTATTCTTTTTTGTGGTTTTTCCTGCGTGGATTCACTTGGTCGAAGTCATTGCTTCGTTTGAGTCGTTTGATTTCTCGGTTGGTTGAAGCGTTTCGATTTTATCGTGGTGAGGTTGTTCAGTCGGTGAGGGTTCATCCCTTCGTCTTCTTTTTCAGGGTTGGTTGGGTTGAGTGGATGATTCGTTGTTTTCGTGGTTCGGTTTCGTGTTCATTGAGTTCGCTTGGTTTTTTCGCAGGTGGGTCATGGTGACCATTCGGACATGCAAGGCTTTCAGCCACGCGCTGAGCCAGTATCTCCGGCAGGCCGATTACTACTCGCAGGGTATGGAAGTCGAAGGTCGGTGCTACGGCCGGCTCTGTCACCGGCTCGGGCTCGCCGAGGCCGCGATTTCCGACAAGGCGTTCGAGCGCGTCGCCAGCAATCATCATGCGGCGACCGGTGAGCAGTTGACCGAGCGGATGGCCGCCGCCCGGCGCGCCGGCTACGACGCCACGTTCAGCGCACCCAAGTCGGTCTCTATTCAGGCATTCATCGGTGGCGATGCCCGCCTGATTGCCGCCCACGAGACGGCCGTGACCGAGGCCCTCCGCGAACTGGAAACCTTCGCCTGCCATCAGGACGGTCGCGGAATCAACAAGCGCTACGTGGCGAGCGGCCAGATCGCCGCCGCCATCTTTCGCCATGGCGAGAGCCGGGCGCTGGACCCCCACCTGCACTCGCACGCCTTTATCTTCAACATCACCCAGGACACCGCCGGTCCGCGCCTTCTCGCCCTCGAGTCCTCGAACATCTTCGAACGGGCGCGTTACCTCACGGAAGTCTACCGCAATGCCCTTGCCCGCGAGGTCCAGGGACTCGGCTATGCCATCGAGCGCCGCGAGCACGGCTTCGAACTGGCAGGCGTATCCTCCGATTTGCTCGAACGGTTCTCGAAGCGAGCCAAGGAGCGCGATGCCCTCATCGCGACCCGCGAAGCCGAACTCGGCCGTGAACTGACCCGGGACGAAATCGCCGTCCTCGTCCGCGAGAACCGCGCGAAAAAGCAATATGAGCTGACGCCGGTCGACGTGCGGCAACGTCAGTTCGCCCAAGTGAACGGGGCGGAACGTCGGCAACTCGACGCGCTCCGAAAGAAGGGAATGCCCCTCGCGGCAGAGCGCGTGCCGCTCACGGTCGCGATCGAGCGGGCGGTCGAACATGTGTTCGAACGAAAATCCGTCGTGCCCGAGCACGAACTCACGGCCGAGGTGGTCCGGCAATCCTACGGCCAGCACGCGCTGACCGCCATCAAAGCGGCCATCCACGCCAGCTCGAACAAACTGCTGCACGCCGATGGCAAAATCTCGACCCGCGCCGCCCTCGAATTGGAGCGCTCCCTGGTCGCGCGCCTGAATGCCGGGATCGGAATCGACTTCTCTTTGGGCTACATGCCGTCGGGTGCACGGGCACGGCTCGCACCGGACCAACTTGCAGCCGTGAAATCTATCCTTGGATCGCGGGACCAAGTGGTCGTGTTTCGCGGCCGGGCTGGCACGGGCAAGACTCATGCCCTCGCGACCGCCATCGAGGGCATGGCGCAAAACGGCCGGGGAGTGGCTTGTTTCGCCCCGAGCACGCAGGCGGTTGAAATTCTTAAAAATGACGGTGCGGAGCAAAACCGGGAAGGCCGGTTCGCCGCCGGGAGGGTGTTGAGCCAGGCTAGGACAGTGCAGCGACTGCTAGTCGATCCTGCACAGCAACAGGCCATCACCGGCAAAGTCGTCGTCGTGGACGAATACGGACTCCTTTCCACGCGGCAGTTGAAACAACTGGTGGACATAGTCGAAACGCGGGAAGCCCGACTCCTCCTCGTCGGCGATTCCGCGCAGCACAAGAGCGTCGAGGCCGGCGATGGCGCCCGGGTGGTCGAACGAGAATCGCGCGTGACGGTGGCGGAACTGCGCGAGGTCCGGCGCCAGGCGGCGAATCCCGCCTACCGCGCCGCCGCCGAAGCCCTCGCCGCCGGCAAGATCCGTGACGGTCTGGCCAAGCTCGACGCGATGGGCGCCATCGTCGAAGTCGAAAATCCCACGGTCCGCCGCGCCCAGATGGTCGCGGAATGGTTCGCTGCATCGCAGGAAACGAAATCCGTACATACGAAATCCGGCACCCAAGAGCAGGTAAAAACCGCGCTCATGGTAGCGCCCACCTGGACGGAAATCGATGCGCTCAACGCACACGCCCGCGAGCAACTCCGCGCCGCGGGTAAACTCGCGAGCGATGAACATACGTTTGCGTCATTGCGGGCGAAGGGCTGGACCAAGGCCCAGCAAAGGGACCCGCGCACGTACCAGCCCGGTGACGTACTGGTGGCGCACAAGGCGACAAAACATTTTGCGAAAGGCGACGAGTTGCGCGTCGTCCGCAAAGAAAGGCACCGGCTCGTGGTCACGCGTGGCGCGCAGGAGCTTTCCGTTTCACCGCGCCAATCAGGCTTGGCGTGGACAGTCTGCGACGAACGCCCGCTCGACGTGGCCGCGGGAGAGCGGATGCGTTTGCGCGCCGTGAGCTACGTCGAGACGAACGACGGGAAAAAACGCCGGCTGGCGAACGGCACAACGGTCATGGTCCAAGCGGTGGACGCCACCGGTCGCCTGACGCTGGCCGACGGCTCACTGCTTCTGACCCGGCAGGTTGTGCATGGCTATGCCCTGACCTCGCACGCCGCACAGGGGCTCACCGTGGACAAGGTGTTCCTCGCTGGGGCGATTTCGGGCGAGGGGCTGTATGTTTCCGCCACGCGCGGACGGGAGGCGATCCGCGTCTTTGTGCCCGACCGCGCCGCGTTCCTCGACGCCGCTGGGCTGAAAAGCGAAGCGCGGATGTCGGCCTTGGAATTCGAGCGCCAGCGCGCGATGGCGTTGGATTTGCGCTCCGTCCTGGCCCGCGGCTGGCGTCATCTTCTGCACGTTTACGCGTGCGTCAGGGCGCAAACGCGACGGCCATCCGTGACTGCCGCCCCCGCAACTGAGATCGCCGCCAAGGTGACTGCGGTCGTTTCGCCGAAGGTCGCGCCGGTTCCGCAGATGGTCGATCCATTCTCGTATCCTGCCACGGTCCGAACGCGGCCGGCACAAGGGATGCGAA
>JBIJCX010000471.1:0-5622 GCA_044344465.1 Opitutaceae bacterium
CGGGAAGCCGGCCTCTGCGTCCAATCCCGGTTGTTTGGTTTCCCGACCCTTGCCCGGGCTTTTTCTGCGGCTGCAATCCCCGCGGGAGGACATCGGCCTGCCCTACTCGTGCCTGCTCAAACTGCTCCTAAGAAACAGCCCCCACATCGGCTGGTTGGAGCGAGAAGCCGAGGAGGGCCGCTTGCTTGCGCAGGGAGCGCTCCTTGCGTTGGCGGGTGAGGGTGGGATTGCCGAGTTTGGTGGGATCGAAGGCCGTGCGCGTTTTGATCATGGTGTACAGGATGCGCGCCAGCTTGTGGGCGGCGGCGGTGACGGCCCCGGCCGGCCCGAGCTTCGCGCGCATGCGCCGGAACCAGTCGCCCAGCGGGGCCTCGACGCGGTTCAGCGATTGCGCGGCCATGCGCAGCGCCGTCGCCAGCCGGTTAGAGACCGGCCGGGTGCGGACGCTGAGCTTGTGGTTGCCGCTGACGTTGTTGTTCGGGCACAGTCCCAGCCACGAAGCGAAATTCTCGGGGCTGGCAAAGCGGCTCAGGTCGGGACCGACCTCGGTGAGGAAGGTGTAACCGACGTGGGTGTTGACGCCGTCCACCGCCGTCACGTCGACCCCGAACTTTTGGAAGAGCAGGGTGCGAACCGCTTCATCGGGCTGCTTGCCGCGTTTGGTCGGCGGGGGCGGCGCCGCCTTCGTGCGGGTTTCGAGCTTGGCGGCCAAGCGGTGAATTTCCTGCAGGCATTCGTCGGCCAATTGGTGGTGAAAACGCCACGCCGCCAACGATTGGCGCAGGGCGAAGAGTTGGTCTTCCTTCCAATCGCCTTTCAACGCGGCGGCGATCTCGACCTCGCTCTTCTTGCAGCGGTGGTCGCGGTGCGCGGCGAGCTTGTGTGGGTCGCGCTCGCCCGCAACGATCGCATCGAGAATCGCCAGCCCCGTGGTGCCCGTGATGTCGGTGACCGCGCGATGCAGCAACACGTTCATCTGATCGAGGGCCTTTTGCAGGCGCAGCAGATGCGCGCTGGCCACCTGCACCAGGCTGTCGCGATGCCGCAACAGCGTGCGGACGGCGCAGACCTCGATCGCCGGGCGGAACGAAGCGTGCAGCAGCCCCACGGAATGCAGGAACTGCAACCACTGGCAGTCCTGCACATCACTCTTGCGCCCGGGCACGTGGCGCACGTGCTTGGCGTTGACCAGGCAGACTTCCAGCCCGCGGGCCTCCAGCAGTTCGAACAGCGGGATCCAATACACCCCGGTCGACTCCATCGCCACCGTGCGAATGCCGCACTTCTGTAACCAGTCGGCCAGTACGATCAATTGATCGGTCGTAGTGCCGAAATTACGCACTGGCTGTGGATCGCGATCCGCGGGCACGGCGACGTAATGTACTTCGGCGGCGAGATCGATGCCGGCGGCATCGGGATGAATCACAGAATGTGTGATCATCGGCTTCTTGGGCGGACGAGGGGAGGACTTTTTTGACATGGGTGTTGGTGGTGCTCGCCGCGGCGGCCCGAAGGGTGAAAAGGGATGCGGTAAACTCCTAACCGGGGTCGGAACCGCTTGCGCGGACTCGCCACCAATGACACCACACACGGCCTTCGGCATCAGACTGATAGACGGGCTTGGAAAAACACCAGTATAGCGACGATGTGTAGCTTGCCTCGCGGAAAGAACCGTCCTCCTGCATGCACGATCCACGTCCTCGCGCACGCTGTTTCTTTCTGTCACGGCCAGAATTCGATTCTGGGGCGGCGGCTGATAGGAAACTGGATCTTCCGGGGGTTGGGTCGGGAGGGGGTTATTCGCTTCACTTCTCCGGACCGTATAGGACGGTCACTTGTGCCGCCCCGTCAAACGGCTCGATCCGAACCCGCTCGGTTTGTGGGTCGTATCTGCCGCCCTTCACCGCCGTCGCCCTCCTGCCTTGCGGATGGGGCAGCCGCAGTTCGATCGCTTTGGGCTTGCGGTCCGTTCGGCACTCGACCGTTGCCTCCACGCGGCCTTGTTCCAACATGGATTTCACCTTGAGCGATACGGGGCCAAAGTAGGTCGCCACCCGCTGCAGCGCGATCTGTTTGCCGCTCTCGAGATATTGCCGGGGAATCCCCGGCAGCAGGTCAAGCGTGTCCCCGCGCTCCATGTACAGCATCCAGCGGGTGTCCATCAGGAACCAAGCTTCTTCATGAGTCTTGTGCGGGCTCGCTTGGTAATAATGTTCCCAGAAGGAATAGGTTTCGCGATCGGCGAGGCTGGCGACGTTGTTGTAGTACGACTTTAGGAATGGCTTGACCTCGCCGCGACGCAGGTGCGTGATCGGATGCCGGCTGTAGTAGGGCTGGCTGAACGCGACGTTCCTGGTTGTCATCAAGTCGCTGTGAAAGTTCAGCAGGAAGTCGACGACGGATTCCTGGGAATCCACGACCTCTTGAAATACCAGATAGAGCGGGCCGAGCAATGAGTCCCGAAGCACCATGGAGCCGTGGCTGAACCACTTGCCTCCGTCCGCATATAGCGAGACTGGACCGCGGTATCCGACCCACGGAGGCACCGTGGGGACCCACGTGCCGTTCCGCAGCGGGATCACGGGCGATTGTCCCATCGCCTCGAACAGAGCCGTGCGGATGTCATTCTTGAGGGCAAGCGCTACCTGGCCCCAGCGCTCCGACTGTACCGGATCGGTTTCCTTCAGCATTTCAGAGACGCGGCTCAGCCCTAGGTAGGCGTAGCCGTTCAGCATGAAAGAACGGAAAGGATCCTCGGGATCGGCAGATTTGCCTTCCAGCAGGCCGAAGCCTTTGCCGCGCAGCGGCTCACTCAAGTTTCGCTCGCGCCAGCGCTGTAGAAATTCACAGGACTTGATAAGCTGAGGTTTGATCTGATGGACCCACTGGTCGTCGCGGGTATACCGGTAGTGCTCCCCCGCGCACCAAAGGACGGCGCCGGTCTCCAGCATATATCCCCCGAAGTTCTGCATGAACCCGTCCGAGTGCTGTTTGTCGAAAAAGTACATCAACGCCCGCCTCGCCACGTCGTGCCAGCCCATGGAATCGAAGTACTGGATGATGGGTGAGCTCTCCGAACCGATGGCGCTGTAGCGGCCGATCGTTGGGGTTATCGTCTTGTCGGGTTCCAGACCATAGGTGATCAAATCCAAGTGGAGCAGCCCGGCCTTCATCATCTCCGATATGCGCCGTTCGGGGAGCTGCACTTGTGCCCCTTTCGCGAGCTTTTCCTGCCAGAAAGCCCGGCAACTCTCGTGGCGTTCGTCGAAGTTTATATCGAGGAGCTTCAGGGCGCGATCCTTTGGAATTGGGCGATGCGGAAGGAAAAACTCGAACTGGACCGCCTCGCCGGGAGCGATCGATATAGCGATCTCTTCCTGTGACAACGGACGGCCGTTCAGCCTTGCCGCCACGAACACCCGGCCTGTCTTGTAGACACCGAGCCCATTTGCGTGGTCAAACTCATAGGATGCTCTTGTACCAGGATGAGGACTCTGCCTTCCAGGGTGAGGGCTCTTGAAAAAAGCGTATCTCGGCACTGCCGCAGTGTTCAAAGCCGTAACCCGAACGTGCATAACCGTCTCCTCGGGGCGGTTAATCTCCTGTGGCAGCAACCGGTCAAATTCGGCCTTTTGTTCCTTCGTGAGCATATGCCCGGACCCGTGTCCATCGGCGACGAGGAAATGCGTGCCCCGAAGATTTTGCGCAGTCAATGGCAACGACTCCAACCCAACGAACGCCACCACGCTGTAGGTGATGTCATCGTCCACCAAAGCGCCGTGTACAATTGGCAAGACACCGTCTTCCAACCTGCGGGTGATCCGGTCCGTGGCGCCCCAGCCCCGGCCCATGAGGAAATTGTACTGGCTGGGTCGCTCTCCAGTTTCGGGTAAGGCAACCTCATTGCCACCGAAGCGTGGCAAAATCCAATCGAGACGATCGCCCAACGCAAAGATACGCAGGTCGCGGCTCAGACCCAACCAAGTCTGGCCGTTCATCTTCCTCGTGCTTTCCGCAGCCGTCGCGAATGACTCCTCGGGCTCCCTTTCAATCTGTTCGAGTTTGCTTTGGAGTCCTCGCTTTTGTACGGCCTCCGCGATTTGATGATAGGAGCGGGAGTCGGATGCGTCGGTGACGGCGACGCCGTATTCCTGAATTAGGATCGGATATCCGCTATGAACATCGCGGAGAAAAAAACTAAACGGATTGTGGTCCGTGACAATGGTGACGATGGTCCCACCGGGTCCGTACTGCACGTCGGAACCGTTCACTTGGACCTCGAGGCGCAAAGGACCTTCTTGGGCGGCGGCGAATCGTTTTTTTGCCTCGACGGTGCCCTTGCCGCCGGCGATCCGCATGTTTGCGATCGTTCCGTCGCGCACGCTGATGCTGCCTTGCGGACGCCCACCGCTCCACTCGACCGCAATGTTCACCTCCGCCCCGGTTAACACCAACGTGCCCGGCGCACCAATGGTCAGAAGAAAAATTAGGCGATGCAGATTCGATTTCATGTACAGCGGGTTCTCAGGGGCAGGTGGGTAAAAAAGCAAATCTCGCGCGGTCTCGCACTCCTCCGGGTCGCCGCCGCCGCCCGTCGACACCTGTGTCCGCAACGCATCTTCGTTGCCGGCGGCGATGGCGCACACCACCAGCAGCATGGTCTGCGGCCTCGATTTTCATGCGGGGAGCCATCACTCACCAGAAACGCCAATACAGATAGACCCAGCCGACAATGTAGATGGCCCACCACAGCCGGACGCTCTGATACCACGGGCGCCGATCGCCGTCGTCGCATAAATTGAGCGCGGCGAGCGACCACTGAAACGGTCGCCACTGGCTTTCCGCCGGCTCCGGGGTGAGCAACGATACAATCATGACGCCCGCCATCGTGATCGCTTGCGCGATGGCCGCTATATAAAGCCAGTGCAAATGAACGCCGACGGCCGGCGCACCGAATGCCATCGCGAGCGTAATCACCGAACCGCCGATCAACCCGAACAGCGCTCCCGGATAGTTGGTCCGCTTCCACAGCAGCCCAAGCAGCATTACCGAAATGAACGGCGTCGCCAGGTACGTCACACCGTTTTGGAAATAGCGGAAGACTCCGCCAAAGTGGGCGACGGCCGGGGCCGCCAGGGCCGCGATGGACAGCGACACCAACGACACGACACGGCCTACCCACACCAGCCGCGCGTCGCCGGCTCCGGGATGGAGGATGCGCTTGTACACATCCAGACTAAAGAGGGTTGCCGTCGAGTTCGCCAGAGCGCTGACGGTGGACATCACCGCAGCGAGGAAGCCGGCGAGGACGATGCCGCGCAGGCCCCAGTTGGGAGCGAGCCATTTCAACGCGAAGGAGAACGTCTGGTCCGGGTTTTCCAGCGGTGGCGCAGCATGCATGACGTTGGTCCAGTGGAAAACAATCAAACCCAGGAAGCAGGTCACGAGCGGGCGCAGGAGGTTGATTACTCCAGCCCACAAGACGCCCATCAAACCGTCCCACGTCGAACGTGCGCCCAGGATGCGTTGCGCCATCACCTGGTTGCCGGCCGAATAAAAGATATACACTCCGAACGTGGCCAGGACGATGCCGGGAAACGGCGCGACCGGATCGTCGGCGGG
>JBIJCX010000565.1:0-3909 GCA_044344465.1 Opitutaceae bacterium
GGCGGTGAACGCCGCGCTCGACTGGCTCCGCCGCGAACTTCTGCGTGCCCAACGCGGCGGGGTCGTGCCGGTCCAGCGCGTGGGCGTGATGCAGTGACCCGGCTCAGCTGCCGAGCAGGTTTTTCAAAGCGGCCAGGTACTTCTCCTGGGTGCGGGTGATGACATCGGCGGGCAGCCGCGGTGCGGGCGGCTTCTGATCCCACTTGATCGCGAGCAGGTGGTCGCGGACGAACTGCTTGTCGTAGCTCGGGGGTGATTGGTTGGGCGCGTAGCTGTCGGCCGGCCAGTAGCGCGACGAGTCGGGGGTGAGCACCTCGTCGATGAGGAAGAGTTTGCCGGCGGCATCCGTGCCGAACTCGAACTTGGTGTCGGCCAAAATCATGCCCGCCTGCTTGGCGCGATCGTGGCCAAAGCGATAGAGCTGGAGGCTTAATGCCTTCACCTGCTCGTAGAGGGCGGCGCCGACGATGGCGGCGGCCTGGGCATCATTAATGGGTTCGTCGTGCTGGCCTTTTGGCGCCTTCGTGGTCGGCGTAAAAATCGGCGTGGCCAGGCGATCGGCCTGGCGCAGGCCGGGCGGAAGTTTGATCCCGCAGACCTCGCCGGTTTTCTGGTAGGAGCTCCAGCCGCTGCCGATGAGGTAGCCGCGGGCAACGCACTCGATCGTGAGGGGTTGGAGTTTGCGCACGATCATGCTGCGCAGTTGGAGATCGCGGCTGGTGAGGCCACGGCGGGCAAACTCGCCCGCCTGGTCGGGCAGCAGGTGATTTTGGAGCAGGCCGCTGGTTTGCGCGAACCACCAGTTGCTCATCTGGGTGAGGATGGCGCCCTTGCCGGGGATGCCGTCGGGCAGGATCACGTCGAACGCGGACAGCCGGTCGGTGGCGGTGAGGAGCAGGGCATCGCCGAGATCGAAAATCTCGCGCACCTTGCCCGAGGCGATCCGGGGGAAGGGCAGGTCGTCGATCGTGGTGACGGCGGTCCGAGGCAGAGCGGCGGCGATGTCGGCGAAGTTCATGCGAAAAATTTCTTGGACCTACGGCGAAGGAAAGTCGCCAAGAAAGTAGGGGCAATTGGGCGCCGGGCGATTCGGCCGCCAACCCTCGCCGATGAACGCTACTTGCGGAGAGCAGCGCGCAGGATTGGCTCCATGATGTCGGCCTGGCGCATGAAGCCCAGATCGCTGGCGTGGGACGCATCGGTGGCGCCCTCGGTGTCATCGCCATAGAGGTGATCGCCGGGGACGTAGTGCAGGTTCTTCACGCCCTCTTTCTTCAACGTCGCAAACGCGGCGCGCAGGGCCGCGTGATTGTCGTCATGGAACTTCGCTTTCGCGGGCGTGATCCATGAATTGGTCATCCGGCGATCCTCCACCAGGACGATCGGCGTGTCCGGCCGGGCGGCGCGGAGCTGTTTCACCAGCGGGATGCACTTCTCAGTCACCTGGGCAGGCCCCATGTTCGGCAGGCAGTCGATGACAAATGCCGCCGCATCCACTTCGGCCAGAAAGGCGCCCACCGCGGCGTCCATGCGACCGTTGCCCGAAAAACCGAGGTTCAAGACCGGGCGGTCAAAACGACGGCCCAGGATCGCCGTGTGGACCATGCCGGGCCGCGAAGCGCACGCGCCGTGGGTGATCGAGGTGCCGTAAAAAACGATCGGCTTCTGGCGCGGGGGAAGGCCCTCGAACTTCGCGCCCTTGGGCACGCCGATTTCCAGCGAATCCACCCCGTTGTAGAGCGGCAGGTAGGCGGCGTATTCGCGCAGGCCGGGGGCCAGATCCTTGATGATCTCCGCCCGCACCTCCTGCGCCGCGGGTTTTGTCACCTGCACCCAACGCCACTTGCCCGCCCCATCACGGGCATAAAGGTCGACGCCGCTCACGCCGGTCGCGGGCATGTGCGGCAGGCCGATGCGATCCTTCAGGAGCCTGTAATGCACATGAATCGAGGTGGCGTCGGTCTTGAAGCGCACGACCATCCCGGCCGAATCGCGGCTGAGACTCCACACCGCCTTGGTGACGGTCTTCTCCGCGGCGGCCGGCAGCCGGTCGAACCAGCGCAGCCGCTCCATGCCGGTCCACTCCCGGCCCTCCGCCCCCCACGTGGTGACATCGTGCCACTCGAGGTTGGCGGCGGCCGCCTGATTGACGCCCATCGCCGGATCCAGCTTGGCGAGGTCGGAGGACTTGGGCGCGGATTGGGCGGCGAACGCGAGGCTGCCACAGAACAGGACGGGAAGGAGCAGACGGAGTTTCATGGGGACGGCGGGGAGGAAGGAGCGGGAGAACTTTGACGGTAACCGTGTTTCCATTATGGAACGGAAACCGGATTTCCGGCACGGGATCGAGGATGGATGAACGGTCGCAACTCCCGCGCGAACCCGCGGAGTGGGCAAGCGGATTCCGCCCCTTTAGAAATGTGTGGCCCCCCGCGGTACCGGATCATAGCATCTGACCCGGTCCGGTTTGGGCGGCGTTCGTCTGAACCGGGCACCCAGCGTACACACGAACGCCGCAGAGCACCTTAGAAGCCTCCAAAAAATGAATACTGATCAAAGTCGCCGTAATTTCATCAAAACTGCCGCCGTCGGAATGACGGCGACCGCCATGACGGCGCGCAGCTATGCGCGCATCATGGGCGCCAACGAAAGGATCCGCCTCGCCCAAATCGGCTGCGGCGGACGCGGCATCGGGGCGCACATGAATGGCGTCCACAAGCACGACAAGGCCGAGAACGTCGAGTACGTGGCGGTGAGCGACCCGTGGCGCCTTGCCCGCGAGAAGGCGGCCGGGCTCTGCAAGCAATGGTATGGCACCGAGGTGAAGCAGTTTGTCAGTTACCGCGACATCATGGCGCTCAAGGACGTCGACGCCGTGCTGATCGCGTCGCCCGACCATCATCACTCGATGCACCTGGAGGCTGCGGCGAAGGTCAAGAAACACGCCTACGTTGAGAAGCCGCTCGCCCGCAACATGGAGGAACTCACCCGGACCGTGGATGCGGTCAAGGCGGCCGGCATCGTCGTGCAGAACGGCACGCAGATCCGCAGCCTGCCGACCAGCACCGGCTGCAACGAACTGTGGAAGTCCGGTGTGCTGGGCAAGGCGTCCCGCATCGAGCAATGCCGCAACGCCGTGCGCCCCTATTGGTACAGCCGCGTCGAGCGGGAATTGAAAAAGGAAGACCTCGATTGGAACGAATTCGTCCATCCCGCCCCGATGCGACCATTTGATGCCGACCGTTTCACGGGTTGGTACGGCTACCTCGACTATACCGACGGCCCGGTGGCCAACCTCGGCTGCCACTTCATCGACCTGTACAGTTACATCACCGGTCTCCAGTTTCCGCTGAATTGCGTCTGCAACGGTGGGGTCTTCACGTGGAAGGACGAGCACAAGTTCACCTGCCCTGATCACGTCGAAGCCCTCTGGGTTTATCCCGAGGGCCTGATGGTCGCCTACTCGACCAACTTTGGCAACGGCGGCGGCAACCGGAATCGCTTCTTCTGCGAGAAGGGCCAGCTGGTCCTCGACAACTGGAGCGCGCCCACCTACACCGCCGAAGGTGGTCTGAAACGCGACGGCAGCATCCGCGGGGTCAACGAGGTGAAGCCAATCGAAGGCCCGGATCATTTCCAGAATTGGCTGCAATGCATGCGCACCGGCAAGGCTACCCGGGCACCCATGGACGCGGGCTACCTGCACTCCGTGATCTGCCTGATGGCCGTCGAAGCCTACCACTCCGGCCGCCGCACGACCTACGATCACAAAAAGCGCGCGATCCTCAAAGTCTGAGCCCCAACGCAACGCTGCCGTTGGCCATAGGCCAGCGGACCCGCTCGCCCGCTGAAAACGCGCGAGCGAGCGGGCCAAACATGCGGGCCCAGGAACGGACCCGCCCACCCAAG
>JBIJCX010000225.1:0-13445 GCA_044344465.1 Opitutaceae bacterium
GTTTTCCAGCGACCGCACGATTCGCGAGTACGCGAACGAGATCTGGAATCTGCGGGCGGTCCCGGTCGGGTGACGCAGGGAAAATCACATTCCACGCGGCGAAGGTGGCCAAAGAGGACCGCTGCCTCGATGAGGTGAAGCTGAGAAACTGGAAAAAGCTGTGCGTGCGCAACTGGCCGCGCTAGATTTGTCCCATTGAAAACCGCATGAGTCTGAGCACCGAACATCTCGCCCGCTGTATCGCGACGCTCGAAAGGTCGCTTGCGCAGCTCCGCCAATCTCCGGCGGACAGCATCGACTATGAGGTTTATCGCAATGCCGTGGTGAAGGGATTCGAACTCACGCTCGAGACCGTCGGCAAACTGCTGCGCAAGGCAGTCAAGTCTTATTCCGGGAGCCCGCGCGCCGTCGACGAACTTTCCTACAAGGAAGTGTTTCGTCATGCCGCCAAGCACGGCCTGCTTGATACCGCCACGGTGGAGCGCTGGTTCGTCTATCGCGACAACCGCAACGCCACCGCGCACGACTACGGCGTGAAGCTGGCCGAGCAAACGCTCGTCCTTCTGCCCGGGTTCATCGACGATGCCCGGCGCATCGAAGCCTCGCTCCGGGAGAAATTCGGCCATGCCGACACTTGATCTCCAGTCCGCGCACCACCGGCGATTGCTCGAATTGCTGGCGGAGCACGCACCCGAAGCCGAGGTCTGGGCCTACGGCAGCCGGGTCAACGGCCAGGCGCACGACGGTTCCGATCTGGATCTGGTCGTGCGCAACCGCGCCGCGCCCGACCAGCCGTTCCAGCGGCTCTACCTCCTCCGCGACGCCCTGGAAGAAAGCGCCCTACCCATCCTCGTCGAAGTGCTGGACTGGGCCGAGGTGCCTGACGCCATGCGTCGCGAGGTCGAGCGAAGTCACATCGTGCTGCGCAGCCCCGCCGAAGTCAGCCGGCTTGCCAACTAACTCCATTCTTGAAGCGCGGCATCGTTTGCGAGTTCGACCAGGTGCGCCACGGATCGGGCCCATCCCTCGGCGGTGTCCGAAAGGCCCAACGGATCCAGTGACAGGCCGGCTGAATTCAATCCCGTTTTCCGCCCGACGGCAGAAATGGGTGGAAGGAGGATATTCGCATTGGGGCGATTGCATCCGGTCGCCCGTCCTTCGCCAGACCGCCGCATACCCAAATCATGGTGGGCCGATTTAACATTTTTCGGCCTGACCCCGTCCGGTGGCCTGGACCAATACTTCGTTGCGTGGCTCGCCGACGCACTGAACACTAGAGAAACACTTTTTCTCATGAACGAATCCGTCCCTGGATTCAATCCTCTCACCGTCTTCCTTGCGGAGTTGATCCGGCGCCTAGAAACGGCGCCCTTCGAGCCGTTCACGATTCACATGACCGACGGGCGCCAGTTCTACGTGCTGGCAGCAAACAGCCGAGGTCTTCGTCCGACCAGACGCTGACGGCCCCAATCTGTGGATGATCACCCGGCGGCGAGGCGCCCGACTGTTGGCACTTGCAACCTGCAACAGGCTGACCCGGATAAATTGATAACAGACGCGTCATCAATTCCCGGGCCTAAAGAAATGCAGGCCGTGGCGGCTCTTTTCACTGCGGGACGCTATACGGAAGCAGCAACTCTCGCCCAGGCGATGACGGTGCGCTTCCCCCTGCACGAGTTTGGCTGGAAGGTATTGGGTGCGACGTTAAAACAGACCGGGAGGAGCGGCGAGGCCGTGGGCCCGATGCAAAAGGCGGTTGCGCTCGCGCCGCGTGACGCCGAAGCCCACAACAACCTGGGGATGACCCTCATGGATCTGGGCCGGCTGGAAGAGGCCGAGGCCAGCTTCCGGCGGTTGCTACAAATCAAACCCGATCTTTCTGAAGCGCATTGCAATCTGGGTATTATTGCCCGTCAACTTGGTAGGACGGATGAGGCCGATGTAAGCTTCCGGCGGGCATTGCAGCTTAAGCCAAGTTTTGCCGAAGCGCACTGTAATCTCGGGATCACGCTTCATCCACTGGGTCGGCTAGGAGAGGCCGAGGCCAGCTTCCAACGGGCCCTCCAGATTAAGCCGGACTACGCTGAGGCGCATAACAATTTGGGCGTCACGCTCACGAGTCTTGGCCGCCTGGACGAGGCCGAAACCAGTTACCGTCGGGCCCTTCAGATCGAGCCAGACTACGCTGAAGCGCATAATAACTTCGGTTCCAACCTCATGGATTTGGGTCGACTCGAGGACGCCGAGGCCAGTTACCGACGGGCAATACAGCTCAAACCGGATTACGCTGATGCGCACAACAACCTCGGCGCCGTTCTCATTGAATTGGGTCGCCTAGGCGAAGCCGAAGCCAGCTATAGGCGGGCTCTAAAGATCAAACCGGACTTCGCAGATGCACTCAACAACCTCGCCTTGCTGTTCAATACACAAGGCAAGTCGATGATCGCCATTGAGACCATCAAGCGAGCTCTGCGGGTCAATGGGTCTGGAAGAGCTGGACGAATTTTCGTCGCCTGCGTCAAGGCCCAGCACTTCGCACACGACGACAACGAAATTCGCGCAACCCTGGTTCACGCCTTGACCGCGCCGTGGGGACGACCGAGCGATCTTGCCGGGGTCGGAATCGAATTCGTCAAGCTTAACCCAGAAATCAGCGGTTGCGTAGCACGAGCAGCCACTGCCTGGCCTCTGCGACTTTCGGCGCAAGATTTGTTTGGCGCGAACGGCCTCATCGCGCTGGCAGCCGACCCGCTACTTTGTGCTCTACTTGAATCGACACCGTTCTGCGACCTCGACATGGAGCGCTTCCTGACAACGGCGCGGCATGCGATGCTTGAGTTCGCTGTTTCGAACGAAGCTTCAGACCGCGACGTGGGCGTAGCCATGAGATTCTACAGTCACTTGGCGCGCCAGTGTTTCATCAATGAATACGTGTTTGCCCACACCGACCAGGAGTTCCAAAAAGCGCGTGCCCTCCGGGATTTATTGGCTGCGGCGCTGGAGGCGAGGCAACCAGTGCCCGTCATCTGGCCGATAACGGTCGCAGCCTATTTTCCGCTCGGCTCCGTTCCGCTCGCCAAGCGGTTGCTTGCAATTCAATCGCCGGCGGAAGTTGCTGCGGTACTGGAACAACAAATCCGCGAGCCAGCGGAAGAGATGCGATTGCAGGCAGGCATTCCCCGGCTGACTGCCATCAAAGACCAAGTGTCACTGCTGGTTCAGAATCAATACGAGGACAATCCTTACCCGCGCTGGATCAAGGCCGCGCCCCCCGGCAGTAGCAGGAACTTCGTTGGGTTTCTGCGCCAGAGGTTTCCTCATGCTACGTTCAAGCGCCACGTCTCAAGCGGCAGCGTTGACATCCTGATTGCGGGGTGTGGCACGGGGCAGCATTCGATTGAAACGGCACGGCAATTCCAGGGGGCGCGGGTGCTGGCCATCGATTTGAGCATTGCCAGTCTTGGTTACGCCAAGCGCAAGACGCGTGAACTGGGCCTGACCTCGATCGAGTATGCCCGAGCCGATCTGCTGATGCTGGGCTCGCTTGGGCGCAGCTTCGACCTCATCGAGTCCAGTGGCGTCTTACATCACCTTGCCGAACCATTGCAGGGCTGGCACGTGTTGCTGTCGCTGCTTCACTCGGGTGGTTTTATGCGACTCGGCTTCTATAGTGAAGTCGCACGACGCAACATCGTTAAGGCACGCGCTTTTATCGCCGAGCGGGGTTATGGGGCGACTGCCGACGAGATTCGACGGTGCCGCCAGGATTTGGTGGAGTTGGAGAAGAGGGTCGATCTTGGAACCACGTTGAAATTATCGGATTTCTTCAGCATCAGCGCCTGCCGTGATTTGCTTTTTCACGTCCAAGAGCACCGTTTGACCCTGCCCGCGATTGACGCCTTTCTCAGGGAGAACAACCTGACGTTTCTGGGTTTCGAAATCGGCGACGATATACTTCGCGCCTACAGAGTGCGTTTCCCCGATGACCATGCCGCCCGCAACCTTCGCCAGTGGCATATCTTCGAAGATGAAAACCCCGACACCTTTTTGGGCATGTATAATTTCTGGATTCAGAAGGAGTGAATGGGAAGTGTTCGCGGTGTGATCGGTTGTCCGCCTCCGGGGAAACCGCCCCCCAGGTTTCTGGCCGGATTTAGATGGAACGAGGAACTTACCGGGAAAAAGGCCGCGCGCGGAGCGTCCGGTCCAACTTGTTCGCAGTTCCGCCATCAAGGCGGAGATTCCATTAGCTCGATTCATGTTCGTGGAAATCGCGACTAGGCTGGCAAACGTCCGGTCCTTGCCAAATCTCTCCGCGGTATGATCCGCCCACGTGCCGCCGACCGCAGGGCCCGCCTCCAGGCGCCTACCGCCCGGCTCCGGTGGTGCTTGTTGTTTGCTCTGGTCACCGCGACCCGGGCGGCGGAGTGGAGTCTGCCCCCGCTCGACGGCGATTTCACGGGCGACGTCGCGGCGCTCAAACTTCCTGGCGCGCCGGCTCTGCATTGGAAACTGGCGCTGCGCAGCCGCACCGATCCGGCGGAGCGCAACGTGGAACTCAGCGTCGATGGCGAGGGCACGCGCGTCCGCGCGGCAGCGCAGCTCGATGCGACCGGCGCCGGCATCTGGCGGCTCAGTGAGGCCCGGATCGACGTCGCGCGGTGGTTCGCGGTCCTCGCGCCATTCTTCGGACCAGGGTTGGCCGGGATTGCAGCCGAGGGCAGCGTGGGGTTGAGCGGGGAGGGGACGATCCGGGCGGGAGAAATCCAGGGGCGGGCCCACATCGAGTGGCGCGACGGCGTGCTGCGCGACGCGGCGAGCGGCCTGGTCGTCGAGGGCATCGCCCTCCGCGGCGATCTGCAGCGCGTGTGGCCGGCACCCGTGAGCGAAGGCCCGTTGGTGCTGACCTTTCGCGAAGCAAGTGCCGCCGGTGTGATCGCGCGCAACGGCGTGGTCGAATTCACCACCGACTTCAGCCAGTCGGCGCAACTCGTGCGGGCAACGTGCGAGTTGATGGACGGCCGGGTCGAGATTTCGCCGTTCACACTCAAGTTTGCCCAACCCCGAATTCAGGGCGAGGTGCAGTTTGCCGGTCTCGAACTCGGTCGCATCGCCGCGTTGCTGCCGCCCGTGCTCGCCGACGCGCGCGGTCGGGTGAGCGGCCGCATGGCGGTGAGCTGGAGTGCCGCCGCGGGCGTGACGGCCGGAGACGGCCGGTTGCAGATTGCGCCCGGTGAAGTTGCTTCGCTCCGGCTTTCGGTTGCCCCAGGTTTCCTGACTTCGAAAGTCCCGCGTCGCCTCGCCCTCCTGCCGGCCTGGCTGGGTCCGATCGCGCGCGCATTTTCACCGGAGAACCCCGCCTACGAGACCCTGCGGGCGATCGAGACGGGTGAAATGCGGCTCGAGCTGAACTCGCTGGATGTCGGCCTGCAACCCGAAGGTGATCCGGCCGGCCGCACCGCCCGCGTCATCTTGACGGCGCGGCCGGCGAAAACCGACGTCGTCGAATCCGTTCGCTTTGAGATCAACGTCGCCGGCCCGCTCGCCGATGTTGTGCGCATGGGCCTGGAGGGGCGCGTAAATATCCACTCCCGGTGAGGAAACATTCGTTGAAGCGCCGCGTCCAATGCCTACACTCACTTTTGCCATGTCACCGCGCCTTTGTCTCTTGGGCCTCCTCCTCGCCAGCCTCAGCGGCTGTATCCACGTCAAGATGGATCCCATTCAGGTCAACGCGGTCGTCGATGTGAACGTCAGGGTGGACCGCGAGGTGGCCGGCCTGCTTGGCGACATTTACGGCGATTCCACCACCATCAAAGTTCCGACCTCTCCCAAGTCATGAAACGCCAACTCGTCCTTTTTCTCTTTGTCCTCGTGGGCTGTCTGATCGGTGTCACGACCGCCGTCGCCGCTGGCGTGGCCGACGCCAAGGCCCGGATGCGGGCCCGCGTGGGCGAGATCGACCAGTTGAAAATCGCCGGCAATGTGGGCGAGAACAACCGCGGCTTTCTCGAGGTGCGCAAGGCGGCGGGCAATGCCGCGGCGGTGGTGGAGGCCGAAAACAAGGACCGGGCCGAGGTGTTCAGCGACACGGCGAGCCGCACGGGCAGCACGAGTGACGCGGTGGGTCGCACGTTTGCCAAACAGATCGCCGGCGCCAGCGCGGCCGGCGTTTGGATCCAAGGCCCGGATGGCGCGTGGCGGCAGAAGCGCTGACGATTACTTGATCAGCATGCCGGCGATCGCCGCGCCGATAAAGCAGCACAGGCTGCCGCCGATAAGCGCCTTCACGCCCAGTTGAGCGAGGACCGAGCGCTGGTTCGGCGCGAGCGTGCCGATGCCGCCGATCAGGATGCCGATCGAGGCGATATTCGCGAAGCCACACAGCGCATAAGTGAGGATCACCTGCGCGCGCGCATCGGGCAGCTGGCCGCCGAGGATCAGTTTGCCGAGCGTGCCGTAGGCATAGAACTCGTTGAGGATCGTCTTTTCGCCAATCACCTGACCGGCCGTCGTCAGCGATCCATAGTCGATGCCCATCAGCCAGGCGAGCGGGGCGAACATCACCCCGCAGACATACTGGAGCGAGAGCGTGTCGTAGCGGCCGGCGGTGTGAAGCTTGATCCATTCATTGGCGCCGCTCCAGCCGCCGAGGCCCGAGGCCAGAATCGCGTTGGTCATCGCCACCAGCGCCGTGAAGACGAGGAGCATCGCGCCGACATTGACGGCAAGTTTGAGCCCGTCGGTCGTGCCATTGGCGATCGCCTCGAGGGAATTGGCGCCGATTTTCTCTCGTGGCACCAGGAGGGTTTCGTCAATGGACTCCGTCTGCGGCACCATGATCTTGGCGATGAAGAGCGACGCCGGAGCCGACATGATCGAGGCGGTGATGAGGTGCTTCGCAAACAGCAGCCGCTGCGCCGGATCCTCGCCGCCCAGCATGCCGATGTAGGCGACGAGCACGGCGCCGGCGATGTTGGCCATGCCGCCGACCATGACCGCAAGAAGTTCCGAGCGCGTCATGGTCGCAAGGTAAGGCTTGATCAACAGCGGCGCCTCGGTCTGGCCCAGGAAAATGTTGGCGGACGCGCTCAGGCTCTCGGCGCCGGAGAGCTTCATCGTTTTCGACATCAGCCAGGCGAAGCCGTAAACGACCCGCTGCAGCAGACCGAGGTAGAACAGCAGCGAGGTGAGCGCGGAAAAGAAGATGATCGTCGGCAGCACGTTGAACGCGAAAAGGTACCCGAATGATTTCGTGTCGGTGACGAGGCTGCCAAAGAGGAACGCCGACCCTGCTTTGTTGAAATCGAGGATGGAGACAAACAGGTTGCCCACCCAATCCACGCCGACCCGCACGGCGTCGACTTTCAGGACCAGCACGCCGCAGAGGAACTGGAACAACAGTCCGGTGCCGACCAGCCGCCACGGCACCGCGCGGCGGTTTTCGCTACAGGCATAGGCGAGGCCGACAAAGGCCGCGATGCCGAGGAGGCCGCGGCCGACGTGCACGAGAGTTTCCATAGGTGAAGGGGAGCGGGGTGGCGGAAAAGAGGCCGAGCTTGCGGGTGACGCGGTGCGGTGCGAGAAGAAGTTTCCCATGACCCTGCCCGAACGCCTTGCCCGTCATCTTCGCTGCACCCCGGACACCGCCCGGGCCGCCTTTGTGGCGGCGAACGCGACCGTCCTCGGCGACGTCTCGCTTGGCGCGGACAGCAGCATCTGGTACGGCTGCGTTCTGCGCGGGGACATCAACGCCATCGTGATTGGCGACGGCACGAACCTGCAGGACGGCGCCATCGTCCACCTCGCCGATGACTACGGCGTGCGCGTGGGCCGGCACACGACGATCGGGCACGCGGCGATCATCCACGCCTGCGAGATCGGCGATGAGTGCCTGATCGGCATGGGCGCGACGATTCTCGACGGCGCGCGGATTGGCGACGGGTGCATCGTGGGTGCAAACGCGCTCGTGACGCAGCGCTTCGTGGCTCCAGCCGGCTCCATGGTCCTCGGCACCCCGGCCAAGGTCGTGCGCCCGCTCACCGCGACGGAGCGGGCAAGTCTGCGACCTTGGGCGGAAAAGTACGTTGTTGTAGCAAAAGCCCACCAGGCGGTTTTACGGTCCGCCGCGGACCGGAAAACCTAGGCTTTTCGCGGAGCGAAAAGCTCGAGCCGCAAGAACGTGTAGCGGAAATTTGCGTCCGCGCTTTCGCGCCGCGAGACTTCGCGCCACGCGAGGTGGCGCCACTCGGGGAAGAACGTGTCGCCCGGCACCTGGGCGTGGATGAGCGTGAGGTGCAGCCGCAGCGGGCGGTCAAGTGCGAGGGTCTCCTCGTAAATGCGCTGTCCCCCGCAAATGTAGATCTCGCCAGGCAGATGCTCGGCCATCGCCAGCGCCTGCGCGAGGGAGCGGACCACGACCGGCGGATGCGGCGACGATTCGCGCGCTTCGTGGGCGGAGCCTGCTGGCAGGCTGTTCCCCGCGTCGGGCAAATCCACCGGAAACGTATCGCCCGCCAGCGGGCTCCTGCCCTCGGCGCGCTTGGGCACCGGTGGCCGGCTGGCGATGACCACCGGGCAACGCCCGTCGAGCGCGGCTCGCGGCCAGGTTTCGAAACAAACCCGGCCGAGCACGCAGATCTGGCCGGCGGTCTCGGCGTGGAAAAACGCCAAATCCTCCGGGAGGTGCCACGGGAGTTTCCCGTCGCGGCCGATCACGCGGTTCTCCGCACACGCGACAATGAGGTTGAGCGGCTTGGGCATGTCGGTGCAAAGACCCATACGTCTGGTCCCGCTTGGTCAAGCCCGCCACCGGAAATTCATGGTTCGGCCGAGCGGGTTGTCATCTAATGGATGACAACGGGCGTGGAACCTTTTCATGGGGAGACATCCCGGATTTCTCTTAACCACGGTGCTCATTCAAATTCGCTTTGAAGATGAGACAAATTGGTCTGCCGGTAGGAGCCTGCTTGCAGGCGATAATACCGGTCCGAAACCAGTGAAATCGCCTGACAGCAGGCTCCTACAAAAGCCCGGTATTCGTCTCATCTTGAACGCAACTTAGAATCACCAGGAGCGCGCCGTGGTCGTGGCGTTCTTTTTCGTGTGTTTCCCGGGTTTCGTGGTTCACTTCGGCCATGACCATCGGAGTACCCAAGGAGATCAAAATCGGCGAAACGCGCGTCTCAATGACGCCCAGTCTTTGCCGCCGCTGCGTGATGCTCGGCGCGAAAGTGCTGATTCAAAAATCGGCCGGCCTGACCGCCGGATTCACGGACGCGGAATTCCGTTCCGCCGGGGCCACGCTGGTCGGCGACGCCGCGAAGGTCTGGCGCGCCGCCGATCTCATCCTGAAGGTTAAGGAGCCGCTGCCCTCCGAGTACAGGCTGTTGCAGGACGGGCAGGCGATTTTCACGTACCTGCATCTCGCCGCCGGGGCCGAGCTCGCCAAGGTGCTGTTGAAGAAAAATATCCTCGGCATCGCCTACGAGACGGTCGAGGGCGCCGATGGCAGTTTTCCGCTGCTCAAGCCGATGTCGCAGATTGCCGGCCGGCTATCGATCCAGATTGGCGCTTATTTTCTCCAGTCGCAGCACGGCGGCTCGGGCGTGCTCCTCGGTGGCATCCCCGGCACGATGCCCGGTCACGTCGTGGTTGTCGGGGCGGGCAACTCCGGCGCGCACGCGGTGCAGATGGCGGTCGGAATGGGCGCGCGGGTGACGGTGCTCGACCTCGACACGCGCAAGCTCGAGGCGCTTGACGTGGAATATCGCGGCCGCGTCGTCACCCTTATGTCCAACCCCGCCAACATCGAGTCCGAGGTCGCCGACGCGGATCTGTTGATTGGCGCGGTGCTGATCCCGGCGGCGAAAGCACCGACGGTGGTGACAAAGAAAACCGTTTCGCACATGCGGCCTGGCAGCGTGATCGTCGACATCGCGATCGATCAGGGCGGGTGTATCGAGAGCATCCGGCCGACGTCGCACGAGAAGCCGGTCTACCGGGAGCACGGGGTGATTCACTACGCGGTGCCGAACATGCCGGCGCTCGTCGGCCGCACCTCGACCCTGGGTTTGACGCAGGCGACGGAGCCCTATGTGGCGCTGCTGGTGCAAAAGGGCGTGGAGCGGGCGCTGGCCGGGCACAAGGGTCTGGCCAAGGGCGTCAACACGCGCGACGGCAAGGTCACCTACGATGCCGTGGCGAAGGCGCTGGGGTATTCGGCGTAGCCGGGACCGCGCCGTCGAATTCGGACATCACGTTGGCCGGCTGGCCGGCGAGAAAAGTGGGTGGACCGTGCGCTCCGCGCGCGGTCGATCGTCCGGCGGTCGGGTTGGCGGCGCGGGGCGCGGGGTGTGGGGGGGGGGGGGGGCCGCCGGGCGCCGCCCCCCACGGCCCACCTTGCGACTGCCGCGATGCCAATTGTCGCCACGTGGCGACAATTGGGAGACACCTGAAAAACCGGCTGCCCCGCGAACTCAGGCCGCCGCCGGGACGATCTTCACGCTCTGCACCTCGACGCGATCGATGGGCGTGCTCTTCTCGCCGCCGCCGCCGGACTTGGTCGGCACGCCGGCGATTTTCTCCAGGACATCGTCGCCCCCGACGACCTCGCCGAAGGCGGTGTACTGCTTGTCGAGAAACTTGGCGTCGCCGTGGCAGATGAAGAACTGGCAGCCGGCCGAATCCGGATGGGAGGAGCGGGCCATTGAAAGCACGCCCCGCACGTGGGACTTGGCGTTGAACTCGGCCTTCACCTTGTAGCCAGGATCACCGGTGCCGGGCATGCCGTTGGCGCCCTTCTTGGTGTTGGGGCAGCCGCCCTGGATCATGAAGCCCTTGATGATGCGATGAAAGGCCGTGCCATCGTAAAAGCCCTCGCGTGCGAGCTTCTTGAAGTTCTCGACGGTCTTGGGCGCGACGTCGGGCCAGAAGGCCACGGTCATTTCGCCGTAGCTGGTCTTGATGATCGCCTGTTCGTTGCCGGGTGCGGTGGTGCTCATTGGAGGGCGAACAGGGAACCCGCTCTTTGCGCCGTCGCAAGACCCAATTTGCCCAGGTTTTTGCTGCGCAAAAACCTTAAGGAATTCGCGGAGCGAATTCCTGCGGCGCGAATTCCTCGTCGATCAACTCGCAGAAATGGTGGATGAGAAACAAGTGCGCCTCCTGCGCCGCCGCGCCGCTGGCGCCCGGGACGATGAGATCGCACGTGGCGAGACCCTTCGCCTTGCCGCCGCCGCGTCCGAGGAAGGCGATACTTTCGAGTCCGAGCGTTTTCGCCTCCTGCAGCGCGGCGATGATATTGGCGGAGTTGCCGCTCGAGGTGAGCACGACCACCAGGTCGCCCGGCTGGGCGAGGCCGCTGACCTGGCGGGCGAAGACCTGATCGTAACCAAAATCGTTGCCGATGCACGTGACGAGCGAGCCGTCGGATGACAGCGCGATCGCGGGGAGCGAGCGGCGGGTCTTCGCGTAGCGGCCGACGAGTTCGGTCGCGAAGTGCGCCGCCTCGGCCGCGCTGCCGCCGTTGCCGCAGATGAGGAGCTTTCCGCCGCGCCGGAGCGTCCCGAGGATCATCTGGCCGGCCTGGTCAATCGCAGGCCGGAGGGTGGTGAGCGCCTGAAAGGTCTTGAGGGTCTCGGCGAGCGAGGCGTCGAAGGTCATGGTGGAATAAAGTAGTGAGTAGCGGGTAGTGAGTAGCGAGCATACTTTGACCTCCCGACGGTGCTACCTTTGACCCGTCGACCCGCTACTTTCTACTCGCTACTCGCTACCCGCTACCCGCTACTTTTCCCCGTCCATGCGCCTGCGTAAACTCACCGTGCGGCACTTTCGAAACGTGGGCTTCGCCGCGCTCGAATTCTCCGGGCGGCAGCAGTTTCTCCTGGGTGGAAACGGGCAGGGGAAAACCAATCTGCTGGAAGCGGCGGGCTATCTCACCGCGCTGCGTTCGTTTCGCACGACCGAGAACAAGCTGCTCGTCGGCCACGGCCAGCACACGGCGGCGATCGCATTCGCGGTCGAACACGAGCGGATGCAGGAGACCCAGGTGACGATCAAGGTGCGGCACGATGGCAAGGAGCTGTGGTGTGACGGCGCGCGGGTCACGCGGCTGGCGGATCATCTCGGCAAGTTTCCGACCGTGGTTTTTTCGTCCCAGGATCTGCAGTTGGTGCGCGGCGCGCCGGCCGTGCGCCGACGGTGGCTCGACCTGACGCTGGCGGCGATGGATGCGGGTTATTTGCGGGCGTTGCAGACGTTCACGCGGGCGCTGGCCGAGCGGAACGCGCTGCTCAAGTCCGGCCCCGACTTCACCAAGGCTTCGTCGGGCAGGCGTGCGCTCGAGGACCAGCTCGCCGCCTTCGAACAGACGCTTGCGCCCGCCGCGGCGGAGCTCATCGCGTTGCGGGCGACGGGTCTCCGCGCACTTGGGGCAACACTCAAGACGGCGTATGGCCGGCTGTGCGCCGAGGCCGAGCCGGCCGGTCTCGGCTATGAGCCGAACTTTGCCGAGCCCTCGGCGGAGGCGTTGCTCGCGCGGCTCGAATCCGGCCGGGCGCGCGATTTCCAACTTCGCAGCACGCTGGTCGGGCCGCATCGCGACGACATTCATTTTTCGGTGCGGCACGTGGCGGCGAAGGATTTTGGCTCCGAAGGCCAGCAGCGATCCTTCGTGCTCGCGTTGCGGCTGGCGCAGGCGGCCTGGTTCCACGAGAAGAGCGGCGTGCGGCCCGTGCTGCTCGCCGACGACGTGCTCGGTGAACTCGACCCGGCGCGGCGGCGGCGCTTCTGGGCGACGATCGATCCGGAGTCGCAGGTCATCGCCACCGGCACGCACGTGCCCGATGCGGAGCTGGGGACATGGCAGATTTTCGAGGTGGTGGAGGGCGCCTTTACCGAAAGAATTACCCCGGTGGAGGCCGCCTCGTGACCCTCGAACCTGCGGGCTGGGCGATCGCGATTGTGGCCGCATTGATCGTGGGGGTGGCCAAGGCCGGCATCGGCGGGCTGGGCATGCTGTCGGTCGTGCTCTTCGCGTACATCATGCCCGCAAAGCAGGCGACGGGCATCGTGCTGCCGTTGCTCTGCATCGGCGACATCGTGGCGGTCGCGATCTACCGGCAGCATGCGAAGTGGACCCATTTGTGGCGGCTGTTTCCCTGGACGGCGGCGGGGGTCGTCGTGGGCTATTTCGCGCTCGATCGGATCAGCGAGCACCAGGCGCGGATGTTGATCGGCGGGATCGTGCTCGGGCTGGTGGTGATGCACCTCGTCCGGCGGCGCCTCACCGGCCACGCGGCGGATCACGGGGCCTGGTTTGCGCCGACCATCGGGGTCCTGGCGGGTTTCACCACGCTGGTGGCCAATGCGGCGGGACCGTTGATGGCGATTTACCTGCTCGCGATGCGGTTGCCGAAAATGGATTACGTCGGCACGGGTGCGGT
>JBIJCX010000226.1:0-13419 GCA_044344465.1 Opitutaceae bacterium
GGCTGCCCAAACTTGCGCCACTGATAGGTGAGGCTGCCACCGCTAGCCGTAACACTCAGGGTCGCTGACTGGCCGGCTGTGGCAAACACAAGCCGCTGCGGCTGGGAGGTAAAGGCTGGAGCTTCCGCGGACGCAAGAGCCGGGAGAAACACGAAGGCCAAGGCAACAAACAGAGCACGCGTTTTCATAACGGAAATGGAAGCTGGTCGTAAGAGGGCCGAAGGAGTTCAACGCCGGCCAAGACTCCCCACGCCCCCAGGCCAGAACGGAATCCGAGCCAAAGGATGGCGGGATGAATCTCGGCGGTGAAGAACCGGGCCAACGGTCAAGATGCAATATTATGGCGATCGCCGACCCGGGCAATACCTATTAGGGGACATAGTGTCAGGATATTTTGGCATGATCAAATCTTCAAGCTGGCCACGGAAGCGCCAACCCCGTCCGGTTGCACGACGTTCACCGATCCGACGCATTTTTTCGTGGCCAGCCACGGTGGGTTCTGGCGGTTGTCGTGCGTGCTTTCGCCCCGAGATCTCGCGTCCTACACCGCGTTGTGTTTGCTGCCTCTGGCTTCCGCCGTGGCCGCAGACGCAGGTGGTGCCGGAGCCGTCGATTTCAGCCGCGACATCCAGCCGATTCTTTCCGACGCCTGTTTCCGCTGCCATGGGCCCGACGAGACGAAGCGCGAGGCCAAACTGCGCCTCGACACCAAGGAAGGCCTTTACCGCACGCGCGAAGATGTGACGGTCGTCAAGCCGGGCGCGCCCGCCGACAGCGAACTCGTTTTCCGCATCGCGAGTCGCGATCCGGAAGAGGTCATGCCACCGCCCGACGCGGTGCGCCGGCTCAAGCCCGCCGAGATCGCGCTGATCAAGCGCTGGGTGACCGAGGGTGCGAAGTGGTCCGCGCACTGGTCGTTCGCGCCAATCGTGGCGGCGAAGCCACCCACGCCGCCCGCAGGAGACGGGGAGACGCAGAGACGGAGTGACGGAGAGTCCGAGAGAAAGGGAAAAGACGCGATTGGGTTGTCTCGCCCTCTCTCTGTCGCTCCTTCTCTCCGTCTTCCGACGCATCCCATCGACGCGTTTATTCGCGCCAGGCTTTTCGAACACCAACTCCTCCCCGCCGCCGAGGCCGACCGCGAACGACTGATCCGACGGGTAACCCTCGATCTCACCGGCCTGCCACCCACCCCGGCCGAGATCGACGCGTTTCTCGCGGACACGTCGGCCCGCGCCTACGAAAAAATTGTCGACCGGCTCCTGGCCTCACCGCGCCTGGGTGAGCGCCTGGCCGTCGAATGGCTCGACGTCGCCCGCTTTGCCGACACCCACGGTTACCAGATGGATCGCCCCCGCGCGATGTGGGCCTACCGCGACTGGGTGATCAAGGCGGGCAACGAAAACCTGCCCTTCGATCAGTTTGCCACGTGGCAGCTTGCCGGCGATTTGCTGCCGAACGCCACGAAGGAGCAGCGGCTCGCGACCGCCTTCAACCGCCTGCACAACCAGAACGAGGAAGGTGGCATCGTCGAGGAGGAGTATCGCGTGGCCTACGTCGCCGATCGGGTGGCGACCTTCGGCACGGCCTTCCTCGGCCTCACCCTCGAGTGCTCGCGCTGCCACGATCACAAATTCGATCCGATCACCCAACGTGATTACTATTCCCTCTTCGCTTTTTTTCAGAACATCGATGAGGCCGGTCAGATTTCCTACAAGGGCTTTGCCGACGCCATGCCGGTGCCGACCCTTCTGCTTACGACCGACGAGCAGGACCGCCAGTTGGCTGACCTGCGCGCGAAAACCGTGGACGCGGAAAAAAATCTCGCCCGCCGACGGGCCGATTCCCGCATCGCCTTCGCGGCGTGGCTCGAAAAAAAAACCGCCGCGCCCGAGACCCCGGCCGGTCTCGTGGCCGAGTTCCCCCTCGACGCCATCGCCGAGGGCAAGGTCACCAATACGATCGACCCCGCGAAACCCGGCAAGGCCCACGAGTCCCCTCGCCTCGTCTCCAGCACCGGCGGCACTGCCGCTGAGCTCGATGGTGAAAATGGCTTCACGTTTCCCGAGGTCGGGCATTTCAAGCGCACGGATCCGTTTACGCTCAGCCTCTGGCTCCAAACGCCGGCGCCGCCGATTGTCCCGGCACTCCGCACCGTCGTCATCCACCACTCGAAGGCACCGGCCGATGCCGGCAGCCGCGGCTACGAACTGCTGCTCGAAAGCGGTCGGGTGGCTTTCGGCCTGCACTTTCTCTGGCCGGGAGCGTCGCTCAAGGTCGTGACCAAGACCGCGGTGCCCGCCGGCGAGTGGGTTCACGTAACCGCGACCTACGATGGTTCCAGTCGCGCGGCCGGCGCGCGCGTTTACCTCGATGGCCGCATGGTCGACCTCGAAGTGGTGCGCGATGGTCTCTTCAAGGACATCACGTACGCGGGCAAAGAGCCCGACCTGACGATCGGCTTTCGCTTTCGCGACAACGGTTTCAAAGGCGGCCGGGTGCGCGAATTCCGCCTCTTCGACCGCGCGCTGACCCCGCTCGAATCCGCCCAGCTCGCCGGCCGCGCCGATCTCAACACCGCCTGGACGCACGCGCCCGCGCAGCTCTCGCCCGCCCAGCGCGAAGCCCTTTTCGAATATTTCACCGCCCAAGTCCATGCGCCCACCCGCGATGCCGCCCTCGCGCTCCGCTCGGCGTGCGAGGAACTCAACGCCCTCATCACCCCGTTGCCCGAGGCGATGGTCATGGCTGAACTGCCGCACCCGAAGCCGGCGTTCGTGTTGGAGCGTGGCGCCTACGATGCACGCGGCGCTCCCGTCACGGCCAACACGCCGCAGGCCCTGCCACCGCTGCCCGCCGGTGCGCCGCGGAACCGTCTCGGTCTCGCCCGCTGGCTGACCGACCCGGCAAATCCGCTCATGGCGCGCGTCACTGTGAATCGTTTGTGGCAGATGATGTTTGGCCTCGGCCTGGTGGCGACCGCCGATAATTTCGGCCTGCAGGGTTCGCCCCCGAGCCACCCCGAGTTGCTCGACTGGCTCGCACGCGACTTCGTAGCCAACCAATGGGATGTGAAGCGCGCACTGCGCCAGATCGCACTCTCCGCCACGTACCGCCAGTCGTCGCATGCCTCGCCCGAGCTGCTTGCCCGCGATCCACAAAATATCCTCCTGGCCCGCGGTCCGGCGCGGCGGCTCACGGCCGAAATGCTCCGCGATCAGGCGCTCGCGGCAAGCGGACTGCTGGTGGAAAAGATTGGTGGCCCGAGCGTGAAACCCTACCAGCCGCCCGGCCTCTGGGAGGAGATTGCGATGGGCCGGCCGAAATACGAGCAGGGCCGCGGTGCCGACCTCCACCGCCGCAGCCTTTACACGTTTTGGAAGCGCACCGTGCCGCCGCCCACGATGACGCTCTTCGATGCCGCCGAGCGCAACGTGTGCACCGTCCAGCGGCAGAGCACGAGCACGCCCTTACAGGCGCTCGCATTGCTCAACGACGTTCAGACGGTCGAAGCCGCACGCTTCATCGGCCAGCGAATGCTGTTGGAAGGCGGCACGACCCCGGAGGCGCGACTCGCGTGGGCTTTCCGGCTCGTCACCGGTCGCCGCGCCGATCAGCGCGAGCTGACCATCTTGCACGCCCTCTACACCGAACAGCACGAATTCTTCGCCGCCGATCCCGCCGCGGCCGAGCAATTCAACGCGTTCGGCGAGACCGCGACGGACACCGCACTGCCGCCCGCGGATCGCGCCGCCAGCGCCGTCGTGGCCAAAGCGCTGCTCAATTTCGACGAAGCCGTCATGCGCCGGTAACCCCATCACCCCCCGTCTTCCGCATCTTCCGCGTCTTCCCCGTCTTCCCAGTCTTCCCCGTCTTCCTCCCTCCATGTTCTGCCACCACGTGAATTTCGACCTGAGCCGCCGCGAGTTTTTCGGGCGTTTCGCGATGGGCATTGGCGGCTTTGCGTTGATGAATCTGCTCCAGCGCTCCGCCTCGGCCGCGACCGCACCGGCAGCGGGTTCGCCGTTCCGGGGCATCCTGGCCCAGCCACATTTTGCGCCGCGCGCGAAGCGGATCATCTATCTCTTCATGGCGGGCGGCCCGTCGCAGCACGATCTGTTCGACCACAAGCCCTTGTTGAACCAGATGAACGGCCAGGATCTGCCCGAAAGCGTGCGCGGCGGCCAGCGCCTCACCGGCATGTCGGCGCACCAGGCGCACTACCCGCTCGCGGGTTCGATTTTTAAATTCGCGCAACACGGCCAGAGCCGCGCTTGGGTGAGCGAGTTGATGCCGCACACGGCCAAGATGGTGGATGAGCTGTGCTTCATCCGCTCGATGCACACCGAGCACATCAACCACGACCCGGCCATCACGTTTTTCCAGACCGGCCACCAGCTGCCTGGCCGGCCTTCGATGGGCTCCTGGCTGTCCTACGGTCTCGGCAGTGCCAACGAAAACCTGCCGGGTTTCGTCGTCCTCATCTCAAAAGATCGCATCGACCAGCCGCTCTATTCGCGGCTTTGGGGCAACGGCTTTCTGCCGAGCCTGCACCAGGGCGTGCCGTTTCGCGGCGGCGGCGATCCCGTCCTTTTCCTGCAGAACCCCGACGGCATCTCCGCCGCCAGTCGCCGCAAGTTCCTCGATCGTCTCGCCGAACTCCATGCGCACCAGGCCGAACAGCTCGGCGACCCGGAAATCGCGTCGCGAGTCGCCCAATACGAGATGGCCTACCGGATGCAGACGAGCGTGCCGGAGGTCATGGATCTATCGGGCGAAAACGGGGTCACCTACGAACTCTACGGCCAGGAGGCGCGGCAACCGGGCACGTTCGCCGCCAACTGCCTGCTCGCCCGCCGCCTCGCCGAACGCGATGTCCGGTTCATCCAGTTGTATCATCCCGGCTGGGACCATCATGGCAGCCTCCCCAAGGGCATCCGCCGCCAATGCGGCGATGTCGATCGGGCGTGCTACGGGCTCATCACCGACCTGAAGCAGCGTGGTTTGCTGCAGGACACCCTCGTCGTCTGGGGCGGCGAATTCGGCCGCACGAACTACTCCCAGGGCAAGCTCACGGCCGACAATTACGGCCGGGATCACCATCCGCGTTGCTTCACGATCTGGATGGCGGGCGCCGGCGTGAAAGCCGGTTTCATCCATGGCGCGACCGACGACTTCGGCTACAACATCGCGGAGAAGCCCGTTTCCGTGCACGATCTGCAGGCGACGATCCTCCGGCAGCTTGGCATCAACCACGAGGCGCTCACCTACAAACACCAGGGCCGCTACTACCGGCTGACCGATGTCCACGGCAGCGTGATCAAGGATGTGCTGGCGTGAATTCGCCGCCCCATGGGCGACGAATTCACCCTGGGGAAGGCCGAGCGTCAGCTACGACTTATACCAGCGGCTCGTGAATATTGGACTTTTCCGGGTAGCGTCGTGACCTCCGGGCGCGACGGTTTGACGGGCTTGTCCCGTTCAGGTCCGGTGGGCGATTCGTGCGCGCTCAGAATCGCCCGTTCACGCCGATCGTCATGGTGACGAAGTTCGTGGTGCTCTGCCGCAGGTAATCCTTCGTGCCCATGTAGAAATCCTGGGGCTCGTTGAACACATTCGCGACATCGATGGTGAGACCGACCGAGGGCCGATACTGATAGCTCACACCCAGGTTCAGCGTCTTCATCGGAAGGCGGTAGATATTGAGGCCGGGAGTCGTCACAGCACTCAACGTCGTGATGTTTTCGCCCGAGAAGTTATACAGCGCACGCGCACTAAAACCGGACCGGTGGCGCCACGACAAAGACGCATTGGCCGTGTTCGGGATGAAGCCCACGACTTCGCGGTTGCCCAGATAACGGGCGCCGCCACGCAAGCCGTGCGTGCCGACGTGCGAATAGTTGAACGACACGGCCAGGCCCCGCAGGGCGCCGGGCAGAAACGTGAGCTGCTGCGAGTAGGAGAACTCCCAGCCCTGCGCGACGGCCGTACCGGAATTGATCGAGGTCCGTTGCTCGAACCCCTCGTATTCTCCGTCGTAGCCATTGTCCAGGCCACCGGGAATGAGGCCGGCAACCTGGCCGGTGATGATGAAATCCTCAATCGACTTGTGGAACCAGCCGAAGGTGAGGGCGCCCACTCCTTGAAAATAATATTCGAGCGTGGCGTCCCAGTTTTTCGAGACCTGCGGCCTTAGGCTCGGGTTGTTGACCGTGAGCCGGCGGTTGGTCTCGTCGATCGTTTCACCCGGTCGCATATTGGCGATGTCCGGCCGTCCGAAGCTGGTCGACCAGCTCAGCCGGGCTTTCAGGTTCGGGGTGATATCGTGAAACGCGTGCACGCTCGGGTAGATATCGTGGTAGCCGCCGTCGATCACGCGGTCGGTGCCGGCGTAGTCGGCTGCCGCCGCTCCCACGGGATCCGCCAGTTGCTGGGCCGCGGTGCTGGCGCGACGCGCCCGCACCCACCCCATGCCCTGGGTCTTGGTGTCTTCGTAACGGAGGCCACCGAGATAGCCGGTCCGACCGCGCCACCCGTCCCGCCCGAGACGTCCACTGGCCATCAGGTAATAGGCGGTGACCTCTTCCGACACGCTGCTGGTCGCCGTGAACTTCGATTGTTCGCGGAAGTAATTGTCCTCGACCCAGAGCTCGGGCTTGGCGGGCCATCCGTCGATGGTGTGCATCGAGGACTGCCACATCGGAATGTTCAAGCCGGTCTTCTCCCTGGTGTAACTGTTCCAGTTCGGATCGCTCGCGAGGCGCAGATTCGGATCGTAGCGCAGCGAGCCGACGAACTGATAGCGATGACGGTCCTTGGCCCAGACGTCACGGGTGGACTCGCGCCAAGCGGCGCCGGCCTTGAGAAAAGTTGGCGCCGATAGCGGCGTCCGCCAGCGCATGTCGTAGCGTGCCTGATAAATCACCTGATCGCTTTCGTTGCGTTGCTGCGTCAGGCCGTCGGTCGCACGCGGCAAATAGTTGTTGGGATCGGTCCAGTCAGCACCGCCGTTGCGCCGGAAATCCGGCAGCGTATCCGACCGACTCTTATCGAGGATCCACCCGGCATTGCCGAAAGTGACCGGGTTGCCGGGAGTCTGCAACGCGGGGTCGAAAAACCGCAGGGCCATGACACCGCCGCGCCCCTGTCCGTTGTTGAGATGCGACTCTCCCGCGCTCGCGCCATATTCGATGTTCCAGTTGCTGTAGTTGTGCTCCCCGTTGAAATCGATCCGGCGCATCCGCAGGTTGTAGTTCAAGGGACCGTCGCTGATTACCTCGATGTGGCTGGCGTTCGCGCTGCTTCCGGTCGTGGCGGGAGCGACCCGCTCGGGCACCGGCCGGATGACCGTCACGTCCTCGGTGAAGGTGCCTGGCAGATAGGCGGTCGCGGCGCTCGGCTGCGTCGCCTGGGCGCCGGTGAACGCGCGAATAATCGGGCGGCGCCGGTGGCGCTCGAAATTATCGTTCTCGAGCAGGCCGAACGAAAACTTCGTGGCCGCCGACCAACGGTAGTCGGCCTTGAAGTTCACGCTCATCTGCTTTCGGTTGTTGGTGTTGTCGTAGGTCTCGAATTGGCGCGCCGGCCGAGGTCCGCTGGGGGTATTCACGTAATCATACAGCGTGTAGAACCCGCCCACGGCGTTCTCGCTGTAGAACAGGTTCAGCGAAACGCCTAGGTTCCGCTGTTCACCCAGCACGCTGAACACCTGCTGGTGCGTGAGGTTGAGCATCGGATGCGCGCGATGCTGCGAGCGAATGGGCGTCTGCTCGAAGAACGGCGGCGCCCAGCGCGTGCTGAAATTGTAGTTCGTGCGGTGATCCTCCCGCATGCTGAAGGTCGAGCGCGATTTGAAATTGATCGTGCCGCCGAGCGAGTCGGCGCCCTTGTCCGGAGTGTGGCCTTTGATGAGCTCCAGCCCCTCGAACATCGCGCCGGTGACGCCCTGCAGCTCGAACGCGCGGCTGCCGGCGTCGGTGGTGGTCATCGTCATTCCGTCGACGGTCACGTTGTTCAAAGCGGGCGGCATGCCGCGCATGTTGAACTGGTAGTTCAGCCCCTCGACCGTCGGACTTCCGGCGACGCCCGGCAGACGCATGACGACCTCGCCCGCGCTCATGTTGGGCAGATAACCGAACGAATCCATGGAAATCACATCCTTCACGTTGTCCGCATTCCTCTTTTCCGTGATCATCGCGGCATTGCCCTCGCGCTCGCCCGTGACCTTGAACGCGTCGAGCTGGTAGATGCCAGAGGTCAGATCGAAATTGCGCACCGCCCGTTCGCCGGCCGTGATCGTCACCTGGGTGCGCTGGGAATCGAGGCCGAGGTACGTCGCGACCACTTCGTGGGTGCCGGCAGGCATTCCCGCGAGAACGAAGCGCCCGGTATTGTCGGTGAGTGCCGTCAGGCGAAGTGCCGGCACTTCGATTCTGGCGCCTTCGAGCATGTTGCCGGTGCCGGTGTTGCTGACGGATCCGGTAATGACACCCGTCTCGGCGGCATCGGCGGACGGAGCCGGCAGTGCAAAAACCACCGCGCCAAGCATTAGCAATCGGCCCGCCCGTCGCCGGACGGAACCGGAAATCAGCAGGGACAAAGCACGCGACCAATCAGCACACAGGTAGTTCATAATACGGTCAGGTTTGGGGTTATCAGGGAGGAACCGGCAGGAGTCTGAGCGGCCGGATCAGACCAACAAGATCCGTTGCGGATACCACCATGCATACTCCTTCAATGAATGGTTGAAAGCAGTTTCTCTGATGGAAATTCGGCGTGCCTTGGCTCCATCAGACCAAAGCTCCTCCGGGCGCGGAGCCGGCTCGCCGGATTAATTTATCGGGCTTGCAGCCTCAGAACCGGCCGCTGACGCCGACGTTGATCGCGACGCCGTTGATGATCGTCGTCTGCATCTGGCTGGGAAAGCCACGATAGAGCACCTGGGGAGCGTTGAACAGGTTGGAAACGTCAACGTTGAGGCTGACGGTCGGACGCACCATGTAGGCAACGCCGAAGTTCACGGTGCGCAGCTCCTGTCTGAAGGAATTCCGCGCGGGGTTCGTCGCGTCGTAACCTACGAGGTGATCGCTGGTGCGATTGTAGAGCACCCGCGTGCTGAAATTCCGGTAGCGCCACGATAACATCAGATTGGCGGCCCGCGGGATGAAGCCTGCGACCTGACCGCCGCTGAGGGTGGTCCGGCCACCGAAATCGCCGTGAGTTTCGATCACGGTGTAGTTCGCCGAACCGCTGAGACCCTTGAGCAGGCCGGGTAGAAACGTGAACTGCTGCTGGTAGCCAAACTCCCATCCCTGCACGTAGGCCGTCCCGGCGTTGAGTGAAGTCAGCACGTCGAAGCCCGCGTACTCACCATTGTAGCCGTTGGTGTTGCCCGACGCGACCCGGCCGGTGTTGATGCCATTGACGATGTAATCCTTGATCGTCTTTTGGAAAAACCCCACGGAAACGTTACCCACCGGTTCGAAATAGTAATCGAGCGTGGCATCCCAGTTCGAGGCGAGCTGCGGAAGCAGGCTCGGATTGTTGATGGTGAGAGTCTGGGCGGTCTCGTTCGCGCTTTCGCCGGGCGTGGCGGTGGCATACCCCGGGCGACCGAAACCCGTGGAATAACTGACGCGGGACTTCAGGTTGGAGGTGATGTCATGCATGAGGTGGACGCTGGGAAACGATTGCGTGTAACCGCCCTTGATTTCGCGATAGATGTAGTCGCGCTTGGCGGCCCCGACTGGATCGGCCAGCCGTTCGGCCGCGGTGCTTCTGAGGTTGGCGCGAACCTGGGGCCAGTTATAGCCCTCCGTTTCCGTTCGCTCGGTGCGCACACCAGCGAGAAAACCGGTGCGGCCGAGCAGACCCTCACGGCCGAACTTGCCCTCGCCCATGGCATAGCCGGCCGTCACCGTCTCGAACACCGTCCGGGGGACGGTGAATTTGACCTGCTCGCGGTAATAGATGTCCTCGGACCAGAGCGAGGGATTGATGAGTTTGCGGTCGCTGAGGAACATATTCGTGTCCCATTGCGGAATGCGGCGGCCGGTCTTGATTTGGTCGAACACGATGCGGTTCGGATTGGGTGGCAGCGGTCCGGTGCCAACGTAGCCATACCGGGTCGTACCCGTTGCGGTCGTCTGAACCAAGGTGTCGCGCCAGTGGAAACCGGTCCGCAGCGCGATCGGCATCTGCGTCGGCAGGGTGTAGCGGGCATTGCCTTCGAGCGTTCTGATTCGCTGGTCGTTCATTTGGTCACCGTGGACCAGCGCAGGAGAGTCGGCCCGGGGACGCCAATTGGCCGAATTGCTGAAGTCGGGCCCCGCGGTCTGGATGAAGCTCGGGTAGAGGTCCGACTTGGTGCGGTCGAGAATCCAACCGATGTTGGTGATGCGCATGGTGAGATCGCCGCCTTTACCCTGGCCGTTATTGAGGTTGTTGCGGGCGTAGCGGACGCTGTAGTCGAGTTTCAGCGCACCGAACACCTGATCGGCGGTGAGATCCGCCCGGCGCGTGCGGGTGATGTAATGGTTGGGTCCCACCATATTCATATCGATGGTCGAGGTCGGAACCGCCCGCACTTCCGTGATGCGATCGGTGAAGCCAGGGACAATGCTCGAGGTCGTGGCATTGGGCACCGTATTTTGATTCTGGCTACCCGTGTAGGCGCGCGTGATCCAGCGGATGCGGGTCAGTTCCAGGTTGTCATTGGCCATGGTGTTGAGCGTCAGCGTGGTGCTGGGGGACAGGCGATACTCGGTCTTGACGCTCACTCCGATTTGCTTGCGGTTGTTGTAATTGTCCTGGGTCTGGTAGCTCCACAAGAACGCGGGCTGGGTGGTGGTGTTCTGGAAATCGCGATCGGTGCGATAGAAGCCCACGCCGTTTTCGCTGTAGAAGGCGTTGACGGCCACGCCGAGGTTGCGTTGCCCGCCGAAGACGTCGAAGACCTCCTGATATCCGAAGTTCAGCACCGGATGGGAGCGGTGCTGCTCGCGCGTCGGGATCTGCTCCGTGAACGACGGCGCCATCCGGGCGGAGAGGTTGTAGGTGAACCGCCGCTTTTCCTTCATGCTGAGCGTCCCGCGGGTCTTGAGGTTCACGGAGCCGCCGAGCGACTCCGCGCTCTTGTCGGGCGTCAGGCCCTTGATCAGTTCCATCTGGTCGAACATCGCGCCACTGAGGCTCTGCATTTCGAAGGCGCGGCTGAAGCCGAGGCCCGCGAGCCGGGCACCGTCGATGTTGATGGTGTTGAGCGAAGGGCCCATGCCGCGAATGTTGAACTGGTAGTTGAGGCCCTCTTCGGTCGGGCTGCCCGCAACGCCCGCCATGCGCATGAGGACTTCACCGGAGCTCATGTTGGGCAGGTTGCCGAACTGGTCCATCGAGACGACGTCCTTGAGGTTGAGGGCGTTGCGCCGCTCGGTGATGGCGACCGCGAAGCCCTCGCGTTCGCCGGTGACCTTGAACGCATCAAGTTTGTAGATACCGGTCGTAAGATCGAAATCGCGCACGGCCTGCTGTCCGGCGGCGACTGTCACCTGGCTCCGCATGGTATCGAGACCGATGTAGGTCACGACGAGCTCATGGCTGCCCGCCGGCACGGCCGGGAGCACGAAACGCCCGGTGCTGTCGGTGAGCGCGGTCAGGCCGAGCCCAGGCACCTCGACTCGTGCACCTTGGAGGAGATTTTTGGTGGCGGTGTTGCTCACGGCACCGGTGATCGAGCCGGTTTCCGCGGCGAAACCGAGCGGCGCAAGGAGTGCGCCAGCCAGGGCGGCGAAGAATGCCAGTGGCCGGATCATCCGCCGGATAAGGGTGGATCCGGGAAACAAATAACTGCGGGACAGGGTGGGTTTCATGAACTTAGGGTTGGGTTGGAGATGGGCGTCGCAACACGCCGGGAAAGGGGTCGTGAAATCAGGGCAGGGGGTTACTCACGCACGCCGACCGTCATCATCGCGGCAACGGCAACGTCGATGGCGCATAGCGAGACGCAATTGATCTTCCTGCACGCCGTGTGGGGGGTGGGCCACAGCATTGAAAAAGCGACGGCTGAGCAGAGAGGAATTGCGAGAATAAAGTGGAGTGAAATCGATCAAACCGCCCCCAATCGCGGCAAAAACCGGTCGCACGCTACCCGCGGTGCATCGATCACGGCGCACGCGGACGCGTTCGCCAAGTGCGCGCATTCGCGTCCACGGATGTCCCCTTCCGCGGGTTCCTCAACGTCACAACTTTTCGCGGGTGCATCTTCGGTCCCGCCGCTCACGCGGCGGGATACGCCTTGATTGTAGCCCTGCGCGTGAGCGCAGGGTCGCCTTGATCCGCCAACAATTCTGGCGCCGCGTATAGAACCGGCGTCAAGCCGCCGGGAGTGGTCCGGCGGCCACCAAGGTCTTCTTCCGCGAATCGACGGTCAGACTCAGTCCCTCCAGCGTTCGCGCGCCCAGCAGCAGCAAGTCGCCTTTCTCGGCGAAGACGACCTCATCGACGGTGAAGCTTTTCTCGACCCTGATAATCGCGAATCCCACGCTGCGGGTTATTTTCTGTCCATTTGCCATCACAAATTCGAGGTCCTTCTTCTCACGCGCAACTCCGAGCTTCTCCAACATCGCACCCGGTGCCCAGGTGTATTCGCTTCCGGTGTCGACGAGCAATTTAGGCAGCGGTGCGCCCCGTGACCGATCGACCACGTTTTCGATTCGGGCGCCGACATGAAACGTTCCCATGCCTCCAACGTAGTCGAGCACGGCAGCGCGGCAAGTGAGATGTCGGCGATCTGGGGGCGAATCGCCCGGCGGGCAGTGCGACGCGGTGAGGGGCCGCGACCACCTCGGGCCTTGCCATTTGCCTTTTCGGGCAGTGTTGGCGCGGCGAAGGCAAAAGGTAAGGCCTGAGGTGTTCGTGGTCGCCCTGAGGTGTTCGTGGTGGCCCGTCCGGACGGAGTCAGGGTCTACGGTTACATCTATGATGCTGGCTCGGACGGAGGCGCCGGCATGAACCGCTTCGCCGAGGTCGTACTGCGCGGCCGGTGACGCACGCTTGCGTCGCGGATCGCGCCGGGAAACGGGCGGTGCCGACGACCCGGCGATCTTGTACGGATTCCGGGCGTGACCTTTGCCAGGGCCCGCCGCATGAAAATCATCGTGTCGCACCTGCACCCTCCTCACCCGTGCGGGACCAATTCCCGCCCGGCATAGTACCACCACCCCCGAAAGCATCCCCCCTGAACGGCATGGCATCACTCTCGCAAACGGTCTCGTTGCTCCTGCTGGTGGCCGCCTCCACTGCGATGGGCGCCGACCGGCCAAACATCATACTCATTCTCTCCGACGACCACAGCGCGCATGAGGTCGGCATCAATGGCGGGGCCGTTTCCACGCCCCATCTCGACGCGCTCGCCCGGCAGGG
>JBIJCX010000227.1:0-13382 GCA_044344465.1 Opitutaceae bacterium
CCCGTCTCGCTCGGCGCGCGGAGGGCTGCTTGCAGGCGAATCCCAATGCATCAGATTAAATTTGGTTTCTCTCAGCACCCGCCCTGCGACAAGCTCTGGGTCCGGAGCTGGTTCAAGGGCAAGCCGGCTCCTCCGTTCAGCCGGCGCCCTGCACCTCTCGATCCATGAACGCCAAAGCCACCCGGTCCGCGCTTTTCTTCACCTCCCTGGTTTCCTTTCTTCCCGCCGTCGTGGCGGCGGACAATGTCCGGTCACTCGCGGGCGAATGGCGGTTCGCCCTGGACCGCGACCATCGTGGCGTCGCGGAACACTGGTTCGAACGGGTGTTGCCGGAGCGAATCAAGTTGCCGGGCACGTTGGCGGCGCAGGGCATCGGTGATGCCGTCACGCCCGGTACAAAGTGGGTCGGTGGCATCATCGACCGGTCCTATTTCACCGCCCCGGAATTCGAACCGTATCGGCAGCCGGGCAACATCAAGGTGCCGTTCTGGCTGCAGCCGGAAAAATATTACGCGGGCGCGGCGTGGTTTCAGCGCGAGGTCGAGATTCCGTCGGACTGGTCCGGCCGGCGGATCGAACTCACGCTCGAACGACCGCACTGGCAGACGCGGGTCTGGCTCGACGGACGCCAGATCGGTACCCGCGACAGTCTTTCCACGCCCCATGTCTACGATCTTGGCGCGGCGGTCGCGATGGGCCGGCATCAGCTTTCGATTCGGGTCGATAACTCGGTGATCGTCGATATCGGCGAAAACTCGCACAGCATTTCCGACCACACGCAGGGCAACTGGAATGGCCTGGTCGGGCGGATCGAGTTGGCCGCCATGGCGCCGCGCTGGATCGAGGAATTGCAGGTCTACCCGCGGGTGGCGACGCGGTCGGTGGTGGTGAAGGGGCGGATGGGCGGAGGGCTGGGTGTGCCGCGGGAAACAGCGGTGGCGATTGCGGTGGAGCCTTTCAATCCGACCGGGCGTGCGACTGTCCCGGCGTCCAGGGCCACGACCAAGGCCGACGGTACCTTCGAGACGGAAGTCATGCTTGGCGCGGACGCCCGGCAGTGGGATGAGTTTTCGCCCGCACTTTACCGGCTCACGGCGACCCCCGCGAGCGGCGAGGCCCGGTCGACGGTCTTTGGCCTGCGCGAGATCAAGGCAGATGGCACGCAGTTCGTGTTGAACGGCCGGAGGATTTTTTTCCGTGGCACGCTCGAGTGCGCCATCTTTCCGAAAACCGGCCACCCGCCCACGGACGTCGCGGAGTGGAGGCGTATCCTCGGTGTCGCCCGCGCGCACGGCCTGAATTTGTTGCGGTTTCATTCGTGGTGTCCGCCCGAAGCCGCGTTCGTGGCAGCCGACGAGATGGGGATGTATTTCCATGTCGAGGCCGCCGCCTGGCCGAACCATTCCACCACGCTCGGCGACGGCCAGCCGGTGGATCTTTGGCTCGAGGAGGAGACCACGCGCATCCTCCGCGTGTACGGCAATCACCCGTCGTTTGTCCTGATGGCCTCGACCAATGAGCCGGGGGGCAAGCAGGCCAATGCCTACCTCGGCGTCTGGGTGACCAGGCACCGGGACGCGGATCCCCGCCGGCTCTTCACCAGCGGCGCCGGCTGGCCGGAATTGGCGGAAAATCAGTTTCACGTTTCGCCCAAGCCGCGCATTCACAGCTGGGGCGCGGGGCTGAAATCGCGCATCAACGCGCAGCCGCCGGAGACGCGGACGGATTATCGGACGTTCATCGCGGCGCGCAGCGTGCCGGTGATCAGCCACGAGATCGGTCAATGGTGCGTCTATCCGAATTTCGCCGAGATGCCGAAGTACACGGGTTATCTCCGGCCGCGGAATTTCGAGATTTTCCGGGACTCGCTCGCGGCCCACGGCATGAGCGATCAAGCGCACGCCTTCCTGCTGGCCTCGGGAAAACTCCAGGCGCTCTGCTACAAAGAGGATATCGAGTCGGCCTTGCGCACGCCCGGCATGGGCGGATTCGAGCTGCTCGACCTGCACGATTTTCCCGGGCAGGGGACGGCGCTCGTCGGCGTGCTGGATCCATTCTGGGAAGAGAAGGGCTACATCTCGCCGGCGGAATACAGCCGGTTCTGCAACGCCACGGTGCCGCTCGCCCGGCTGGACCGGCGTGTGTTCATCGTGAACGAAAAACTCGAGGCCGAACTCGAGGTCGCCCATTACGGTCCGGCGGCAGTGCCAAACGCGGTCGTTCACTGGCGCTTGTTGGCGGATGACGGGCGCGCGGCGGCGGCCGGCCGGCTGGCGCCGGTCAGCCTGCCGACCGGTGCGCTGACCGTGGTGGGGCGGCTGGGCCTCGCGCTGGCCACGGTGCCCGCGCCCGCCCGCTACAAGCTCGTCATCGGCATCGAGGGCATGCCGTGCGAAAACGATTGGGACGTGTGGGTGTATCCGTCCGCGGTGGACGGGACTTCGCCGCGAGGCGTGATGCTCGCCACGGCGCTCGACGGGCCGGCGCTGGCTGCGCTCGAGCAGGGTGGCACGGTGATGCTCACGATTCCAGCGGGCCGCGTGCGGGGCGATGCACGCGGCGATGTGGCGCTCGGGTTCTCCAGTATCTTTTGGAACACGGCTTGGACGAAGCGGCAGGCTCCGCACACGCTGGGAATTCTCTGCGACCCGAAGCATCCCGCGCTGGCCGCTTTTCCCACGGACTATCACAGCAACTGGCAATGGTGGTATCTGATCCAAGGGGCGGGCGCGATGATCCTCGACGGCCTGCCGCGGGATCTCCGTCCGATTGTACAAGTAGTCGACGATTGGGTGACCAATCGGAAACTCGGGCTGATCTTCGAGGCGCGGGTGGGACGGGGGAAGGTGCTGGTCTGCAGCATCGATTTGGCCAGCGACCAGAACCCGGTGAGCCGGCAAATGCGGGCGAGCTTGTTCCGCTATGTCGCCAGTCCGCAGTTCGTGCCCCGGGTCTCGCTGGCCGCGGAACAAGTCCGGAGCCTGAGCAAACCATGAGATCACGTCAGGGCCGGTTCCACGGGGCGCAGCGGTGCGTTGGCGGTAGCGCGGATACGCGTGCTGAAGCTCCGCGCGACCGCCAAACGGCAGAAGCCCCCTGTCGGCCATCGCCTGGCAAATTGGGGTTTCACCCGCGACGGAAGTCAGTTTTCATGTCGAACCGCAGGTCTGGCGCCGGGATCTGCATCCACCGGCAGGCGCGCTTCATCCGCCTTTTCCTCCCATGCAAACCTCGCGTATCCGCTTCGTGAACTTCGTCCTTGTCGGGCTGCTGGCCGCCGGCGGCGCGTCCGCGGTGGCAACCGCGGCGTCGACCGCGCCCGGGGCCGCGCGGCCGAACATCCTGTTTCTGCTCAGCGACGATCACAGCTATCCGTTCGTGGGCTGCTACGGCGATCCCAACGTGAAGACGCCCACGCTCGATCGGCTTGCCGGCGAGGGCATGAAGTTTCACCGGTTCTTCACCGCCGCGCCGCAATGCGTGCCCTCGCGCGCCGCGCTCCTGACCGGGCGTTCGCCCGTGGCCGCGCGGATCACGCGATTCACGTCCCCGCTGGCGCGCGACGAAATCACCTTTCCGGAGCTCTTGCGCTCCCAGGCCGGCTACTACACTGGAATCTGCGGGCGGAGCTTTCATCTCGACGGGCCCGGTGGCAACGCCGGACCGGCGATCCCAGCCCTGCTGGACAAGCACGGTCTCAAGACCTTTGCCCAGCGGGTCGACTACCTGCGCACGGGCCCGGATGCCGGAGTCGCCGGGCAACTCGCGGAATTTCTCGACGGCAAGCCCGCCGGCAAACCGTTTTTCATGTGGGCGAATTTCAGCGATCCGCATCATGTGTGGAACGCGCCGGCCGAGTTCCGCCCCGCCCCCGCGTCCCTGAAACTGCCGGCGCACTGGCCGGATCTGCCCGGCCTGCGCGAACAGCTCGCCGACTACTGTGCGGAGGTGAATCGCCTCGATCGCACGGTGGCCGGTGTGCTCGACGTGCTCAAGCAGCGGGGCGTGCTGGACCAGACGCTGGTTGTTTTCATTGGCGACAACGGCGCCGCGCTGCCGCATGGCAAGGGCTCGCTCTACGACCCGGGCAGCAATGTGCCGTGCCTCGTGCGCTGGCCCGGGGTGGTGAAACCCGGCGGCGAGTCGCGGGCGCTGTTGAGCGGCGAGGATCTCGGGCCGACGCTGTTGGCGGCCGCCGGGCTCGCGCCGCATCCGCGGATGAGCGGCGTCAGTTTTCTCCCGCTGCTCACCGGTGCGCCGCACTCGCCGCGCCGGCATATTTTCGTCGAACGTGGCCCCCACGGCAGCGCGCCGGTGACGGTCAACATGAGCAACAGCGGCTACGATCTTTCCCGGGCCGTGCGCAGCGATCGCTACAAGTTCATCTACAACTGCACGCCGTGGATTCCGTATTCGCCGGTCGACTCGGCGAGCGGCGCGGCGTGGACCCAAATCAAGGAGGCCCACGGGGCGGGCCGGCTCGCCGCCGGGCTGAGCGCGACGTATTTCACCACGCCGCGGCCGGTCTATGAGCTCTACGATCTGGAGTCGGATCCGTCGGAGTTGAAGAACCTCAGCGGCCAGCCGGATCTGGCCGGCGTGGAACGCGATCTGCGCACGGTGCTGGCGGAGAAAATGATCCTCGATTTCGACTACCTGCCGTTGCCCGACCTCGGCGGCGGCGGTCCCGCCGGCCCAGGCCGGAAGAAGAGATGAAGAGAAAGCCGCGCGGCGAGGGCGCGATTCAACGCGGCAGCGACGGCGTGCAGTAGGGCAGGTCTTCGACCTGCCCAGCGATCACGCATCGCGTGAGGGGCAGGTCAAAGACCTGCCCTACGCCTGATCATCGCCGTTACAGCATCCTCAAATATATGCCGCGTGCTAGTCGCCCGAGGTTCTCCCCCGCGCCTTGATGGCCGCCAACTGGTCCGCGAGGGCCTTGACCCGCTCCGGTTGCGCCGCCGCGAGATCCTTGGTCTCTGCGAGATCGGCGGCGAGGTTGTAGAGCTCGGATCCCTGGGCCTTTTGAATGAGCTTCCAATTGCCGGCGCGGATCGCGAGCGGAGCCTGTTGATTGTTTTGGAGGACGAGGACATCGCGGCCCTTCGCCCCGGGCGTGCCGAGGAGCGCGGGCAGGACGTTGACCGCATCGGGGGCGGCGCCGGCCGGGAGTTTTTGCCCGGCGAGCGCGGCAAAGGTGGGGAGCAGGTCGATCAATCCGAGCAGGGCGTCGGACGTCTTGCCGGCCGGGATGTGGCCGGGCCAGCGGGCGAGGAACGGTTCGCGGTGGCCGCCTTCGTAGAGTTGCCCTTTCTGGCCGCGCAGCCCGCCGTTGGGCGGCTGGCGGGAGTGCAGCGCGTTGGTGCCGTCATCGTAGGTGTTCTTGATCGCCCCGCCATTGTCGGAGGAAAAGATGACCAGCGTGTCCTGCGCGACCCCGAGGCGGTCCAAGGTGCCCAGGATCTGGCCGACGGTCCAGTCGAGCTGATGGATCACGTCGCCGCGCCAGCCGCACTGGCTGGTGCCGCGGAAGCGCGGGTGGGGGACCATCGGCTCGTGAATGTCGTGGGTGGCGAGATAGAGGAAGAACGGCTTCGCCCGCGATTGCCGTTCGAGGAAGGCGACGGATTTTTTCGCGAGCGTGTCGGCGATGTCCTCGTCGCGCCAGCGCGCCTTGGCGCCGCCACTCATGTGTCCGATACGAGACACGCCGTGGACGATCGCCTGGGAGTGATTGCGGTCGGCCTTGATGATCAGCTGTTCCGGATGCGTGAGACCCGTGGGTTCGCCGGGAATGGGCGTGCCGTAGCTGACGCGGATCGGGTCGGCCGGATCGAGGCCGACGACGCGGTGATTCTCCACGAACACGCAGGGGACGCGATCGCCCGTGGCGGGAATGATGAAGCAGTACCCGAAGCCCAGTTCGAGCGGACCGGGTTTGAGGTCCTGGTTGAAATCAGGCGTGGTTTCGCCGAGGCCGAGATGCCACTTGCCGACAATGCCAGTCTCGTAACCCGCGGTGCGCAGGATCGAGGCGATGGTGACGGTCCCGGGCTTGATGAGGAGGGTGGCATTGCCGGGTGCGATCCCCGTGCCGCGGTGCCGCCAGGCGTACTCACCGGTGATGATCGCGAAGCGGGTGGGCGTGCAAACCGAGGCCGTGGAATGCGCATCGGTGAAGCGCAGGCCTTCGCGCGCCAGGCGATCGAGGTGCGGTGTCTTGACCTGCGTTGCGCCGTAGGAGCCGAGGTCGCCGTAACCAATGTCGTCGGCGAGAATGAAAACGATGTTTGGGGACCGTGCCGGAGTCGCGGCGCTGGCCGGGTTGGAAAAGACCGCGGCGGTGGTGGCGGCGGCCAGGAGGAGTGCGATTAGGCGGTTCATCGGAGTAAGATGGAAGGGGGGCGGGAGAGAGAGCTTTGGGGGTCCTCCGGCTAGCGCGGTGCGTTCCTTTTCTTTGCCTTGCCCTGGTTCCGGGCGCCAGCGCCGGGGAAGGCCGGGGCAATGAGCTCCTGGTTCCACGCGTCGAGTTCGGCCGTGAGCGCCGCCAGGCGGGCGGGTTCGGTGGGGGTGAGGTTGCTGGCTTCGCCGGGATCGCGGGCCAGCCGATAGAGTTCGTCGGGCTGACCGGCCTGCCGGACCACCTTCGATGAATCCGCGCTGGCCCGCACCGCCCACTGGCCGCGCTGCGCGCGCCAGAAAAGATGATCGTGCGGCGAACCGGACCGCCCGCCCGTGAGGTAAGGCACCAGGTCGACGCTGTCGTATTTCCGATCGGTGGGCATGGGCACGCCCGCGCGCGCCAATGACGTCGCGAAGACATCGAGCGAACTCACCGCCGGTTCGTACCGCTTTCCCGCCGGCACGGTGCCGGGCCAGCTCACGACGAACGGCACGTGGACGCCGCCTTCGTAGACCGAACCCTTGCCATCGCGGAACGGCGTGTTGCGCGAGCCGTTGACGGTGATGGGCCCGCCGTTGTCGCTGAAGAAGAACACCAGGGTCCGCCCTTCCTGGCCGCTCGTCCGCAGTGCCTCCAGCGTCGCGCCGATGGCATCGTCGAGGAGGCTGACTTGCGCGGCATAAGCGCGGCGCTTGGGGTCGGCGATGGCCGCGAAGCGGGCGAGCCGTTCGGGCGTTGGTTCGTGCGGAGTATGCGGGGCGTTGAACGCGAGGTAGAGAAACCACGGCTGGGTGTCGTGCCGGCGCACGAAGGCCGCGGCCTCCCGGCCGAAGGCGGTCGTCAGGTGTTCGGTCATCTCCTCCGCGCGGCCGTTCCGCTCGATCGGGGCGGTGTACTCGACGGCGGCATTGACGGTCCAGTTCAGGTAACGGTGTCCGCCGCCGATGAAGCCGAAGGTCTCGGCAAAACCGCGCTCTTGGGGACGAAATTCCGGGGTCGCGCCCAAATGCCATTTGCCGATCCACCCGGTGACGTAACCCGCGGAGCGCATGAACTCGGGGAGCAGGCGTTGCGAGGTGGGCAGTCCCTCGCGGTGATCGTTGGGATCATAGTACGGATTGTTCTCGTGGCCGAAGCGGTGCTGGTACCGTCCGGTCATGAGCGCAGCGCGCGTGGGACTGCAGAAAGGATGGGTGACGTAGCCGTTGTTGCAGATCATCCCGCCGCGCGCGAGGCGGTCGAGTTGCGGCGTGGGAATGTCGGTGCAGCCATTGAACCCGACATCCGCGAAGCCGTGATCGTCGGAGACAATCAGAAGGATGTTCGGGCGCGCGGGCTCGGACGCGCACAGCGCGAGCGGCAGAAGCAAGAGCAAGGCGAGGAGCAGCAGGGAAAGTTGGCGAAGGTGCATGGAGCGGTCGGGCTGGCGGGCGAATATGGATCGGAAAACGGTGCGATTACGAGCGTGACAAGGCGTGCACCTGCCGACGCCGGCCTCGCGATCGCGGGCCTGCGGATGGCCGGTGGGGGATGAAGCAGTTCTTGCTGGGTGGCGCGCGGCCGCCGGGGAAGGACGGCAGACTTGCCAAAACGGCAATGACGACCGATTGATGAAACCCCTTGGCCTCCTCCCGCCCATGATCCGGCCATTTCTCACCCAGCTCCACCGGCTGGACGCGGTTTACCAGGATCAACCGCACCTGGCGCGCGCGCAGGCACGTCTGCTTGCCGCCTTCAACGGATTGATCCTGGTGTTTGTTCCGGTCAACGCCGCGAAACTGCTCTGGGTGCAGCCGCCGGACGTTCCGACCCGGGTCGTTTTGAACCTGGCCGTGCTGAGCGCCGCGTTGCTTTCGCTGCGATGGTTGTGGCAGGGGCGGCTCAGTCTCGCCGGCAGCGGCCTGGCGCTTGCGCTCGTGCTGCCGATCCACGCCCTGGTGCTTCTCTCCCGCACGTACGCCGAGCCGCTGAGCGTGGCGTTCCAACTCTTCGCCTACGATCTCGTCTTCCTGTTGCTGGCGCTTGTGTTCGCCTCGCGGCGCGTGGCGCTGTTGCTGCTCGCCGTCATTGTGCTGTGTCACGTGGGGTTCTACTGGGTGGTGCTAAGTGAGCCCCCCATCGCGGGATCGCTCGAATTTGCGGCCGGCACCCTCGTGCGCGACGGCCTGTTCGCTTTATGCTTCGTGTTCTGCCTTGGGCTCGCGCTGAGCCGGATGATTTGGAGCGCCCACCGGCGCAGCGAGGAGGCCCTGCGCGAAACCCGCCGCACGAACGAGAATCTCGAGCGGTTGGTCGCCGAGCGTACCCGCGAGCTCGAACGCGCGACCCATCAGGCCTTGGCGGGCTCCCGCGCCAAGAGCGAGTTCCTCGCCAACATGAGTCATGAGATTCGCACGCCGCTCAACGGCATCATCGCCTCGGCGGATCTCCTGCGGCGCCGGTCCGAACTTGCGCCGGCGGCGGCCGACCATGTGCGGCTGATCTCGGAATCCGGCGACCTGCTCTTGAAACTCCTGAGTGACATCCTCGATTTTTCCAAAATCGAGGCCGGACAGCTCGGCTTGGAAAAACACTCGTTCGAGCTCGCCGCCGTCGTGGCGGATACCGTGGCCCTCGTCGCCGCGAAGGCCGGGGTGGGTGAGGTGCAGATCGATTTTTTGGTGTCGTCCGCGCTCTCAAGGCAGGTCGAGGGGGACAGTTACCGGCTCCGGCAGATCCTGCTCAACCTGGTGTCGAATGCGATCAAGTTCACGCCGGCGGCCGGCCGGGTGCAGGTCTCGGTGAGTTCGGCGGCGCCGCAGGCGGACCCGGTGGCGGTGCGCTTCGAAGTGCGGGACACGGGCATTGGCATGGACGAGGCGGTGTTGGCGCGGATTTTCGATCGGTTTACGCAGGCGGATTCGTCGACGACGCGGCGTTACGGAGGATCGGGGCTCGGCCTGGCGATTAGTTCACGCCTGGTCCAAATCATGGGCGGGCGCCTCGAGGTGGAAAGTGCCCCCGGCCAGGGCACGAGCTTTCACTTCACGATACCATTGCGTCCCATCGCCGCGGTTGCCGCAAAACCGGCGGCGCCGGCCCGGTTGGAACCGCGCCTGAACCTGCGGGTGCTGGTCGCCGAGGACAATGCCGTGAATCAAAAAATCATCGGCGCGCAGCTGACTCAGCTCGGCTGTCAGTGGACGATCGCCTGCGATGGCGGGGAGGCGCTGGCCGCGTTGCAACAGGAGCCGCTGCCGGACGTCGTGCTGATGGACTGTCACATGCCCAACGTCGATGGCTGGGAAGCGACGCGCCGAATCCGGGCCTGGGCCGGTGATCCGCTCGCCTCGCGGCAAGAGGCGGCGGCGATCCCGATCATCGCGCTGACCGCGGCCGCGCTGCCGGAAGAGCGGGCGCGCTGTGTGGCGGCGGGAATGAACGACTTCCTCGCCAAACCGATGAAGCTGGCGGAGCTCCATCGGGTGCTTTTGACGTACCCCCGCGCAACCGGCCGGGTGGAGTGACGCCGCTCCAGCCTCAGACATCCTGACCCGCTGTAATCGGCGTGAGACTGATCGTCGGTGGAAAGGTCGAAGGGAGGGCGGGCACTCTTGCCCGCCGAGGGCGGAACGAATCTCGCGGACAAGAGTGCCCGCGTTCCTTTGGGCTCATCGTTTTTCCTCGGACGGGCGCGGTTAGCCCGGAAATTTCACACTCCCAATCAGCCGACGATGCAGGCTGTCCGGCGGATCGGCGGCACTCTTGCCGCCGTCTGGGAGCCAACGGCGACAGGAGTGTCGCCGCTCCGTGAAATTTCCCGGTTAGGCCGGCGGTTCAGGATGTCTGAGTCTGCGGGGCGGCGCGGTCACGGCGTTATCTCCGGTTCAGGACGTGGCGGCGACCGGAGGCAACGTTGCCGCTTCCTCGGCGCGCACGGCGGCGAGGCCGCGCTTCTCGTTGACGAAAAGCGTGAGCACCAGGCCCGCGATCAGGAAGCCGGCCAGGACCAGGAGGGCGGCGGTGGTGCCGAGGGCATCCTTGGCCAGGCCGAAGGGAATGGTGAGGACGGCGGCGAGCTTGAAGACGAGGCCCCACAGGCCGAAGAACTCGGCGGCGCGGTCGGCGGGAGTGAGGTAGCCGACGAAGGCGCGGTTGGCGGAGCCGAGCGAGCCGAGGCCGAAGCCGATGAAGTTGCCGATGAGCCACAGGGGCCAGCGCGGGAAGGTCGCCGGGGTGGCGGAGGTGTTGCGCAGCCACGAGACGAGGGCGAAGCCCAGGGCGGCGGCGATCCAGATGCCAAGGAGGACGATCGTCATGCGCTTGTGGCCGAAGCGGTCCTGGTAAAACGTGGGGAGCAGGGTGCCGACGATGCCGGAGACAGTGATGACCGCGACGAAGAGTACGAGCTGGACGTCGTTGAAACCGAATTCGGCGGCGAGGATCGACGCGAACATCACGATGACGGTCATCCCGGTGCCGTAGAAGAGCGAGGCGCCGAGCAGGATGGCGAGATCGCGGAAACGCGCGGCCTGGCGGATTGTCGTGACGAGGCGGCCGACCGTGTCGGCAAAAAGCCGGTGCACCGGCGCGCCCGGAGCGGCGGGACGCTCGCGGAGCCAGAGGAGGGTGGGCAGGGCGAAGGCGAAGAACCAGAGGCCGGCGAACACGAAGATCGGCCGCCAGCGATCGGGGGTTTCGCGGTGGAGCCCGATCATGAGGCCCGCCGTGATGGCGAGCAGCAGGAGGGCGGCGGCGTAGGCACAGGCCCAGGAGAATCCCGACACGCGGCCGAAATGCTCCCGCGTGGAGAGTTCGGGCAGAAAGGAGGCGAGGAAGTTTTCGCCGATGGAAAACATGAAGTTCGCCGGGATGTAGAGGGCGATCGCGAGGCCAATCTGACCCGGCTGGATGAACGCGAGTGCGCAGGTAAACGCGGCGCAGGAAAAACCGGTGATCAAGAGGCTGGCCTTCTTCCACGCGCGGGCGTCGGCGAGCGCGCCGGCAAACGGTGACGCGATGACGACGAGCAGCATGCTCGCGGCGTACGTGAGCGACCAGAGCAGGTCGTCGCGGGCCGGGTCGCGCACCACGATCTTCTGGAAAAAGATCGAGAAAAGGAGCGTGTTGATAATGAGGGTGAACGACTGGTTCGCGACATCGAAGGAGATCCAGTTCCAGAGCTGCCCCTGACCTGGCAGCCCGCGCAGCGGGTAAAAGCGGGAAAACCGGGAGGGGTGCACGCCGGGAAAATGCCGCGCCGTCCGCTTGGGGGGAAGTCCGAAGTGGAGCGGGACGGACCAGCCTTGAGCCGGGAGGCCAAGCGCGCAACATGGCCCCGGTTTTCTCCACCTGCCATGCCCGTGATTGATCCCATTCGCCGCGCCCGCGGACCTCGCGAGGTCTTTCCCGGGATGCTGAACGCGGCCGGATTCGATGACCTTGCGCGGGCCTACCGGCGCGAGACCGGTTTTGCCCTGGCGGCGGTCGACCCGGACGGACGGATGTTGCGTGGCGCCGCGGCCCTCCCGGCGTGCGCGCGTCGCGAAAAATGCCGGCCGTTTCGGGCGCAAGCCGTGGCGGAGGCCCTGCGCTGGGGCGAGCCCTGCGTGCTGTGTTGCGATTGTGGCCGGGCACTCTGGGCCGTGCCGGTGTCGGTCAACCAGCAGTTGGGCGGCGGCCTCCTGGTGGCCGGGGTCACGTTGCGGCGCCCGGCCCGTGCCGGCAGCCTCGATCGCCGCATCCTCGGGGCGTGCCAGCACCTGCTCACGCTCGCGGTTGAGCGCAATCTCGCCAATGCCGCCCTGCTGGCCGATCGGCGCAGCTTCGCCCGGCGCGAACAGGAAAAGGCCGAGGCGCTGCACACGTTGAAAGACCGGTTGGGTGGCATGCTCGAGCAGTTGATCGATGCGATTCAGGCCAACCCGAAGCGGCCCAACTCCATGCAACTCGCCCGCGCGCTGGACTACGTCGAGGAACACCTCGCCGACGATTTGTCACGGGACACGGTCGCGCGCGCGGCCGGACTGGCGCCGAGTTATTTTTCCCATCTCATGCGCGCGAGGACCGGGTGGTCCTTCACCGAACTCCTGACGCGCCTCCGGGTGGACCATGCGTGCCACCTGCTCGCGCACACCGAACTCGACCTCGTGGAGATCGCACTCGCCTGCGGCTTTGGCGATCAGAGTTATCTCAGCCGCGTGTTTCGCAAGCGCACCGGGCGGACGCCGGGCGCTTATCGGCAGCATTATCGCCGTCGATTTCCAGGGGACAGCGCCGCGGCCGGTGTCCCGCCTGCCAGTGGAATCCGACGCGCCTCCGCCTGATGGCCCGGCGAGAAACCCCGTAAAACCGATCGCGCAACATCGTGCCAACCGAGCTTCCCGCCGCCGCCCCGTCACCGGTTCCCGCCAACGCACCGCGATGCGTGTTCGTCTCCGGAGCGGCCCGCGCGGGCAAGACCCGCTGGTTGCAGGCGCGTATCCGCACCCTGGTCACGGGGACGCCGCCGGCCCGTTGCGCGGTGGTGCTGGCCGAGGAGGGGCGCACGCGTTGGGAAAATTTTGTCCGCGTCGTGCCCGGTGTGGCCGTGCACCGGCTCTTCCTGCCCTGCTTCTGCTGTCCCGGGCTGGCGAACCTGCCCGCGACGGTCCACGAGCTGGTCGCATCGACTGGCGCGGGCTGGTTGTTCATCGAGGTGCCGGCCGTCGCGGCGGCGGGGATCATCGCCGAGTTCGACCGGACGCTCGGCTGGCCGCGGCAGATCGTGATTTGCACCACGGCCGCGTGGGAGGCCGCCGCGCGGAAAGCGGAACTGCCCTTCTTCATGTCCAATCTCATCGCCCTGGCCGACACGGTCGTGGCGTCGGTGCCGGAAACCCAGGCGGACGGAGGGGCTCCGGCCGGCGGACCGCCGGAAAATTGCGATCTGTAGCCGTAAACATCCCCGGAGCAAGCTCCGGGGCATTTGCCGAAAACTGTAGGAGCGGCTTTATGCCGC
>JBIJCX010000566.1:0-3876 GCA_044344465.1 Opitutaceae bacterium
CTCCCGAACATTGTCCTGCTCATGGGCGATGACCACGGATGGGAAGAAACCGGCTTCCACGGGCATCCCCATGTCAAAACACCGGTGCTCGACCAGATGGCGGCGACGGGCTTGAGGTTCGAGCGTTTTCACTCGGCTCATTCGAGTTGCTCGCCGACGCGCGCGAGCTTTCTCACTGGGAGGCATCCAAACCGGATGGGCACGTTCGGGGCCGGATTCTCGTTTCGCCCCGAGGAAATCACCTTGGCGCACCTCCTGCGGCAGGCGGGATACCGGTGCGGGCACTTTGGCAAATGGCACGTCGGCGCGGTGAAAAAAGAGTCCCCCGTCAGTCCCGGTGCGATGGGGTTTCACACTTGGCTTTCCCACGACAATTTCTTTGAGCTGAATCCGTCGCTCTCGCGCAACGGCGGCCCACCGGAGGTTTTCAAGGGCGAAGGTTCGGAGGTGATCGTGCGCGAGGCGATTCAGTTTATCGAGAGGGCGCGGCAGGAGCAAAAGCCGTTCTTCACCGTGATTTGGTTCGGTTCGCCGCATGAACCTTACCAGGGCCTGCCCGCCGATCTCGCGCTCTACGACGACCTGCCCGCGAAATACGCGTCGAAACAAGTGCGACTCACCTCGATCAAGACGGGGCAACAGGTTATGCGGCCACAAGGCGAAGTGCTGCGCGAGCGCTACGCTGAAATCACCGCGATGGACCGGGCGATTGGCCAAATGCGGGATTATCTGGCCGCAGAGGGGCTGCGCAATGACACGCTGCTGTTCTACTGTGGCGACAACGGGACGTCGAATGATGCGTCGCTGGCGTCGCCGCACCGGGGCGTGAAGGGCAAGGTCTACGAGGCCGGAACGCTGGTGCCCGGACTCATCGAGTGGCCGGCGCGCATCGCACGTCCGCGTGCCACCAACGTACAAGCCACGACGAGCGATCTGTTACCCACGCTTTGCGCGCTCACGGGCCAGCCGCTGCCCCAGCGCCCGCTCGATGGGATCGACCTCACGCCGGTGCTCGACGGCAGTATGACCGAGCGTCCGGTACCAATCCAGATTTGGCAATACAACACCCGCCGCTTCATGGACGCGCCGGCCGATCCGTACATCGAACCGAAGCTGCAGGAGGGCACGACGCCGCTGGCCAAATTTAATCGTGACAAGGACACGCGGGACTTCCGCAACTACCGTCATCCAGGACCGATCACGGACGCCGACTACCTCGGCCCTCGGGCGATTATCGACGGTCGGTTCAAGTTGGTCATCCACGAGTCCGCGCAGGGCAAGCCGGCGCACGAACTCTTCGACCTCGTCGCCGACCCCGCAGAGAAGACCAATTTAATCACCCAGCATCCAGAGACCGGAGCGAAGCTGGATCGCGAACTACGCGAATGGCAGAGTTCCGTGCTCCAGAGCCTGCTCGGGAAAGATTACGGGAAGGAAGCGCCATGAGGCATCGCATCCGCGGCGTTGTTTGAACACGTTGAGGTAGAGTTTTTCTGTTGGTTTGCCTTGGTATCAGTGGTGCCACCGCAGCGGATCGTTTTGGTCCGGCTTCGATGGATCCGGCGGTGGTCGATCCCGCGTATCCGCCGGGGATGGCGAGTCTCAAGAGCGCGAGCGGCGACGCGCGACTCAACGCGCGACTCTATCTCGCCGGTGGGAGCGGGCGACACCCGTAAGGTCAAAAAACTCACGCTGCCTCTCGATGGTGAAATCTCAGACGGCCGCCGTGCGCTCGCGGGTTTGGATCTTTCCGGATGAGCAGTCGATCCGGTTTGCTGTAGCTGGGAACAGGATGACGTTGCCTGACCTTGGTGGTTCCGCTCTTCGTGAGCCGACCGACCATAGTGCGAGAGCACATGGCGGAGCGACGGGACTTCGACGATTTCCTCCCCGCCGCCCGCCGGGAGTTCCGCACCTTCTACTCCACGGCCACGGCAAGCGACGCGGTGTTGATGGACGTATTCCTTCTGCTCGCTGAGCCGACTTATTCGTGCAGTGATTCGATCTGACCATTCGGAAGGAAATACATTATCGCTGGTGTCGCGATGAGAAGCAGGGCCACCGGGACGAACAGCCAGGATAATGGAATCGCGGCGAGGTAAATTCCAACCGCGACAAGATTTTTCCGTCCCATCCGTCGGTGCGCTTCGCAAAGCTCCGGTTCGGAGCGATGGTGGCACGCGGTTGTCTGGCGTAAGAGGTAGAACGATATGCTGCAGGCGGTGGCCAATCCGCCATACAGACCGACCGCAAGAGATGCCGCGTAGTTCTCCCGCAGATAACTCATCGCTCCGCTCTCTACAGCCACCAGATATTCGGGCAATTAAATCGCTTGCCCGTTAGCGGCGCGCCAACCGCGGGCCGGTCCGTCACCGCCTGCGCGTTTTGAGGCGCGCCTCCACCTTGGCCGGCATGTCGGGGTTCGCGTTCACCCATGCGGCCAAGGCCTCGCGACCGCGCTGCGCGGTTTCGCTCCGTCGCATGGTCGTGTGCATGACCTTTCGGACCAGCTCGTCGTTCGAGAGACCGTTGAAATACGCCAAGACATCGGGTCGCCGTCCGATGAATTCGTCCAGGACCGCCTCGTATTCACGGAGTCTCCAAGTCGTGGGTTCCCGGTCGTTCCGGTCGAAGTCTGCCGATTTACGCCTTGGCATGGTGCTTCCTACCTTGCCGCCCGCAGAGGTGCCGCCGCCAACGCCGGCACGGTGCCGGCGAACCCGGTGCCCTTCGGCACAGCGTCTGGCGCATTCAGATTCGGACCAGCCTCCGCGCCGAACGACCGGATCGCCTCAGCGACGGCCTCGAAGTGCAGCTGATCCGCGTCCAATTGCGCTTTGAGTACGCGAATCCTGCCACTTGAGCTTGGGTCCAGGTGTTGCCGGGCAATCTCGTCGGCGAGAATCGTCCCGCGCCCCATGCCGACCGCCTCGATGACCCGCAAGGCGTGCTCGATGTCGGGAGAAACGGGAAACGGGGCGCGGGCGGACGCGATCAGTGCTCCGGGCTGGCGCCAGATGGCGAGTCCGCCCGCCGTGCCGATCGTCAGCCGGACGCAGTCGGGCCACGAGGCGAGGATGGCGCGATCGATCGCTTCCTTGATCGCGGCTTTCCCTCGCGAGCAAGCGCTGCGGCCGACGAGAATCCAGCCCGCCAGCCGCATGCGCTCGTCCGGTATGCAATCTGCCTGTTCCTCCAGCCCGGCGGGCAGGGCCGGGGGCCTGCCGCCCGCCGCGGAACGCGGCCCCGTCCGGGTGACCTCGCCTTGTCGGGGGGGCCGCGCGGGCACGCGGCCGGCAATTTCATGGTCGGGCTTCTTCACGCGCCAATGCAGTTCACTCCGAAAAGTTCGTACTGCGGGCAAGCAGGGGAGAGTGGGGACATCGCGGAAGAATTACATATCCGGTTGGATTTCGAAAGCGGCGGCTGGGTGGGGCCATTTTGAATGAGCCGGGCGGATGCCGACCAAGAATTTCGCCGTAATTTTTCCGTAATTGGCCCAACGATAAGGCGTCAGGCTACTCTGCCCGCGAGCCGTGTTCGCGCCACGAATAATACTCGCGGTCGTCCGGTCTCGCGATCAGGTAGTCGGCAAGTTCCACGTTCATATAGCGGCAGGTTGCGCAGAGATTAAAGAGCAGGCGGCGATCGGCCGCTCCCGGCCTGACCGGTACGTTACCCTGCGTGCGCAGGCAGGCAATCGAGCGCGCCTCCGTGAGGAGCACAACGCGAAAGACTTCGCGCATACCTACACTCGCAGCGACCAGTGGGCCATCCTTCAAGTGGATGCGGCAAATCGGCCGGCGCTTCGGATTCATGCACACCAGCCAGAAGCTTTCGCTGGTGCCCTCGGATATTCCCTCGGCCAAGTAATGG
>JBIJCX010000567.1:0-3863 GCA_044344465.1 Opitutaceae bacterium
CGCCGCGACGCTCGATGTGTTCTACACCGGACTCGATGCGCAGACACTATCGCTGATGGTGCCGATGCAGCAAACCGTCGAACACGACGTCAGCCTGACCAGTATGGCGCGCTATGGGGCGGACGCGAAAGTGGTCCAGCTCGACTCCTTTGTCGTCGCATCGTCCCGCGAGACCGACATCGAGGCCATCGCGATCAACGAGCAACGGTTCGCGCCCAACATCAAGAACGTCATTTCAACCGACACGCTGGGCGATCCTCTTGGCGGCAGCATGGGCGACTTCCTGCGGTTTCTTCCCGGTGTCGCCGCCGAGGTCGGCACGCTCGAAACCAACGGGGTGTTGATTCGCGGTTTTCCGAGCAATCTGTCGGTGGTCTCCTACGACGGCGTGCAGCTCGCCGGCTCCAACCCGGACGGCGAGCGCGATTTCATGCCGTCGCGCGTCGGCGCGAACAGTGTCTCGCGCGTCGAGGTGACCAAGGTCCCGCTGCCTTCGACGCCGGCCGACACGATGTCGGGTTCGATCAATCTCGTCAGCAAGAGCGCGTTCGAGCGCAGCGCGGCGGAGTTCAAATATCGCGTCGGCCTCTCTTCAAATGAACAACGGTTCGCACTCAAGAAAACGCCCGCGCCGGGCAATAACCGGACCTACAAGATTTATCCTGATCTCAGTTTCGACTACACGCTGCCGATCAACAAGGGGCTGGGCGTCGTGCTTACCGGCCTCCATTCGACCACCGCTTTCCAGACGGACACTTGGTATACTGATTATCGCGCGAGCGGCACCGGCACAGGCGCGACGCCGGCCAACCCCTATCTCTGGCGGCACCGCAATCAAGAACGGACGCGTTCCTACGAACGCGACTCGATTTCCGCGAAAGTCGACTGGCGGTCGTCGACCCACGCGGTGCTCTCCGTGGGCGTAATGGCGACCTATTACAATGAGCGGGATTACACCTCCCAGCTTTACACCAACCTGGGCAGTGTCGGCACCCCCAGCATCCCGGGCGGCGCGCTACTGTCCTTCACTCCGGACCGCGTGGCAGGTGCGACCGGGCGCGGCGGCGCGCAGATGATTACCAACTTTTTCGACCGGGGAGGACTCACGCAATTGGGTAATCTCCGTTACCGGCTCGACGACGGCACCTGGCGCATCCAGTCCGCCCTCAGCCGCTCGCATTCGACGACCATGCGCCGGGACATCGACCTGGGGTTTTTCAATTCGCTCAACCTCAACCTGCGCATGCCGGTGCGCTTGACCTACACTGACATCAGTGGAGGTCGCATCGGCGACTTCCAGGTATTCGACAACAACAACCAGCCGGTCGACCTATTCGACCTCAACAATTACACGCTCAATTCGGCGACCAACCAGCCGAAGACCGACATCCGCTCGACCGTCACGACCATGGACCTGGACGTGCGGCGCCAGTTGCGCTGGTTCTCGTTTCCCGCGGCCGTGCAGGTGGGCGGTCTGCACCGCATCCAGACCAACGACGATCGCCGGGTGAACGGTCGGGTCTACACGTACAACGGGCTTAACGGCTCGCTGGCGGCGACGCCGTATCTCTCCGAAGTCTACTACGGTGAACGAAAGCTGGTGGCGCTTCAGGACAAACCCTACGTGCCGTGGGTCTCCCCGCACAAAGTGTGGTCGGCGTTTGCGGCGAATCCCGCGCTTTTCACCCAGACGGTCGCACAGCAACGCACGACGGCGAGCAACAACATCCTGAACTCGAAATATATCCAGGAAAGCGTCTCGGCCGGCTACGTGCAGGCCGAAGCCAGGCTCCTGCGCAACCGGTTAAACGTCGTGACCGGCGTCCGGTTCGAAAAGACCATCGACCGGGGCGAGGGGCCGTTGCAGGACCCCAACGCGGTGTTCGTCCGCAACGCCAACGGTTCGTTCGCCCGCACTGCGAACGGCGCGCGTATCCGCAAGCCGGAGGCGGGTGCGGCGGGTTCGGTCGCGGAGGTGGCGCTCATCTACCAGGAGCGCGCGGCGCGGGCGGAGCGTTCCTACGACGGCTATTACCCGAGCCTGCATCTCAACTTCAACGCCACCGACCGACTGCTCTTGCGCGCCGCCTACGCCCGGACCTACGGACGCCCAAACTTCAGCAACATCATCCCCAACACCACCGTCAGCCAAGACGACGATCTGAATCAGGATCCGGATCGAACTCTCGGCCGGATCACGTTCAGCAACCTCGGACTGAAGCCGTGGACCGCCGACAACTACGATGGGACGATCGAATACTACACCGAGCACGGGGGCGTGGTCAGCGCCGGGGTGTTCCTGAAGGAGGTGAAGGACTTCTTCGGCGCCTACGTGAAGGACGCGACCGCGGAAGACCTCGAACGCCTCGGCCTCGACCCACGCTACCTCGGCTGGCGCGTCACCACGATGTTCAATTCTGGGTCGGCGCGGGTGCGGGGCGCAGAGTTCAACGTCCGGCACTCGCTCGTGCCCTTCGGCGCCTGGGGCCGGCATGTCATCGTGTTTGTCAACGCCACGAAACTGAAGCTTGCGGGCCACGATCTGGCCGACTTCACGGGCTTCCTGCCGGAGTCGGTGAACTGGGGCTTTACGATCGCGAAGAGCCGCGCGACGCTCATCACGAAATGGAATTACCGCGGCGAGCAAAAAGGGGTGTCGTATCCCGATATGGGGCCGGACGCCTTTCGCTATCCGCAGCCCCGCATTCAGCTCGATGTGAGTCTGGACTACCGGCTTGGCAAACGGATCTCAGCTTACTTCAACCTGCGCAACGCCACGAATCAGATGCAGCGAGAGTACGCCTACGGGCCGGAGACTCCGGGGTACGCGCGCGAATTCAACCACGGATCATTCGGCCGGGTCTTTACGGCGGGCCTCAAAGGATCGTTCTGACGCAACCCGGGATACCCACCATTCACCATGACCACTCGCTTCCTCTGGCTGTTGCTGACATTCCTCACCTGTTGCGCCTGCGCTGCCGGCCAGCCGGCGCCGACTACCGGCGTCTGGGATCCTTTCGCCTACGGAGCGAAAGGTGACGACCGGACAATTGACACCGCCGCTCTGCAGGCCGCCATCGATGCCTGCCACGCCGCCGGGGGCGGACGGGTCTATCTGCACAACGGACGCTTTCGCTCCGGCACGCTTCGTTTCAAGGACAACGTCATCCTCCAGGTCGAGGCCGGGGCGACGTTGGTGGCCAGCCCGCGGCTGGAGGATTTCCCGACGACCCCGTCGCGTCATCCCAGCTACACGGGCGAGATGATCACTGGAAAGATGTTCCTTCATGCCGAGGACGCGCGGAACATCGGTATCGAGGGCCGCGGCACGATCGACGGGGGCGGTGAAACCTGGAACGAGGGGCCTTACGGTTCGCCTTCGTTTCATTTCCGCCCGCGGCTCCTGTTTTTCGTGGGGTGCCAAGATGTTCAGATTCGCGGTGTCACCTTTCGCAATTCCGCTTCGTGGACGCTCTCGTTTCTCGAATGTCGCGACATGGTGCTCGAGGGCTTTCGCATCGAGACCCGCGAGAACCCCGACATCGAGCAACCGCGCTTTGTCCGGGCCCGCGGTCGCAACAACGATGGCATCGATCTGGTCGACTGTCAGGTGGTCCGCGTCGCAAATTGCTTCATCAACGCTGGTGACGACGCCATCGTGCTGAAGAGCTTTTCGCCGAGCGGACTTTGCCGCGACATCACGATCAGCAATTGCATCGTCAGCTCCAACGCGAGCGGCATCAAGATTGGCACCGAGTCGGCCGGGGCATTCGAGGATATCGTGGTGCAGAACTGCACGGTGTTCGACACGCGCTGCGAGGGCCTCGCGGTGCTCTCGGTCGACGGGGCGCGGATCGAGCGCG
>JBIJCX010000029.1:0-41878 GCA_044344465.1 Opitutaceae bacterium
CCGGCGACGGCTGCTTCAGTGTCATCAAATACCCCAGAATGGCCGCACTCTCGCCACTGGAGATCGCCGGCATTTCGTAGTTGCGGGCCGAGGTGGGGGAGAGCGTCAGCATGTCGCATTGTTGCGCCCAGGCCGTGAGCCGCGATTCCACCTTCACCTGACAACGCAGCAGGCACGCCAGCCCGCGTTCCGCGCTCCCGGCCGCCTGCGAGCGGTGCTCGGACGAGACGAAGGCAAACTCACCCTGGCCGGCCGCCACGTCCCGCAACAGCAGCAGGATGTTCGCCATGGCTCCGTCGTTGAAGGTGATGGAATCGTGGTAGCCGCCGTCGAGCGGATAGTTCTGCGGCCAGCCGCCGTTCGGGTATTGTGCGGCGAGGATGTACGCGAGTCCGCGAGTGAAGGCCCGCCGCCACTCGGCCCCGGTGTGCTCATCGGCAGCAGCGGCCACCAGTGCGAGAAACCGCAGGTGGCGGACGGTGGCATCGTTGTCAAAGGTGCCGATGTAGCTCCAGTTCAGCTCCGCCGGTTGGTCATGGTCGCCCGGAGAAAGATGCTGCGAGGTGTTGCTGGCCGAAAAGCCTTCGCCTGCCGCGCGGGGATGATCAGTGGCATCGAAACCCTTGCTCCAGCCACCCGCCGGTGTTTGGAACGTAACCACATTGTGGGCACGGCGCCGGGCTTCCGCCCCGGCATACCAAGCCGGCTTTTCGCCCAAAGGGAGCGACCGCCCGACGCTCGCTTTCGGCGGGACGAGCGCAACCTTGAGCCCCGTCCGCTGCAATTCAGCGGCCAGGAACGCCTGATCCCTGGCGCGCTGGGCCCGCGACTGGGCCAGATAGCGTTGCCAAGCCGGCTGCTCTGCCGTGGGCAATGTCGCGATACTTTCCGCGGTCAGGGCGCGGGCCGGCGGATTGGTGCCGATCACCGCTGCATTCATGATCACGCCAAGGCTCAGCATGACGGGCAGAAGGCGGGCGAGCATGCCGGTCAGTCCGGGGGGAAGAACTTCGGGCTGCCCACCAAGCACTGGCTGGAAACGGGATCTCGAAGGGGATGGCATCGGTTGCGGAGGGATCAAGGGATGAGCGTTGCCGCACCTGGTTCACTTCGTCACTGCCGTCGCCGGGACGAGGCTGTTGAGGTACTCCTCGAGATTGGTGTAGCCGTCACGATCGCGGTCGGCGTTGCGATCGGCGGGATTGCGCGGGTCGAGGCCGTGGGCGGTTTCCCAGGCATCGGGCATGCCATCGCGATCGGTGTCGAGCGGCGCCGGGCCTGAGCGCAGGGCGGGATGGCCGCCCACCTCTTGGGGGGAGTCGAGGAGTTTGCCGGTGCGGTTGCGCGCGTCGCTGACCACCCGCACATCCACCGCGTCGCGGCGCAGCGAGGCGCCGGCGCGGGTCAGGACCAACTCGGCGGCCTCGGCGGCGGTCTGGGTCGTGGGCAGGGCCGCGCCCAGTGCGGCCGGCGCGTCGGCGCGCCAGTCGGACACCTTCCCGGCGTACTTGTAGTTCTTCCCGGGGCCGATCCAGCGGGTGAAGTCGAGCGCGGCGTAGTTGTCGCGCGTCAGATCGTCGCGCCCCTCGAAGACATTGCCGCTCATGTAGCCCTTGGCCATGTCGACCAGGCTGCCCTTCATGGCGATGGGCAACTGCTCGAGCTTGGAGGTCGGGCCCGGCCGCCAGACGTTGTTGATGCAGTTGATGAAGTGGTCGCAGAAGTTGGAGGTTCCGGGCGTGGTCCAGTGGTAGATGAGGTTGTTGCGAAAATCGACGACGTAGCGGGGTGGCTCCTTCGCGCTGCCGAGCGACGGGTGGCGATCACGGCAGGAGGCAATCAGGTTGTGATGCAACGTGATTGGGCCGGAGAGATCGCGGTAAGACGCCGCCATCGCGTGGGCCCCTTTGCTGTGCAGACTGTTGTTGAGCGCTTCGCTGATGATGCTCCACTGCAGGGTGAAATCGCCGCCGCGACGCAGGTCGTGCGTGCCGTCGATCGCCCAGCTCAGCGAACAATGGTCGATGATTACGCGCCGGATATCATTCGTCACCAGCGTGTCGTCGGCCCCCTTGGCATTGGCGGGCCGTTGGTCGCCGAGCCGGAAACGCAGGTAGCGCAACACCACGTCGGTGGCGTTGTAGATTTGGATGGAATAGTCGCGCAGGGTGATGCCATCGCCCGGCGCAGTCTGGCCCGCGAGGGTCAGAAACGACTTCTCGATCCGCAGCGCGCTCTGCAGTCGGATCTCCCCGCCCACCGCGAATACGATCGTGCGCGGGCTTTGGGCCGAGGTGATGCCCTCGCGGAGCGAGCCGGGCCCGGCGTCGTTGAGGTTGGTCACGTGGTAGACGTCGCCGCCGCGGCCGCCGCGGGCGAAGCGGCCAAAACCCTCCGCCCCGGGAAACGCGGGGACTGCAGGTGCCGCCGCGGTTAGCGCCGGAACGGTGGGCGACAAAGTCGCGAGACAAAGCAGGACGGCGGCGAGCTTCATAGGGGGAGGTGCGATCAAAAGGTGCCTTTTAGGCCGACGGCGTATTGGGCGCCAGACTCACTGACGCGCTGCAGCCGCGCGTAACCGGGGGTGGCGGGGCTCGACCACTCCGTGAGCGTAGGTTCGTTCGTCACGTTACGGCCGGTGAGGAAGAGTGCGACGCGACGGGTCAGCCGAAGTTGCGCCGTCATATCGTAGGTCACGCTGGCCCGGCGAAACTCGAAGGAGTTGGGCCAGTTCTGCGGGCTGCCCTGTTGGAGGCCGCGGTAATTGCGTTTCACCTGTAAGCTGAGCCGCCCGCGGTCGTAACTCAACCCGCTGTTGAATACCTTGGGCACGAATCCCTTGAAATCGGCGGTGTTGTCGCCCCCCAGCTGGAGCTTGCTGGCATTGGCGAAAACGGAGAAGCCGCTGGCCCAGGCGGGCAGAAAGGTCAGCGCCTGGTCGTAGGACAACTCGATGCCGCTGACTCGGGCATCGCCGACATTGAGGTAGTGGCTGAATCGATAGTTTGAATATTCGGGCCCGAGGCTGTATTCCTCGAGCAGCGCCGGCGTCGCGTCCTGCGTCACAAGACCGAAATAGTTCTCAATGTCCTTGCGAAAGGCGCTGACCGAAAACACGCCGGCCGTCTTGAAATAATACTCCAGCGCCACGTCGTAGTTGTTCGACTCCCACGGCTTGAGATTGGCGCTGGTGGTGTTGATCTGCGGCGGGTTGTTCGTATCGCGAATGTCGATATCCGGCAGGATCCGCGGCAGGTCCGGGCGCCCGAGGGTGCGCGCGTAGCTGAAACGGGCCACGAGATTGGCGAGGACGGAATAGCGGGCGTTGAAGCTCGGGTAGTAGCCGTCGTAGTCGTTCTTCGTGGAGGAGCCCCGCACGATATTGATGCGTCGGGCGCGCTCGATCGGGTCGGCGATGGGCAGCGGCCGGCCGTTGCTGCCGACCAGGACCTTGCCGCTGGCATCAGTCTGGTAGCCGAGCGTCGGATCCGTGCGACGGCCCAGACTCTTGTCGCTCGTCTTCTCGTAACGCACGCCGCCTACCAACCGCAGCCGGTTCGCGAAGAGCGCCGTGTCCGCCATCACGAAGCCCGCGTTCACCGTCTCATCTAGGAGGAAACTCTCGCGCGTGCGGGACAGCAGGTAGGCCGCCTCGTCAAAGATGAAATACTCGGGGTGCGCCTTGAAGAGTTCATACATCTTCCAGTTGTCCACCCGCTCCCGCGGGGGGAGGTCGAAGCCGGGCGAGGTGTTCACGGACGTCTGCAATCCATACAAGTGAGCGAAGTCGTCCGCGTTGCTCTTGATCCGGTCCGGCCCGACGAAGGACCACACCTTGGTCGGGCCATCGTGATCGCGGATCTGCCGCCGCAGATCCAAACCGGCCTTCACCCTGACCGGGATGCCCGCCGCGAACTGCCGGGCCGCATGCACCTTGACGCCCTGCGTCGTGTCGTCGGTGTTGCGGTTCTGCCGCGAGCGAAAGGTGTCAATCATCACATCTTTCAATGCATAGGCGTCGACGTTGGCGCCGGTCGTCGCGTCGCGCGCCGTCACCTTGTACGGCCGCCCGTCCGCGCGAATGTCCTCGTAATTGATCGTGAGGTTGCGGCGCGCGAGCGTGACCTGCTCGACCATGCCGTATTCGAGATCGCCGCGCCGGGTCATCGATTTTCCATAGTAGGCGCTATTGTCGAACTCCCAGTTTCGGCTCCGGTGCCGGTGCCGCAAAATCACCTGCGCCGTGAGGTCGCGCACGATGCTGTGGGTGCCGTTGCCGTCGAGAAAACCGGTGCCGGCTCGCCCGAACGTGAAAGTCGGGCCAAAGGATGCGGCGTTTTGATTCAGCACGCCGCCGTTGTTCCACAGCATCACGTGCTGGGCCGATTGGGAGCGCGACGGATTGAACACCGCCGAGGCGGAAAGCGTGTCGTGTTCGGTGGCGCGCCAGTCGGCGGTGAATCCGATCGTCTGCCGCCTGCTCTCCTGCGGCGATTCGTTGAACTCGAAGCGATCCATGAAGGGGTTCGCCGGGGTAGCCGGCGTGGTGGTGCTGTTCCACTGCGTCCGCAGCTGGCGCTGGAAGCTGAACTGCTGGTTGTGCATCGCGTTGATCGAGAAGCCAAACTTCTTGTTCACCGGCACCGTGTAGCTGAAATCGAAGCTCGGCTTGTATTTGTAGCTCGGATCCCGGCCCGGATACGGCGTCTTCTTCCAATCCATATATTCTTCGTTGAACGTCACCATCGCGCGATACTTGAACTGCGGGCGCGCCAGCTCGAATGCGCTCTTCGTGATGAGGTTCACCGAGCCGCCCACCGCGTTCGCCGCCATGTCCGGCGTCGGCGACTTCGTAACTTCGACCCGTGAGATGTTATTGATCGCGAGATTGGAGAGCCCGATGGCCCGCGTGTCCTTGATGCCCGAACTGCTCGCGAGATCGGCGCCATCGATCGACACCGGCGTCATGCTGCCGGGCAGGCCGCGGACAGAAACGCCCGACCCGTCGATGGTGATGCCCGGCATGTTCTTGATGAACTCGTTGACGTTGCCATCCACGCTGTCGCCGAACGCGTCGGCGGCGGCGACTGTCTTCAGGTTGTCCGCAAACCGCTGCTCGTTGATGGCGATGACCCGGGTGTCCATCTGGCGCGCCTCGGCCACGATGAAGGTGTCGAGCGCAACGGTCTCCCGGTCCTCGGCCAGGAATTCGCGGCCGGAAATCGAGAGGTCGCGCCGCACGGCCTGACCCGCGGGCACGTTGACCTGGATCGTGTGCTCGCCCGTGCCGGTGTAGAAGAGCCGCAGGGTGACGGCGCCGACCGGCACGCCCGACAGCGCGTAGCCGCCGAAATCATCGGTGAACGTCTGGAGCGTGGTGCCGACGACTTCGATCCGAACGTTGCGCACGTAGGATTGAGTGGCGGTGTTGAACACGCGACCCTCGATCGCGCCGGACGAGGAGGCCTGGGCGAAGCCCGTGAAGGGCAGCAGGCACATCAGAGCCAGGACGCGGCAGGCCAGGACGAGGGGATTTCGACTCAGGGAGCTAGGCTGGGTGGCGGATTTCATGAGGTAGGCGAGATGGGATTGAGCATGTCAGGAGAGCGGGCAAGCGGCCTCATCGCCCCGCGAGTGAGGTGAGCGAAGACCAGGGGGTGACAACAGAATCCATTTTGGTGACGGGACGCTTGAGCGCGGGAAAACGGCAATCGGCGAATCGACCAAAACCTGGCGGGAGATGGCTGACATCGGAAGAGAATACCTCCCGCGGCGCTCGCGCGATATCCTCCTTTCATAGGATGGCTCAAAGGAAACTGGATTTCCAGGCCCGCCTCGCGTGATCCAAAGCGACACCTTTTCCGCAATGGCTGAAATCGCTTCCGATTGCCCTCTCGCGAGCTAGATATTTCATCGTCACCTCTATTCCGCACTTTTTCCGCGCTTATGAAATCTCTCATCCACGTTTTGCTATTCGGCGGACTCCTGTTGAACGGCCTGGCGGCCGAGGCCACGCCGCGACCGGCCCGGAAGATCTGGGATCAAGGGGGCCACAACGCGTTCACCGACTTGATTCATTTTCGCGGGGGGTGGTTCTGCACGTTTCGCGAGGCGACCGGGCATTCGTCACCAGATGGAAAGGTCCGGGTGCTTGCGTCCGCCGACGGCGAGGCCTGGGCGTCGTCCGCCTTGCTCGCAGAATCCGGCATCGATTTGCGCGATCCGAAATTCTCCATCACCCCCGACGGCCGGTTGATGCTGGTGATGGGAGGATCGGTCATGGAACGAGGCGAATACGTCACGCGGCAGACGCGGGTCACATTTTCGCCGGATGGCCGGAAGTGGACGCCACTGCAGCGGATCCTCGCGCCCGGGGAATGGCTCTGGCGGGTGACCTGGTTTCGCGGCCAGGCCCATGGCGTCGCCTATCGCGGAGGCGGAGGGTTGAAGGAAAAGCGCGCCGCCACGCTCTACACGAGTGCGAACGGAGTGGATTGGGATCGCGTCACTCCCCTCGACCTTCCGCACGCGAGCGAAACAACCCTGCGTTTTCTCGCGAGCGGTGAAATGATCGCGCTTTCCGTGCAGATGAATCCCCCGCCGTTGCCGCGTTCGACCCGCATCGGATCGAGCCGGCCGCCGTATCGGGAGTGGACGTGGCAGGACGTTTCCTGGGCGCTCGGTGGTCCGAATTTCCTGATTCTGCCCGACGGTCGCTGGGTCGCCGGCAGCCGGAAATCCGCGATCGCCGCTGCCACGGGCTCAGCCACCGTGCTCGCATGGATGACGCGAAACCGCTTCGAGCCGTTCCTGCAGTTTGTCAGCGGCGGCGACACGAGCTATCCCGGGCTGGTCTGGCACAACAACGAACTCTGGGTCAGCTTCTATTCCTCTCACGAGGGCAAGGCGAACATCTACCTGGACCGCGTCGCGCTGCCAGCGACACCATGATCGGGATGCCGTCTGTCATTACTCGAGCCGGGAAAGATCGCCACGCGGGAAAACAGCGGCTGAATCCGCCCCCTTCCGACCCAATGAACTCCGATCTCCCGTCAGTCACACCTCCCAACTGCGCAGGCTCCTACCGACCAGACGTGGCAAACCGGCAGATCGCCACGCGGGCTCCTGATCGGGCGCGTTTTCAGGCGGCGATCCGTCGCACGCCATCGAACCAAGTGCCGTATTACGAGTCAGAGTTTGCCCCGGCGATCGTCAGTGGCGTGCTCGGTAAACCAGTCGATTGTCGATCGTACGACCTTCCGGCGGAGGACTACGTGGAACTGCTCGGCCGGGTCGGCGTGGACGTCGGGTACCTGCATGTCGCGTGGGATTTTGGCCGTCGTCGGGTGCGGGATGGCGACGGCAGCCCGGCATTCATCGACGGGTTGATCCGCGATCGCGATGATCTCAAGGCTGAGGTCCGGCCAAGCCTCGATCCCGTCCGGGCCCGCATCGAGGCCTTTCTGACCGCCGCCGCCCACACGCGACTCGGTTGGATCTATGTCTTGCCGACGCCTTCCGCCGTGATGCGAGCGATGGGTTACGAGGCATTTTTTCTCAAGCTTTACGATGAACCCGATTTCGTTGACGAAGTGTTGGACCGATACCAGGAACACGCGCTCGCGGTAACCGAACTGGTGCTGGCGTATCGGCCGGACGCCGTTCTGCTCGGCAGCAACCTCTGCCAGAAGACCGGACTGATTATGTCGCGGGAGCAGGCGGAGCGGTTTATCCTGAGCCGGATGGACCTGCAAATGTCGGTCGTCCGGACCGCGGGCGTGCCGGCGATGCTCCACGCCGACGGTGACAACAGCGCGCTGATGACGCGTTGGATTGAAATGGGGATGGCGGCGATCCATCCGTGCGAGGCGTGTCCGGGTTTCGACATCTATGAGCTCAAGGCGCGGTATGGCGGACGCATCGCGCTGTGCGGAAACGTCGACGTGACCCGCGTGCTCGTGCCCGGCACGCCCGAGCAGGTACGTCAGGAAACGCTGATGCATCTCGAGCGACTCTCGCCTGGCGGCGGCTACCTTTGCGGTTCGAGCCATGACGTCGGTGCGCAGGTCCCGCTGGTCAATCTGGCCGCGATGATCCAAGCCGTTTGCGACTTTCGAGGGCCGGAAACGGGATTGGTCCGCTAGTCGCAACTCGAGCGGAGAAAACGGGGTTCGAGTGCGAGTTCTTTCGGCTCCAAGCACGGACACTAGCGACTACCTGACCCCATGGTCTTGTTCCTCGAATGGCAGGGTGGCCTTCTCCATCGGACACGGGCCGTTGCCCTTCCGATTGAGAATCTGCGGAACGATGGTGCCGGCCTGGAGGGAATGCCTTGAAGGTTTAGGAGCCGCACCGCCGGCTCGCTGGCCACGCGCGTATCGACAGCGCGAATCCCCGAGTAGACGACGATGAGCGCCACGGCCTTGCCGACAACCTTGTCGGCGAGACTCGCCCCGCCGACTTCCGGGCCGATGCGGTCGACCGTTGCGAGCAGTTCACGCACGCCGTAGTCCTCCCCGGTGGCGATGACCTTCCCGTCGCGGACGACGACTATTCCGGCGAGCAATGTGGCTTTGTTCCACTTTGCCGGAATCGTGAACGAATGAACACTGCAGCTCTCTCGTTTTGAGGCGCGCCTTCGCCAATCTGCCAGCTTGAGCTTGTCTTTTGAGGCCCGGAGTCTACCCGCACTGCAAGCCCACTGTTTCTGTGCCCCCCCAAGACCCCGAGACCGCCCGCTGGTTCGCCGAGCACCTCCAAGTTCACGAGGCGATGCTGCGCGCCTGGCTGCATAGCCGGTTTCCGCAGATCACCGATTTCGACGACATCATCCAGGAGGCCTATTCGCGGGTGTTGGTGGCCCGATCGCAGCGCCCCCTGCTTGCCCCGAAGGCCTTCTTTTTCGCCACGGCCCGCAATCTCGCCTACGACCATTTTCGGAAATTTTCAGTCATCCAGCCGAATGTCCTACGTGAATTCGACGAGTTATCCGTCTTGGATGAGACGGTAGACATACCCGAGACCATCGCCCGCAATCAGGAAATCGAACTCATGACCCAGGCCATCCAAGCTCTGCCAGACCGCTGCCGGCAGGTCCTGACCCTGCGCAATGTCTACGGGCTTTCGCACCGGGAGATCGCCGAGCAACTGGGCATCTCGATCCGAACCGTCGAGACGCAGGTGACCGTCGGCATCAAACGCTGCACTCAGTTCATGGCGAAGTTTCGCCTTCGTTGAGCCATGGCCACCGAATCCACCTCTCCGACTCCGGCCGAAATCGAACACCAAGCCGCAGCCTGGCTGGCCCGGCGGGACCGTGGCCTGACCGCGGCTGAACAGGATGAATTTTTCCAGTGGCTCGCCGCCGACCCGCGCCACGGCGAGTGGCTGGCCAGGCACCAGCAAACGGTCGCGGGTCTCCGACTGCTGGCCCAGTGGAAGCCCGAACACGGCACCCGCCCGAATCCCGACCTGCTGGCGGCAGCGCCGGCGCCCGCAACTTCGCGCCAGATTCTCCGCTGGCTCGCGCCCGTCGGTTTCGCCGCCGCCGCGGCGCTGGCCGTGCTGCTTTGGCGCCCGCACCTGGGCCCGGACGCACCGGCGGCAGCGGAAGCCGCGCCACCCTCGATCGTTCGGCGCATCCTTGGCGATGGCTCCACCATTGACCTGAACCATGGCGCGGACGTGGCGGTGGATTATTCCGCCAACCGCCGCAACATCCGTTTGGTGCGGGGCGAAGCCCATTTCACGGTCGTGAAGAACCTGGATCGTCCCTTCATCGTCAATGTCGGCCGCGTGGAGGTCTGCGCCGTCGGCACGGCGTTCAATGTCAATGTGCGCCCCGAAGCGGTCGAAGTGCTGGTCACCGAGGGCAAGGTCAGGGTAAGTCAAGCCAGCCCGGAACAGGCGGAGGGCAACCAGGCTCCGGCCCCGAACGTGGTGATCCCGATCCTCGAGGCGGGGCAACGCACCGTGGTCTCGCTGGCGGACCGGGCAACTGCGCCAAGAATCGACGCGCTGTCGCCGCGTGAGATCGCCCGGGTGACGGCGTGGCAACCGCGCCAGTTGGAGTTCAGCGATACTCCCCTTGCCCAGGTCGTGGCGGAGTTCAACGCCAGCAACCGAGTCAAGATGGTGGTGGATGATCCCAGGCTCGCCTCCCTGCCGGTAGGCGCCTCGCTGCGCTCCGACAATGTCGAGGGCTTCGTGCGCATGCTGCAGGTGAGTTTCCACGTGACGGCCGAGCATCGGGCCGACGGAGTCATCGTGTTGCGTTCCGCGCCGTGAATCGCCGGCCACGTTTTCCGAAGGGACGCATTGGTGCGGCAGGAATCGATGCGACGCTCCCCTCCGGGCCCCCAAGAAAACTCCAAGACGCACCGGTCTCTGTCCGCGCTCCTTGGGCATTTTTTTCTTTGAGGGCGTGGAAAAGGCCTTCGTTTTCTTCCAATCTGTAGCGGAACGCGTGAGCGTTTCTTGGGTAGCGTCGAAAGCCTGACGGCTTCCGCTACACAGCCATCGCACCTTTTTCGACTCCCTCTTAAGATTCTCCTACGTAAATTCTGCCACGATTCCGTCTTGGGTTGGATCCCAAACACCTCATGCCCCATTCCAGCACCCCTGCGCAGCCCAACCCGGCAGTCCGGCATGCCGGCGCCCGAACATTACTTGCCCTGGCGATCGTCTTTGCGCTCGGCCCACTCGCCGGGGCCACAGAGACGAAGCAAAACTTCGCTGTCGCCGCGGGCGACGCCGCCATCGCGCTGAAGCAGATCGCCAAACAGGCCGGCCAGCAGATCGTGTTTCCCGCCCAGGACGTGAAAGGCGTGAAGACTCCGGCGATCAAGGGCGAGTATTCTCTCCCGGAGGCGCTCGCCCTCATGCTGGCGAACACCGGGCTCGAAGTGGCGTTTGACCAAACCAGCGGCACGATCGCCGTCAGCAGGGCTGCACTCCCAAACGCCCAACGGGCGGCGCCCACCGCGACGCGCGACCGCCCGGCAAACAAGACAAGTCCTGAGACCGACGCCGTGGTCGAACTCTCACCCTTCGTGGTCGATGTGGCCGCGGAGAAGGGTTACCAGGCGACGCACACGCTCGCCGGCACCCGGCTCAACACTTCCGTCAAGGACCTCGGCGCCTCGATCTCGATCTACACCAAGGACCTCATCGACGACCTCGGCGTCACCAGCGCCAATGAACTGCTCATCTACGCCACCGGCATGGAGGCCTCCGGCCCGCAGGGCAATTACTCCGGCGTGGCCAGCGATATCAATGTCGCCCAATTCACCGGCGACAGCATTCGCTCCGCCCCGCAGCGCACCCGCACGCGCGGCCTCGCCAGCCCAACCTACACCCGGGGGTTCTTTATCACGAGCATTCCCCTCGACTCGTTCAACACCGGCGCCGTCACCAATATCCGCGGTCCCAATGCCATCCTCTTCGGGACAGGGAGCGCAGCCGGAGTCGTGGACACGTCGCTTACGATGGCCGACCTCCGCCGTAACTCGAACCGCATCGAGTTCCGCTACGGCAACAACTCCAGCGTCCGCAGTTCCGTCGACTTCAACCGCGTCCTGATCCCCAGCCGGCTCGCCGTGCGCATCGCCGGCCTGAAGGATGGAGAGGAAAACAACCAACGCCCATCCTACGATCACAAGGAGCGGATCTACGGCGCCCTCACCGCCAAGCCCTTTCGCTCGACGACGCTGCGGGCGAGCTTCGAGGCCGGCGGCACGAGCGCCAACCGTCCGCTGAGCATCCTGCCCTTCAACAGCATCTCGCCCCAATGGTACGCCGCCGGGAAACCGGTTTACGACTGGAGCTTCTATGATGATCCCGCGCGCAATCCGGCGGCCGCGGCCCAAAACGCCGGCAACTTCATGCCGCTCTACATGGGCACGGGCCAGTTCTTCGATCAGATCGCGCTGATCTACTCGGAGCCCAATGCCAAGGGCCCGAATATCTCCTTCCGCGGCACGCTCGCCAACACCACCGCGACCGTCGCCGACGCCGTGCGCAACAGCCTCTTCCACCCGCTGGTGAACCGCGACCGCGCCATCGACACCATCCGGGTGTTCACGACGCTCAACATCGCCGAGCAGCCGGCCCCGGTCTTTGCCGGCGGGCAAATTCCCGCCAACCTGAAATTCCAGGGGTTCACCGATTTCAGCACCTTCGACTACAAGAACCGCATGCTCGACGAGACCTCGCGGCAGATGGATGCGTTTCACACTTTCAACGTCGCGCTCGAGCAAATGATCTGGAAGGACCGCGCGGGCCTCGAGATCGCCTACAACCGCGAACGGTACGATGTGCGCAGTCGCAATTCCTTCATCCAGTCTTCGAACAACAACCACATCCGCATCGACACCTCGGTCATGCTGCCCAACGGCCAGCCCAACCCCAACCTCGGGCGCCCGTTTGTCCAGTACGGCGGCGGCAACTGGAGCGACAGCTTCACCGAACGCGAAGCCGTCCGGGCGACCGCCTTCGTCCGCTACGACTTCAAGGAGCTGAGCCCCACGCTGGGCCGCTGGCTCGGTCGCCACGTGGCCACTGGTCTCCGCGAGATCACCAAAACCGATTCACTCGCGTACCTCCTCCGCCTCGCCACCTATGGCGACGCCGCCGAATCGATCACTCCCGATGCCAGCGCCTTCTCCCGCCGACCCGGCCTCTTCGTTTACATCGGCGACTCGATCCTCAACGGGAAACCGCTCCAGTTTCAGCCGGTGCAGGTGCCGCTGGTGCGGGCGGGGCTGAGCGCTCCCACCTCGTATTTCAAAGCCGCCACCGGCAGCCCGGCGCAGGGTGATTTTGCCACGGTCACAACCACGTTGCAGGGCATCGTCCAGGACAGCCCCGCCACCCGCGCCATCAACAAGAACAAAGCCGCCGTGCTGCAGAGCTACTGGCTGCAGGAAAACCTTGTCACCACGATCGGCTGGCGCCGCGACGCCGAGTACCGCTACACCCAGTCCATCGGCTTCGCGAAGAACCCCACCAAGTCCACCTACGGATTCGCTGACTACGTGCTCCCGGAACTTCCGCCCGAATTGGTCGCGCTGGAAACGCTCAGCTACAGTGCCGTGCTGCGTTGGCCGCAGAAACTAGTGCGCCTCCCGGCCGGGACGGAGTTCAGCGTGTTCGCCAATAACTCGGAGAACTTCGCACCCTCCGGCGGACGCGTGGGGGTCTACAACCAACAACTGCCGCAGCAGCAGGGCACGACCCGCGAGTATGGCTTCAATCTTTCCGTGTTCCACGACCGCCTGTTCATCCGCGTCAACCGCTTCGAGACCAAGACCACCGACCAGAGCCTCGGCACTCCTGCCTCCTTTGCCGCCGCCTATAACAATGGCGTGCTTCAGACCGCCACGTTCTGGGCCCAGGAACAGAACATCAACCCCGCCATCGATCGCTCGGCGGACATCGAGACGCTGTTCAGTACGCTGCCCGCCAATTTCCGCGCCATTCACCAGTTTCGGGTCACCGGCTCCGCGGCGCAGCAGAATCTCTCGGCCACCTACCAACTCCCCGCCGGCATCTCCGACACCACCGACTACACGGCCAAGGGCACGGAGATCGAACTCACCTTCAGCCCCAACCGCCAGTGGCGTTTTCTGTTCAACGTCGCCAACCAGGAGACCGTCCAGACCAACATCGCCCCCGGCACGAAGGAGTTCATCACGCGCATGATGCCCGCCTGGGAAAAGCTCTACGACAAGCCGCGGGTCAATTACCCGGGCGGATTCGTGCTTGGCAATCCGGTGCCGCCGTCGACGCAGACGATCCGGCAGTTTCTCAACAGCGCCGGAGGTCCGCTTGTGTCCTTCGCCACGCTGGTCGCGACCGAAGGCGTGGTCGCCGCCGAACAACGGAAGTGGCGGGCCAACCTCGTGGCCAATCACACGTTTGCCCGCGACGGCCGGTTCAAGGGCTGGAATATCGGCACCGGCGTCCGCTGGCAGGACAAGATCGGCATCGGCTACCGCGCCGACCGCGACGCCGCCGGCATCGTGAAGCTCGACATCAAGAATCCCTTTTACGCCCCGGCCGAAACCAACGTTGATGCCTTCCTCGGCTACACCCGGAAGATCTGGCGCGATCGCATCGAGTGGAAGGCGCAGCTCAACGTGCGCAATCTGATCGGCCAAACCAAACCCATCGCGATCACCGTGCAGCCCTGGGGCGAAACCGCCAGCGTCCGACTCGCCCCGGAACGGCGCTGGTATCTGACCAATACCTTCAGCTTCTGACCTGCCGCCATGCGCCCGAGAATCCTGACCCTTCCCGTGATCATCGGTGTGTTGGTGTTCGCGGCGCTGCCGCGGGTTCACGCGGAGGAATTCACTGCCGCCGCCGTGGAAAGAGCCCACGCCGAGCTCTGGGGGCGCTTCATCGATCCGCACGGCATCATTCGCGATTTTGTGGGTGAGACGCCGACGCCCGAGGATTGCGCGCTGGGCCGGCCCAACGCGATCGGCTGGTGGAGCCCGATTGAAAACGGGCCGATGTTCACCGGCATGTACCTTCCCGCGGCCTGCGAACGCGCCCGCCGCACCGGCGCCGCCGAGGATCAGGCCAACGCGCGCCGCCTCGCCCGCGGTCTGCTCAAGTGCGCCTCGGTTTCCGACGTGCGCGGCTTCATCGCCCGCGGCATCGGTTCGGATGGTCGGTGCCATTATCCCCTCGGCTCGGACGATCAGACGCATCCGTGGTTCCTCGGCCTCCACGCGTATTTCGTGTCCGGTATTCCGTCGGCGGAAGAGCGCGCCGTGATCGCGGCCAAGATGACCGAGGTGGCCGAAGCCCTGGCGGCCAATGGGTGGCAGTGCCCCTGCGATGGCGCCTTCAAGGGGCAATCCCGCGGCTCCTTCAAGGGGCCGCTGTTCCGTCACGCGGTCCGGTATCTGCACATGCTCCGGGTGATGCACGACGTGACGCGCGATGCCCGCTGGCTGGACCGGTATCGACAGGCGCTCGCCGAACGCCCCGCGAAGTCCGACCTCACCCGGGCGCAAATCTGCGCGGTGGGCTACAACCACGACCTCAAGGTGATCAAGGGAATCAACGAGTACAGCATGTGGATCTACGTCGGTTCCCAGGGGGCGCTGGCCAGTCTCGCGGCGCTGGAGACCGACAATTCCGTACGCGCAGAGTATCAAACCGGCCTGGCCGCCAACGCCAGGAACGCGCTCCCGTCGATCGCGGCGCACAAGGAATTCGACAATCGCGACACCAAGATCTTCGGCCACGCCAACTGGCGCGCCGGCTATCCCAACTGGGTGCCCCAAAAGACCCAGGAGGAGGCGGAGAAGCTCTCCCAGAACGGGGACAAGGCGAAACTCGGGCAGCGAAAGTCATATGAGGCTCGCTACATGAGAAATCCCCTCGCGGCGGCGGCCGTGGTCGCGCTCGGCGGCGGGGTCGCGGAGCGCGCGGCCGTCGAGGGCGCGCTGCGCCACTACGACTACGCGAAGCTCAACATGGCGGAGTTCTTCTTCGCGGAGTGCGCGTATTACGCTCTGCCGGCTGGAAAATGAAAACGACGACGCGCCGGCCTTTTCGTTTTCGGTCCCTCCAATCCACCGTCATGAAAGCCCTCCGCGGCAATTTCGTGTTGATCTCATGCTTGGGCATAAGCGCGGCCGCGGCGGAACCTGCACCTACCGCGGCCGTCACGGCAAAGAGGTTTCCGTCGTTCCATGCGTCGACCGACCTCGCCGTGCAGCAGGCTCATGCGAAACTTTGGCGCGGTCACATCGACCCGCACGGCATCATCCTTGATTTCATCGGGGAGATTCCAACGGCGGAGGACTGTGCGTTGGGCAAGCCGAACGCCATTGGCTGGCGCAGCCCGCTCGCCAATGGCGCGATGTTCACGGGGCTCTATCTTCCCGCCGCCTGCGAACGCGCCCGGCGCAGCGGCGCGGCGGCCGACCGGGCTGAGGCGCGGTGGCTCGCCCAAGGCCTCTTGCAGTGCGCCTCCGTCTCAAAGGTACGGGGCTTTGTGGCGCGGGGCATCGCCGCCAACGGCTCGAGTCATTACCCGATGGGTTCGGACGACCAGACTCACCCGTGGTTCTACGGTTTCCATGCCTACCTCCAAAGCGATCTTCCCTCCGGCGACGAACGCCGCCAAATCGTGGCGAAGATGGTCGAGGTAGCCGACGCGTTGGAAGCGCTCGGCTGGAAATGCCCCTGCGATGGAGCTTTCACCGGCGAGTTCCGGGGCCACTTCAAAGGGCACCTGTTTCGCGATGCCGTCCGGTACTTGCACATGCTCCTGGTCATGTACGACGTGACGCGCGATGACCGCTGGCTTGCTCGCTACCGGCAGGCGTCCGCCGAGCGCCCCGCCAAATCGGCCCTCACCCGCACGGAGATCTGTGCGGTCGGCTACAGCCATGACCGCGAGGCCATCAAGGGCATCGACGAGAATAGCCTGTGGATCTACGTCGGCTGCCAGGCGGCCGTGGCGAGCCTGGCGGCGATGGAGACCGACGGCTCCCTTCGCGCCCAGTATCAGACGGGGCTTGCCGCCAACGTGCGTAACGCGCTCCCGGCCGTCGCGAGTCACCGGGAGTTCGACAACCAGGATCGCAAGGTCTTTGGAAGCGCGGACTGGCGCGCCGGCTACCCCAACTGGGTGCCGCAAAAGACCCAGGCGGATGCGGAAAACCTCGTCGAGACCGGGGATAAAGTGAAACTTGGCCAGCGAAAATCCTATGAATCCAAACTCATGAGGAATCCGCTCGCAGCCGCGAACATCGTTGCGCTCGGCGGTGGGACCGCGGAGCGCGCCGTCGTCGAAGATGCGCTGCGCCACTACGACTACGCGAAGCTCAACATGTCGGAGTTCTTCTTCGCGGAGTGCGCGTATTTCGCGCTGCCTGGATCCGGCCGGAATTCGCGGCCCGCGAATCCGCAGAAAAACACTTTACCATGAAAAACACATTCAATCGCCGGAGTTTCCTGAAAAAATCGCTCCTTGCCGGCGGGACCGCGGTGACCCTCCCCGGAATCGAAGACAAAGTGCTCGGCGCCGAACTGAAGGCCGGCAAACCCGCGGACGCCCCGGCTCGACCCGTGGATCCGCTGAAGCTGCCCACCGGAAAGATCAAGCACCTCGACATCAGCCGCGTGATCTGCGGCGGGAATCTGATCGGCGGTTGGGCGCATAGCCGCGACCTGATGTACGTGTCGCCGCTGATCAAGGCCTACCACACGGACGAAAAAGTCTTCCAGACCCTGCGCCTGGCCGAGCAGCGGGGCGTCAACACCGTGCTCACCAATCCGTCGAGCAGCCGCGTGCTGAACGAGTATCGGTTTGGCGAAGGAGGCAAGATCCAGTGGATTTCCGACTGCGCCACCGCCGACCTGAAGGAAGGCATCAGGCAATCGATCGACAACGGCGCGGATGCGGTCTACCTGCAAGGCGGGCTGTGCGACAAAATGGTTCGGGATGGCAAGCTCGGTGAACTCGAGGCGATCCTGAAATTCATGCAGAAAGAGCGCGTGCCGCACGGTCTCGGCGCCCACAGTCTCGAAACGATAAAACAATGCGTGAAGGCCGGCTTCAATCCCGACTTTTGGGTGAAGACCCTCCACCAGGACAATTATTGGTCGGCCACGCCGCAGACCAACCGCGGGATCTTCGACGAGGTCAGCGGCAGCAAGTCGGAGCACCACCTCCACCACGACAACATGTGGTGCAGCAACGCGCCGGAGACGATCGCCTTCATGGCGACGCTGAAGAAACCCTGGATTGCCTTTAAGGTGCTCGCGGCCGGCGCCATCCACCCGCGGCAGGCCTTCCAGTGGGCGTTCGAGAGCGGGGCGGACTTCATCTGCGTCGGCATGTTTGATTTCCAAGTGGTCGAGAACACCGCCCTGGCAGAGCGCGCGCTGGCGGCTGTGGCGCAAAAGGGTCGCGCCCGGCCTTGGATGGCGTAGCCCGCGCAAGCCAGGAATCTGGAATCTGCCCCACCTTATCGTCCCACGCTCCCCTCGTGATCCGCAGGCCACTGATCTCTCCCCTTCTTTGCCTGCTTGTTATTGGCGGCTTGATTACTCTGCCCGTTTCCGGCGCGCCACGTGAGCCCGAGGTCGAAGAGTTTGACGTCGTGGTCGTGGGCGGCAGCTCGGGTGGAATCGGTGCAGCGCTGGGCGCGGCTCGGCTTGATGTCCGGGTGGCGCTGGTCGAGGACACTCCCGTGCTTGGCGGGATGCTTGCCAACGGCATCTCGAACATTGACTGCTACTCCTATGAATCGCTCAGCGGCGTGTTCGAGGAGTTTCGTCGCGCAGTCCAGGATCACTATGCGCCGCTCGCGGACACCGATCCGTTCTTCAAGCCGGTAAAGATGACGCCGAGTCACTTGGACGGACGTTCGTTCCAAGCAAATGAAGCGCGCAGGGGTGGTCGCTGGGAGCCGCATGTAGCCGACGCCATCTGGAAGGCGATGGCTTCGCGCTTCCCGAAACTGAAGGTCTACTTTCGACGATTCCCCACTGAGGTGCTCAAGACGGGTAATCGTGTCGTGGGCGTCATGACGAAGACGGACGCGGGTGAACCGCTGGTGTTGCGTGGTTCTGTCGTCATCGACGCCACGCACGAGGCCGACATCGCCGCGTGGGCGGGCGTACCCTACCGGGTGGGTCGTGAACCTCGCTCGGCGCTCGAGCCGCACGCCGGCCAGGTCTTTTTCTTCAACCAGACCGGCGAATTTCTCCCCGGGACCAACGGCCGTCAGGACCGAGCGGTGCCTTCGTATGGACTGCGCCTGTGCATCAAGAACTATGGACCCGGAGACGGCGAGGCGCATGTCCTGCCGACGCCACCGCCCGGTTACGACCCAGCCAGATTCCGCTACGCGCATTATGACGGCCGTCCCAGCATGCCGAACCAGAAGGCCGAGATGAACGTCAACCCAGCCGGCAGTGAGGTGCAGGAGATCAACTGGGTCTGGCCGGAGGCGACCCGCGCTGAACGCAGGCGGCTCTACGAAGTCTATAAGAACAACGCCCTGGCGTACCTCTACTATCTCCAACACGAGAAGAAATTCACGCACCTCGGGCTGCCCAAGGACGAGTTCACCGACAATGAAAACGTGCCTTATCTGGTGTTCGTGCGCGAGGCGCGCCGAATCGAGGGCGAAGCCACGATGACGGAGGCGGACATCAACCCGTTCCTCCTCGGTCGCGGTCTGGAACCCCCGGCGCAACCGGCGAGCATCGGCATCGGCCACTACCCGATTGATGCCAAACCCGTGCGGCCCAAGACCGACGTGACGACTCCGGACAAGGGCGACGGCGACTTCTTTCTCGCTAACGTGGCTGCTGCATTTCAAGTGCCCTACGGCGCGATCGTGCCGAAGCAGGTGGATGGCCTGTTGGTGCCGGTGGGGCTTTCCGCCACGCACGTCGCCTTTTCATCCGTTCGCATGGATCCAACTTGGACCGTCCTGGGCCAGGCGGCCGGGGTGGCCGCCGCCCTTAGCGTCCAACGCGGTATCACCCCGCGCGCCTTGCCGGTGGCCGACCTTCAGCGTGAGCTCATCAAGCAGAAGGTGAAGATCGCGTTCTTTTGGGATGTGGACGCCGATCGGTCTGATTTTGAAGCAATTCAACTCCTCGCCGTGCGCGGCGCTGCGCACGCCGTTCCCAATCGGCGTTTCCGCCCGGATGAGCCCCTCACGCGAAGTGAGGCGGCACAGATGCTGTTCCAAGGTTTCGGACTTTGGCCCAGCGTCAGCAACGCGCACTTCAGCGACGTGCCGTGGTCGCATCCGGCATTTCGTGAAATTGAAACACTCTTTGACAACGGCGTGCTGCGGGCGCTCGGCATCGAGCCGCGTTGGCCGAAGGCGGGAAGTTACGATGCCGCCAAGCACGCGGGTTTCATCCAACGACACCAGTTCGGCCCTTTCGAACCAGCTAAGCCCGTCGCCGCCGCCGAACTGCGCGACATGATCCACCTCATCCAGAGCCGAACGATATCCGCACCTGACCGCTCCGAACCCCCTTTCCCCGAGGCAACCAAGGCAAACATGACCGAGGCAAAATCACTCACACGTGGTGAAGCCTGTCGCATCGTTTACGAGAGCCTAGCAGCGAAGGGCGACCGAACACCATGATGGGCCGGATTCTTGCCATCAGTGTCCTGGTTGCAGTGGGGATGTCCGCATCGCTGACGCAGGCAATGGGGCAATCCATTGATCCCGCGAGTCACGGGCTGCCGCGCATCCTCTTCAACGATGATGGCGACGACCTGAGAAGCCCCGCGTACGGCCTGCCCGACCTGTGGGTTCCGGCCGGTGAAAAACCGCTCATCCAGCCCGTCCGCTCGGTTGGGGACTGTCTTGGCTACCGGATTGAACCGCTGGTCCGCACGACCGCCCAGGGCCTCGCGTATTGCGGCAACTTCGGCGTCCCGGTCTGGGACTTGCCGCCGGCCCGCCTGGCTGCGCTTGGCGGCGATCCGCTTCTGCCGGTCATCCAATTCTGGCGGCGGGAGGGACGCGTATTCTTCTTTTCGATGCGCATGAACGACTACCACCATGGCTGGTCGAATGCGGCGCACTATTGGGATGATTTCCGCCGCTCCCATCGGCATTGGTTTCTCAATCCGCCTTCCGACCACGACTGGCAAACCCAATTCCTGCCCTGGCTCGAAGGTCGTGGCCCGCAGCCCAAATTCCGCCCCGAAGCGCTGGCCTATGATTACGCGCTTCCCGCCGTACGCTCCCACTTTCTCGATACGCTGCGCGAGGCCTGCCGCCGCTACGATCTGGATGGCGCAGAGCTCGATTGGCTGCGCTATCCCACGCTCTTCCGCGACGGCGAGGTGAATGCGGCAGCCTTGACCACATTCGTTGGTGAAGCGCGGGCAATTCTCGACGCGGCGGCGAAGCGGCGCGGCCATCCGCTGCGTTTGGTGAGCCGGGTTCCGGATTCACCGGAAAAGGCCCGTGCCGTCGGGTTGGACGTGGAGGCCTGGCTCAAGGCAGGCTGGCTGGACGCAGTCATCGCCGGCCACGGCGGCACCTTTTCAGCGAATGGAATCGAACAGTGGGTGGCGCTGGCGCATCCCCACCAAGTGCCGGTCTTTGGCGTCTTGGACCGGATGAACTTTCGCGGCAAAGCTTTTGCGCGCTACGGCACACCGGAAACCTTGCGTGCCGCCGTCGCCACACTCTGGCAGAAGGGCGCCGACGGACTCTACTTCTTCAACTATTACCTGCCGAGCGAGTATCCGCATCTCCGTGAGTTTGCAGAACGCGCCCAACTTGCGCGTCTGCCCAAGGAATACTTCCTGGATGCGAACCATGGCCCCGCTTTCAACGGCACCGTGAGCAGCGGCCCATTGCCCGTCGCCATCAAGGCCGGCTCAAACGCTTCCGTCTCCCTGTTCGTGGCCGACGCTCCCACGCCATCCAGCGAACTCCAGGTCGAACTCGTCTGGCAGGGTGCCGCAGACTTTGCGCCGCCTCAAATCAGCCTCAATCACCACCCGCTGACCGGACTCTGGATCGAGCGCGGGCCGACCTCCTGTGTCGTCACTGGCGGATCGGCGGTGCTGAAGCAGGCGCTTCGGCTGGGGCAAAACCAGTTCACGTTTTCGGCCTCGCACCCAGCCACCCTCGCTTCTTTGAGTGTGCGAATCGTACCCTGAGTTTGGGCCCTGCCGCCGCGGCCGCTACAGGTCGAACTTCACCTGGAAGATGTAGAGCGCGGGATCGATGATGCGGTAGGCCAGCGGCACGCCGTTGGGGTACGCCCCGACCGGTTGGAGGCGGCCGTTTTCGCCGAGGTTGCGAACGTTCAGCTGGAAACTCGTGCCGACCTTGTTGGCGAAAAGTTTCGTGCGGTACGTGACGAAAACGTCGGCATACAGGTGCGCCTTGTCCCAAATCGGCCGATTCGGATCCAGTTCGGTGATGGGCGCCGGATACTGCTGCACCCCATAGTAGCCGATGCCGCCGCGGGATTCCCAACGCAACGCGCCCCCGACGTTCACGCTTTTCAAGAACCGGTTCTCGGTGAGTCCGGCCAGCTGGAAACTGGTGGAGCCCTTGAGCCGGTAGCGCCGGATCTGCGGATTGGCCTTGCCCTGCTGCTGCAGGAGAATCTTGAGCGGCGTCTCGACGTTGCTGATGAACGTCGCGCGCGGGGTGTTGCCACCGTAGCTTGTGGTCCACCACGGGGTGTTGGTCCGCGGATCGATGATCGTCGTCCAGATGGGCATCCGGTGCGCGATCCAATCCGTGGTCGTCCTCGAGACATTGGTGTTGGCCGTCTGGGTGTCGGTGAACGACCCGGCCATGGTCCAGAAACGCGTCGGGTTGAGGTTCAGTTCGATCTCGGTGCCCTTCGACTCGACGTCCTGCGTGGCCGAGATCCCCGGTTCCGGCAGGACGAGTTCATTCTGCTCCTCGATGGAGATACCGGTCTGCCGCGCAATTTCGGTCTGGACCTGCGCCGTGGTCCAGGAGGGATTGCCGGCGGTGATCCAAGCTAGGGCATTGTTCACCAGTTGATGGGCGTCGTTCTGGTAGACGTCGAGACGGAGCACCCGCTGGGCGATGGTCGCCGCGTCGCTGCCGCGGGTCTTGATGCGCTTGGTCTCAAAACGATTCACGCGGAGCACGAACCTGCCGTCGGCGAGGTTCAGCCAGAAGCCGTAGTCCTTGCCGGCGCCGCGCTCGTTGGGCAGCTGGTTGCGGAAAACATCCTGCTGCGGCCCCTGCGGCCGGAAGCTGTCGGACTGGTTGTACGTCAGCGACAGACCGTGGCCGACCTGCCCCAGAAAACCGGATACGCCGCCGCTGCGGGCCGCGCGATTGACGAACTCGAGGTTGCGGAACGGCCGCACCACCGCGCCGGCGGTCGTCGTGTTGCCGGAGTTGTAAGGATACCCCGGGGTCCCGTAGTCGCCGGCCGCCCAGGCGTTCATGGACTGGTAGTCGAAATCCGTGCTGTCGGCGTTGAGGTAGCGCGGATCCGCGCCGCGCTTGTCGTACACCTTGTCGCGGCGCAGGCCAAACGTCGTCACGATGCGGCCGTCGAGGAACATGCTCTGCACCACGCCGCCGGTGGTCTTGTTGATCGTCTGCGAATTGCTGCCGCCGCCCGCGCTGTCGATCGTGGGCCGCGGAGCGAGCAGGGCCGGTTCGCGCTGAAAGACGCCGGTCACCGCGTTGCCCCACACGTAGGTCGTCGGGCCATAGGGGAAGGTGCTCGGCGCGTAATCGACGTTGGTGCCGCGGTCGTCGCCGACGTAGTAGCGGAAGTAGCCGCGGAAACGCGAGGACGAGGACTGCGGGCCGCCCGGGAAATTGCCGTTGCCCCCGTGGTTGGTGCCGGCCGGCACCCAGGCGTGCTTCGAGGCGAGCACGTCGCGCCAGCTGAAACGGCGGGTGATGGCGTAGCTGTATTCGTCGTATCCACTAAACTGGTGTAGCCCGAGCCAGCGCAGCGCGCTCCGTTCCCGCGTGAGATCGAGTTTGTAGGCGAGCTGGCCGCGATACGTCTCGTTGCGCCCGGGAATCCACTGGGTGAGCGGACTGTCGAGGCCGATGTAGGGCCGGCCGAAAAACGGATTCGGGGTGCCGTCGAGGAGCCGCGCGTTCACGTCGACGAGCACCTGGCTGGAAGGCCCGGTGCCGTAGAGGTTGCGCTGATACCGCAGCGAGTCCTCGCGCCCCCAGTTGAACTCGCCCACGAGCGACTGCCGCGGCGTGTTGAAGAAGACCTGCTGCACCTGGACGGTCGAGGTCAGCGTGCGATCCGTCAGGCGGTTCATCGCGCCGAGATTCACCCGGGCATAATCGTAGTAGGTCTGGTCGCTGAGCGACGGCGTGGTGGTGAAGAGCGGCTGGCTGGTGAAGCGGCCGGAAGCGACGCCCGCGGCCGGGCTCGCCCCCATGTAGCGGTTGCTGGAGTTGTTCGCCAGCGGGGTGAGGGCGGAGTTGCCGGTGGGCGCCGTGAAGTAGGCGATGGCGCCGTGGTCGATGAAGACATAGCTGCGGTCGTTGCCGGAGAAGGAGCGTTGGAAGACATCGGGGATGTTGTTGTCGCTGGTAATGGGGGTGCGGGTGGCGGCCGGGCCGGGGCCATTCTGGCCGATGGCGACGCCGTTGATCGTGTACGTGCTCGTGGAAGGATCCCAGGCCGGCTTGCCGCTTTGCATCCAATAGGAGATGCCGTCGCGGGGCATGAGCGTGTTCGGACGGTTGCCGTTCATCCGGTAATACGAGTACGCGGCCTTGATCGACGTCCAGGCGAAGGGCTGGAACTTCAGAATGCCGTTGTAGCGCACCGTATCGGTGCCGGACGGCTTGCGCGCGTAGGCGTCGTGCTGAAACGCGCCGCTGACGCGGAACGCGAGCTGGTTTTGCCGCAGCACGCGGTTGGCATCGAGGTCGAAGCGGTAGCCCCCCAGGCTGTCCGCCCGCGCAGTGACGGACGTGCGATCCTTGGTGAGATGGGCGGCCGCCGGGATCATGTTGACGGTGCCGCCGGGGCTGCCGAGGCCGAAGACGTTGGCATTCGGCCCGCGGCTGATCTCGATGCCTTCGAGGTTGAGCGGGTCGACCGGTGTCAGGCCGGAGACGCCGATGTTGTTCATCGAGATGTTGGCGGACGAAATGCCGCGCATGCGGTTCGCGCCGCGCGGATTGTTCATCACGTTGTCGGCCACGTGGCCGCTGTTGTTCACCGCGAAATCCGTATAGTCGCCCGAGCCCTCGGTGCCTGCCGCATAGAGAAAGATGTCGTTGATATCGAGCATCGCGAAATCGGCCATCTGCTCCTTGGTGACGACCGTGAGCGAGGCGGCGAGGTCCTCGACCTTCGAGTTGAGACGCGTGCCCGACATCGTGTTGGCGGAGAAGTAGCCCTTGCTGTCGGCCACGACTTCGAAGGGGCTGAGTTGCACCGGCGCCTTGTCGTCCTCCGCCGACACCTGCGGCGGAGCGGTCGGGACCGTCTGCGCCAAGGCGAGGGGCAGTGTGAACAAGCAAAGGGCACGGGAAAGAATTGGGCGGAGGTTCATTTGGAGATTTGGGAAGAAAGCGGGATGAGTGAGTTTTCGACTTCTGAACTACCGGTCTGCCCGGCCGTGGGTTACCTGCCAGGCCGGGTACTTTTTCAGGACCGCCGCGGCCTGGCTGGAATACCAGTTGTACCCGTTGCGCCGGGCGGGCTCCATCTCGTTGTAGTTCCACTTCACCTTGCCGTCGGCCCAGAACATCGGCTTGCCGGTAGGGATCTCGTAGAACCTTGCCCATAGTGGCGGAGCATTGGGATCCGCCACGGTGACCCTTTCGCCATTGACCCAGTCCAGTCGGATGCCGGTGACCTTGTGCGCCTCGTACCAGGTGGCGGCCGCATGAATCGCTGCCCGGACCGCCGGGCTGGGGTCGGGAAGGTCCAGCAGGAATTCCAGAATCTTGGGCCCTTCACCGCCCGATATCGACGGCAGTTCGTAAGCGCGGGCTTTGGCCGGGGCAAGCGTGACCGGGTCGTGCTGGGCGCACCAACCGGTGAGCGTGCCATCGATGCGGACCTGGCACCTGAGGATGCAGTCGATGCCCTTGGCGACGGCCTTCCTGGCGCGGTCAACCCGCGTCGCGTCGACCAGGTCCTGGTCGGGATGGGTCGCCATATCACGCAGGAACTTCATGACGTTGATCATGGCCCCGTCGTTGAAGGTGATGTTGACTTGGTAGCCGCTCGGGGACGGATGGAATTGCGGCCAGCCGCCGTTGGGATACTGGGCGTTGAGCATGAAGTCCACGCCGCGCAGGTAGGACTCTTTGAAGCGCTTCTCGCCCGTCGCCTTGTACATGAGGCCCATGAAACGCATCTGGGCCAGCGTGGCCCCGTTGTCGAACGTGCCGGACCGCTCGAAATTGGCACCGCTGGTGCTGGGGTCCCGCCGCTGGCGAGACTGGTCCATGTTCTTCTCCCAGCCGCCGGCGTTGGTCTGATGGCTCAGGGTGTTGTCCGCCATCCGTAATGCTTCGGCGGTCTTGAACCATGCAGCCCCTCGGCTGGCGAAGCCGTCCCCGGGGAATCGCCCTTTCGCCCGGGATGGCGTCATGGCCGGGGTTGGCTTGGACGAAGCGGAACTGGCCTGTGCGTCCAACGTGGCCGCCACGAGCAGAACCGATGACAGGAGGATTAGCGGCCTCATCATTTCGCCAAATAACTGGTTTTTCGGGGATGAATTACCATGGGTGGGGATTGGAAGGGATGGGGTTTGCTCATTGTGGTGACGGGAGGCTTGCACTCGGGGTAACGGCAGTCGGTGGCTCGTTCATAAACCTGGTGGGAATTATGGCCGCAGATATTTCGCGACGGCTTCCGAGCGGGTGCGCACGTGGAGTTTTTCGTAGATGTGCTGGATGTGGGTGCGCACGGTCGTGATGCCGATCGCCAGCTTGTCCGCGATCTCCTTGTAGAGATCCCCGTCGGCGAGCATCTCGAGGATTTCGCGCTCCCGGGCGGAAAGCCTGACCAGGTCGTTCGAGGCGGGTCCGAGTTCGTGAAAATACTGCACCACCTTGCGCGCGATGTGGCTCGACATCGGCGAACCGCCAAACCGCACGTCTCTGATCGCATTCGCGAGGTTCTTGGAGACGGATCGCTTGACCAGATAACCGCTCGCGCCCGAGCGCAAAGCTTGGAACACCAGGTCCGGCTTCTCGTAGACTGTCAGCATCAGGACCTGGATCTCGGGGCACCGCTGCTTGAGGAGCGACACGCACTCGATGCCGGACATCCCCGGCAGGTTGATGTCCATCAGCACCACGTCGGGTTTCTGGCGCGGCAGTTGTTCCAAGGCCTCTTCGGCGGTGCCGAAGACGCTGAGGCAGCGCACGTCCGGCGCCTGCTGCACGAGTTCACGCAGGCTGTCCCGCGCCACCGGGTCGTCTTCGACAATCGAAACTGTGCAGGGCAATGTGCCGGCCATTACGTCCGTGATGATACCACCGGTGGCTTTGCCGGCTATCCTACTAAATGAGGATGCCTCCACTGGAGGTGCGGCAGGTTCCGAGGGTGGCTTCCGTGCTTTCATCCGGGCGCGATCAGCCGACGACTTTCGCGACGCCCACCCGCTCGACCCGGGCTTCGCGATCTCCCCACGGCCAGGTCAGCGTCACTCTGGTCCCTTGGCCGGGAGCGCTTTCGATCCGAAACGCCCCGCCCAATTCCGTGAGCCGCTGTTCGAGATTCGCCAGACCGTGTCGCGACGTCCCAGTGGCCGGGTGGAAGCCGCTCCCGTTGTCTTCAATGGCGATGACGACGGCGGCGCCCGCCACCTGGATCGTGATCGTGGTCTCGGTCGCGCCCGAGTGGCGCACCACATTGTTGAGGGCCTCGCGCACCGCCAGAAACAGACTGTGGCGCACTTCGGTGGTGAGCCGCAGGTCCGGCAGGATCGCCGGTAACTTCATGCGCAACCGGATGGGCGAGTCCGCCAGAAACTCCGTGGCGAATTGCGAGATGTAGGTGGCCAGATCGTCGAGCGTGTCATTTTCAGGATCCACCGCCCACACGATCTCGTCCAACTGCTGCACCAGGGCGTGGGAGCTGGTCGTCATCTTCTTGACATAGTCGGTTACCTGCGGGCGCGTCGTGGCCTCGCGGCTGGCCAACTCGCCCAGCAAATTGATCTGTGTGAGGCTGGCGCCGAGGGTGTCGTGCATGTCCCGGGCGATCCGCGCCCGCTCGCGATCCAGCGCCGCTTGCTGCTGGACCTTCCGCATCTGGGCCCGCAGCCGCCGTTGCGACATGTAGCGCACCACGGCGGCGGCCAGCACCGCCAGCACCGAACCGGCCGTGATTCTAAACCACCAGGTGTTCCACAGGAACGGCTTCACGGTGAAGGCCAGGGCCGCCCCGGTCGTTTCCCGGAGGCCGGCTTCATTCGTGGCGGCGACCCTGAACTCGTACCGGCCGGCCGGGAGGCGCGGATAGCTGACGCTCCGGCCGGTGCCCGCCTCAATCCATCCTTCATCGAATCCGCGGAGCTGATACCGGCAGAAGACGTTCTCCGGCGCGGCGAAACTCGGCGCCGCAAAACGAATCTCGATCTTGCGATGGCCCGGCTCCAGGACCAGCGGCTCCGCCCCCCGGTCCAGGCTGACCACGCCCGGTGGCTGCTTCGGCTGGAGGGGCGAACGCGACGCATAGAGGCCCACCGTCTCGCCGTCCACCGCCACCGACTCCAGGCGCGCCTGCGGCGCGGCGGTGGTCGCGTGGAGGCTGTCGGGCTGCACCACCACCAGCCCGGTGTGCATCGGGAAATAGAGGCTGCCATCCCGTCCCTTGGTTGCCCCGGTGCCACTGTAGGCCGCGGCCTGCAGGCTTCCGGCTCCCTCATTGCCGGAGCGCATCAGATACGACTGCACCCGGGTGTCCCGTTGCTCCACCGCAGCGGCGAGTTCCTCCGCTCTCACCCGGAACAGCCCGCGCCGGCTCGCGCACCAGATCCAACCTCGATCGTCGGAAATCATCTGGGACACATAGCTGTCGTGCAGGCCCTTGCCCGTCGGCAGCAGAGCCAGATGCCCCGCCTTGAACCGACCAATTCCCGCGCCCGCGTAGCCGATCCAGAGGCTGCCGTCCGGGGTAGGGAGCAGGCACCGAATCGATCGCTCGGCGCTGTCGAACACCCCGGGCTCGGCGATGAGCGCGTCATCTTGCGCGCGCAGGAGTTGCCCGTCGGTCGTGGCGATCCAGATCGTGCGCGTTGCGTCCTCGGCAATGGAGCGAATCAGGCGCACGGACTCGGGAATATCGAACGTCTGCAATCGGCCGTTCCGCAGCCGTTGCACCTTTCTCTGGTTGCTGAAACCCAGCCACACATCGCCGCTGGCGGTCACCAGCATCGTTCTCACGGAGTCGTCCGCGAGGCCATCGGCCGTGCGCCATGTCTGGTATGTCCCCTGCTCGAACCTCACCAGGCCGCGCTCCCGCGTGCCGAGCCATACCGCCCCGGCTGGATGCGCCGCCACGCAGTTGACCGCACCGCCCGCCCAGCCTGACTCATGGGAAACCACGTGCCAGGAGTTACCGTCGGTCCTCGCGATTTCACCGTCCTCCATCACCACCCAGAGCCACCCCCTGGAGTCTTCCGCGACGGAGGTGACCGGTTCCGATGTCTTCCGGTCGCCGATGCGGATGGTCGCCGCAGTGCGGAGGCGAAGTCGGTTCAAGCCGCCGCCCGAGGTTCCCACCCAAAGATTACCTTCGGCGTCCTCGGCCAGGCAGGAAATGGTTCGATGCGAGGTCTCTTCCTTGGCGGGTCCTTGGCTGCCGAGCCGCCACAATCCATCCGCCGCGGTACCGATCCACAGCACCCCGCGCCGGTCCTCGCGCAAGGCGGTCACCGTGCTTCTCAGGCCGTGCGATGCGACCACCGTCGCCACGGTCGAGTTCGGGTCGTCGCCCAGTCTCAACACCTGCCGTTCGGTGCAGACCCACAGCCCGCCGGCCGGCGAGCTTGCGATTTGCTGGACCGGCTCTGAAAGCGCTGCGACTTCCCGGAACGTCCCCTCTTCGAGAAGGCCCACACTTCCGCCCCGCGCGCACCACAATCTCCCCTGGCGATCACAAGTGATCCGCAGGGGGAAGTCGTTGGGCTCCCGCAGCGGAGGCGCGACGGGGCGGACCTCGCCGTCGCGGAGGCAGATCAACCGCCCGTCGCGGTAGCCAAGCCAGATTCCCCCGCTCTTGTCCTCCGCGAGCCCGGTCAACCCGCGGGGCAGCGACGCTTTTTCCAGCCCGAACACGCGATGTGTCTCCGCATCCGCGAACGCGATGACGACCTGGTCAAACACCAGCCACCATCGCCCCCGCTGATCCACATGATGAGCGCGCATACTTCGGCTACCGGCGAGCGGCAGGTTGGCCAAGGAGAAATCCTGAAACCGGAGCCCATCGAACCGCGCGATTCCGCCCAGCGTCGCGACCCAGAGAAAACCGTCCGGCGTCTGGGCCACCGCCACCACGTTGTTGTCGGGCAGACCGGCTTCCCATTGCCACGAGCGTTTCACGTACCCGCTTTCATCCACCACCGCGGCTGGCATGCCGACGATCACCGTGCGGAGCCCACCCAGAAACCAGGCGGCTGCCACGAGGCGCAGCGCGATGGGAAGCCCACGGGAAATTCGCGGGCATCGCGGGGAGGAGCCGGACGCCTTCATGCAGCAAGCAGAGCGGTTGCCAGTGAGGGCGGGAGCGGCGCGTCGACGAGGAAGCGCATGCCGGTCGCCTCACGCCGAACGGAGAACCGTATGGTCGGTCAGTTGGGTGGCGTAGAGTTGTGAGGCGCGCATCTCGCCCACTTCCAAATCCGGAAATTCGGCGAGGATACCGGCCTCAGTCATGCCCGAGCCGAGTATCTCCAGCGCATCCGTCACGCGAATCCGCATCCCTCGAATGCAGGGTTTGCCTCCGCATTGCCCGGGAACGACGTGGCTGCGCTCAAGGAAATTCATGTGGGATCGATAGGCGACGAACGACCCGTTGCCAAGCTTGCGCTGGGCACCCGCGCCCACTCGGCTCATCGGCAAAACGTGGACTTGGCGCAGCTGGGGTGGCAGTTGTAGTCACGAAGAACAATCGGCCGGACGTGCTGCTTTTTCTCCGTGAGAAACGCTGAAACCGCCAGGGGGTGAAGCCGGTGTAGTGACGTCGGTTATCGACCGCGCTTTGGAGCAGGTACACGTAGTGCATGGCCCGAGCACCTCGAGGCGGAGTAGCCGGGGCAAGATCGCGGAATACCCAAATTCGGGGGATCGCGGCTCCTTGGGGGCTGGTTCTCAGAATCGGGAGCTGCAGTTCAGTCGAAGACTAAGGCCCACCTTCGCCAAGCCTACGGTGGGCAGCTTCCGCAGGCTTGTTGCACCCTTTGTTGGCTGACGAAAGTCAGCTTCTGGATTCGGCCTGCCAGCCGTAGGCTTGGCGGAGGCTGGCGGAGGAGGCCCGATTTCAACGCGAACGACCGAATCGACTCCGTCGGAATATCCTGACTCCCGACGTTGAGCGGCGCCATACCGGGCCGGGCGGCTTTTTGCGGCATGTATTCGGGGTAGCGGCCGAGGCCGGCATTCCATACCGCCACGACGATCGCGCCGCGGGTCGAGCCGGTTGGCATCAGTCGGCACACGGCCTGATCCCCTTCCCACGCGGAGCCGCCAAGCGCGTGCTCGCCTCAAAGACGTTCTGGCCATCGTGCATGTAGATCGCGGGGAAGCGCGTCGCCGCCGCGGAGTCGTAGCCCGGCGGCAGCCAGACGTCGACGCGCCGCGGTGCCACAAACTTCGAAGCGACCAACGGAAGCCGCTCAATCCGACCGGCGGTAGCGGACGCGACCGTCACCAGGCACTCCTCGCTGAGCACCGTGCCAGCGAGACCGCGAACCGCGACGCGATAGCGGCCCGAGTGCGCGGCGCTGGCGCGCGGAATAGACAGCACGGAATCGATGGCCCGCGGGATTTCCGCGCCATCACGCAGCCACTGATAGGACAGCGATCCCGTGCCCTCCGCGCGGGCGGTGAGGGTGAGCGGCGCGCCGGCGTTGAGGTTGAGCGTCACCGGTGGCTGCACTTTCAAAACGGGAACGGTAGACCCCTTGAGGCCAAAGTCGCGCGTGCCGGCGGCGAGTTTGAGCCCGTCGATCCGAGTGGCGGTGCGATGGCCGCGGAGATCATCGACGGTGGCGATGAATGACAGCGTTTCGCCCGGCGCGAGGTCGGCAGGTGGGCGCCAGAAAATGCGGTAGGGCGGCGCGTCGTCGACGCCGAGCAATTCGTATTGACCCGGGCGCGAGCCGCGGACCATGGCGAACGTCACCTCGGCGACGCCGTCGCCCGCCGACACTTCGGCGCGAATTTCCTGACGCTGCGGCAGCGTGTGGCCGACGATCTCGCGCGGATAAATCCAGAGCGTCGATCCGGCAGGGGGATTCGCGAGCTCGATCTCCGGCGTGGCGGCGGGCGTCGACAGCGGCGCGGCGGCCCGCCAGACCGCCAGCTGCAACGGCGCCAGCGTCACGTGCACGCGTCCGCGATCGTCGGCGACGAGCGTCGGGCCTCCGCCCGGCAGCGCCAGCGGCGAGGCATGCAGTAATTCGAGCGACGCTCCGGCGCGCTGACTCGTCCGCACCGGCGCCGTGAGCGTAGCGGTGCGGGAATTGTTGAACACAGCCAGATATTCAACGAGTTCGCTGCGCTCGATGCGGGAGAACGCAAACAGTGCGGACTCGCCGGAGGCCCGCGTGATCATGGCACCGCGGCTGAGCGCCGGATGTGCGTTGCGCAACGCAGCGAGATCGTGGAAGGCGCGGAAGAGCGGGTGTTGCTCGTCGAACTTGTCGTCGGCGCCGGTGCGGGTCGTACCGAGCAGCGGGGCGTTTTTGAAATCGGACGCCTGCGAGGGAAACATGTCGCCGCGTGCCTGCATGTCGCCACCCCCGCGACCGACCATGCCCTGCTCGTCGCCGTAATAGAGCACCGGCTGGCCGCGGACGAGGAAGAGCAAGCCGTGGCCGAACTTCGTCAACGCCAGCAACTGCTCGGCGGAGGCGTCGGGGTTGTCGCGTTGCAGAAAATAGGCGAAGCGGCCGCCGTCATGGTTGCCGAGAAACGTCGTGGCCGTATGCGCGTTGCTCGTGTGGTCGGTGTAGTAGTCGTCGAGCGCGAACAGGTCGGCGAGTTCGGCGCCGCTGTGCACTGCGGATACGTAGCGGCGGGCGGCGACGAAAAACCCGAAGTCCAGCGACGCATCGAGCTGGCCTACGGTGGAAAACTCGCTGAGCAGCGGCACGTCGAGCGTCTCGTCGGCGACCTCGCCAAACTGGATGAAGCCCGGCCGCCCGGCTTTGCGCGCGACTTCGCGGATCGCGGGGCCGAACGCCTGCCAGAACTCGAGGTTCACGTGTTTCACGGTGTCGATGCGAAACCCGTCGACGCCGAAGCCCTCGATCCACTGGCGGTAGATGTCGATGAAGCCGCGCACGACCACCGGGTGCTCGGTAAACAAATCATCGAGCCCGACGAAATTTCCGTAGAGCGAGTTCTCCTCGACGAAGCGGCTGTTCCCGCGGTTGTGGTAATAGAGCGGGTTGTTGAGCCAGGCGGGATTTTTCGCCCGCGCCTCGGCGGGCGGCACGACGGGCGCGTAAGGAAAGCTGCGCTCGACCGAGAGCGCCGGAAACGCGTCGGCGGAAGTCAGGCCGTTGTAGGCCACAGCGCGCTCGTCGAACGGCCGGCCGTTGGCGTCGCGATAGGGCGCCGCGGAGCGTTTGACGTAGTCGAGTTTGCCGCCTTGGTAGCCGATGACATCCGCGGTGTGGTTCGCGATGATATCCATGTAGACCTTGAGCCCGCGGGCATGGGCCTGGCTGACGAACTCGCGGAATTCCGCATCGCTGCCGAGATGCGGATCGACGTGCAGAAAATCCAGGATCCAGTAGCCGTGGTAGCCAGCGGAGCCAGCCTGCATCGGCTTGTTCCGGAAGGGCGGCGCCACCCACACTGCGGTCGCGCCGAGGTGCTTGATGTAATCGAGCTTCGCGGTCAGGCCTGCGAAGTCGCCGCCGTGGTAAAATCCGATCCGGCTCGGATCAAAGCCGTGGTCGTCGGGGCCGCCGGGCTGGCCGCCGGTGTCGTTGTCGGTGCGGCCGTTGGCAAAGCGGTCGGTGAGCACGAAATAAAACGTCTGGCCGGCGCCGGGATGCGTGAAGCGCGGCACGGACACGATCGGGGCGATATCAGCCGGGGCCGCGACGGCACCGGCAAAAAAAGCGAGCGGCAGAACACGGCGCAGAAATGCGGAGGTCATGGGGTTGTCGCGTGAGGATGAAAGCGCCGCCGCTTCGGTCAACCAGCGCCCGGAGGAGAAGTCTTGCAACGGTGGGAGAAAACCTAGGTCGGAGGTGGTCCAAGGGCCGGCAGGACGCGCGCGCCCACGGTCTCACGCCGCGCGAAACGAGCGAGACCTAGGAGTTGTCGCAGTCATCTCGGTTCTATACCGGGTTTGGCGGTGGCGCGTTTCAGGGTCTGTGGAACTGTGATGCCAGTCCGCGGAGTATCTCGTTTGCTCTGCTTTCCCCTTCGTCAAACCGCACAACCCCGCTCCGTCCCAGCGCAACCCGGCCTTTGCCGGACCCGCAAACGGCGAGGCACGCAAGCCACACCACTGAAAATGCAACTCGAACGTTCGTTCCGCTCCATCCGCCTCGGCCGCTTCCCGGTCCTGGCCGCCAGCCTGCTCACTCTCGCAGTGACGCAACCGGCCCGCGCGCAAGCCGCCGCCGGTGCAACACCCGCCAACACCCAGGCCGCAACCGAGCCGGCCGTGGTTCTGGAAAAATTCCAGGTCACCTCTGGTTTCATCGGGAGCCTCTCGGCTGCCGCCGCCGAAAAACAAAATGCCTCGACGATTACCGAGGTCGTTGCCGCCGAGGACATCGGCAAGCTGCCCGACATCAGCATCGCCGATTCGCTCACGCGCCTGCCGGGATTGACGACCCAGCGTCTCAATGGCCGCGCCCAAGCCATCGTCATTCGCGGCATGAATGGTGATTTCAGCACCGGTTTGCTCAATGGCCGCCAGCAGGTGAGCACCGGCTCGGGCCGCGCCGTCGAGTTCGACCAATACCCGGCCGAACTGTTGAGCAGCGTGGTCGTTTATAAGGCGACCGACACGTCGCTGGTAGGCCAGGGCCTCGCCGGCACGGTGGATCTGCAAACGGTGCGGCCGTTGAACGTCGGCTCACGCCAGGTCGCGGCGAATGCCTTCTATGAGTGGACGGCGATGAAGCCCGACAATGCCGGCGCGAAGCGCGGCGGCACGCGGGAGACGGTCTCCTACATCGACCAATTTGCTGATCGCAAGGTGGGCGTGGCGCTCGGCGTTTCCATTTCCGACCGGCCGGGCCAGGGCGAGCAATTCAATGCGTGGGGCTACGACGGCAGCTTCCCGGGTGGCGCGAGCCTTCTCGGTGGCGCGAAGCCGTTCGTCCGCACCAGCCAAATCAAGCGCCAGGGCACGATCCTGGCGCTGGAGTTTGCGCCGAACGAAACCATCCATTCGACCGTCGATCTGTTCTATTCGAGTTTTCAAGAGACGCAGTTGCTGCGCGGTATTGAAATGCCGCTGAGCCCGAACTGGGGCACCTACACCGCGCTGGCCCCGGGCTACACGGTGCAAAGCGGCCTGATCACCAAGGCGACTCTGAATAGTTTTTTCGGCGTCGTGCGCAACGACTACGTCAAGCGCAACGACCATCTCTTCTCCGGCGGTTGGAATCTCGTGCTCGGCAACAAGAAGGGCTGGTTGACCGCGCTCGATCTCGGTTACTCGCGGGTCGCACGCAAAGACTTCGTGTTGGAGACCTACTCCGGCTACGGCGTGAATGGCATCGGCACGCCCGACTCGATCACCTATTCGCTTTCGCCCGACGGCAGTGCCGGGGCGGTCTTCGGTCATGTGCTCGACTACTCCGACGGCACGAAGATGCGCCTCGGCATGCCGCAGGGCTGGGGCACGAGCACGGATCGTCCTTCCGGCCAGCACGGCTTTCTCAAGGGCCCGATCGCCCGCGACGAGATCGCCCAATACAAACTCTCCACCCAGCGCTCGCTGGAAGGCTTCCTGAGCCGCTTCGACGCGGGCGCCGTGTTCAACCGCCGCTCGAAGTATGAAAAGGAATCCGGTCCGAATGGCATGGAAGGCTACTTCCTCCAGCTCAAGAACGGCGCCGCCAGTGCCCCGATGCCCGTCTCGGTCGGGACGACCGATCTCAGCTTCATTGGCATGGGCAAAATGTATAGCTACGATCCGCTGGCGCTCTACAACAGCGGGTTTTACAACCAGATCGCCAACAACGATCCGGCCAAGCGGGCGAACAACTTCGATGTCACCGAGTCTGTTTGGACCGGCTATGGGAAGGTCGATTTCGCGAGCAAGCTCGGCAGCGTGCCGATGAACGGCAGCCTCGGCACGCAAATCGTGCAGTCCGAGCAGGTCAGCAGCGGCACCTCGGTCTCGAACAACAACGGCAACCTCACGGTGCCTGTGACGGCGAAGCACACTTACACCGACTACGTGCCGTCGTTGAACCTGAACTTCGAGCTGACCAACCAGACGCGCCTGCGTTTCAGCGCCGCGCGGCAACTCGCGCGCCAGTCGATGAACGATATGCGGGCCGGCAACAACTACGGCTTCGACTCCACCAAAGTCGGTGCGACCGATCCGTTGAACAGCCCCTGGTCGGCCAGCGGCGGCAACCCGAAGCTGGAGCCGTGGCGCGCCAATTCGGTCGACTTTTCCCTCGAGCACTACTTCAAGGACAACATGGGCTACTGGGCGATCGCGGCCTTCCACAAGAAGCTCGTGTCCTACACCTACACGCAAAAGACGCTGGTCAGTTTCACCGGTTACCCGACGGGCTCCACCGCCACGCCGGCCTTGTTTTCCGGTTACAACAGTGTCCCTGCCAACGGTCAGGGCGGCAAAATCCAAGGCCTCGAGTTCACGCTCTCGCTGCCCGGCGAAAAATTTGCGCCGGTGCTCAAGGGCTTTGGTTTCGTTGGCACGGCGTCGTTCTTCAATAGCTCGATCCAGCCGGACCTCGGCAATCCGGCGACGCCGCTCGTCGGTCTTTCTGACCGCGTGCAGAGCGCCACGTTCTACTATGAGCGCCGTGGTTTCTCGGCCCGCGTGAGCGGCCGCTACCGCTCGTCCTACCGCGGCGACATTGCGACCTTCGGCCCGCGTGGTGCCGTCTATCGCGACCTGCAGCCCGAGACCGTAGTCGATGGTCAAATTAGCTACACGTTCAACCACGGTTCGCTGAAGGGCTTTAGCCTGATCGCACAGGCCTACAATCTCACCAACGAACCGCTCGTCGCCACGTCGGGGGCCGACACGCGCTACATCCAGGATTACCAGAAATACGGCGCGTCCTACTCGGTCGGCGCTTCCTACAAGTTCTAAGCTGAGCTTTCCGTCAGGGCGTCAGTTTGACCTGCGGCCACCGGTTGACTCCGATGGCCGCAGTTTCCGCCGCACCTTTTTGTCCCAATTCTCCGAGGATTTATCCCACCACCATGGGCAGCGCACCAAACACTTGGCTCACGACTCGCAGCGCGGGAGTCTTGGCGCACATCTCCTCGCTGCCCGGGGACTACGGCATCGGCAACCTCGGCCTCGCCGCACGCCGCTTCGTGGACTTCCTCGCGGAGGCGGGCGTGCGCCACTGGCAGATCTGTCCCCTCGGGCCCTCCGGCTATGGCGACTCGCCCTACCAGCTCTTCTCGGGCCGCGCCGGCAATCCCTACTTCATCGATCTCGGCGAACTGCTGGCCGACGACCTGCTGATCGACTCGGAGATCGCAGTGTTGCGGCAACTGCCGGCCGAGCGCGTCGACTACGGCTGGCTCTATCACGACTTCTGGTCCGTGCTCGCGAAAGCCCACGACCGCTTCGCCGCCCGTGGCGCGGACGAAGTCGACGGGCTCGGCTCGCTCGCCGCGTTTCGCCAGCGCAACGCGAGCTGGCTCGATCCATTCACGGAGTTCATGGCGCTCAAGGCGCACTGCGGCGGCGAACCGTGGACGCAGTGGCCGCAGGAATTTCTCACGTGGAGTCCACAGCTTGGCTCCGCGCTGCCCGCCTCCGCGCAACAGGAAGCCGAGCGCCACGCGTTCTACCAATATCTGTTCTTCGGCCAGTGGGAACGGCTCCGCCGCCATGCCGCCGCGCGCGGCGTCGGCCTCATTGGCGACGTGCCGATCTTCGTCGCGCTCGACAGCGCCGACACGTGGCAGAACCGCGCGGTCTTCCGGCTCGATGCGCACGGCCAGCCGCTGGCCGTCGCCGGCGTGCCGCCGGACTATTTCTCCGCCGAAGGCCAGTTGTGGGGCAATCCGCTCTACGACTGGGAACACCTCGCCACCACCGGCTACGCGTGGTGGCTCGACCGGCTCCGGGCGGCGTTCGAGCTGTGCGACATCATCCGGCTCGATCACTTTCGCGGCTTCGACACCTACTGGGAAATTCCCGTGGGCGCGCCGGACGCGCGCGTCGGCCGCTGGCGCAAGGGCCCCGGCCTCGCGTTCTTTGAAACCCTGCGCCGCCACCTGCCGCAGGCGCGCATCATCGCGGAAGACCTCGGCTACATCGGGCCGGACGTGGTCGCGCTCCGCCGGGCCGCCGGCCTGCCCGGCATGAAGATCCTGCAGTTCGCCTACGGCCACGACGCGAACAACGTCAACCTGCCGCACTTCTACCCGCCCGACAGCGTCGCCTACACCGGCACGCACGACAACCTCACCACACGCGGCTGGCTCGAGAGCCTGGGCGCGGACGAAGCGGCCAAGGTCGCGGATTATTTCCAGTTGAACGGTTCACCTTCGGCGTGGCCGATTATCCGGGCCGCCCTCGCCACGCCGTCGCGGCTGGCGATCATTCCGATGCAGGACCTGCTCGACCTGCCCGCCGACGCCACGTTGAACCGGCCTGGCACCACCGAGGGCAACTGGCAGTGGCGCTTTACGGTCGAACAACTCGCCAGCCTCGCCGGCGCGAAGGTTTCGACGCTGCGCCGCTGGATCCGGCTTTACGATCGCGGCGGCGAGCGTGTCGTCCCTGAATTCAGCGAACCACCCCAGCGATGAGAACCCAGCGCCCCCTTTCCCTGACTGCGATCTGGAACATGAGCTTCGGCTTCCTCGGCATCCAGTTCGGCTGGGGGCTGCAGATGGCCAACATGAGTCCCATCTACAAATACCTCGGGGCCGCCGACGATCAGATCTCGAAGCTCTGGCTCGCCGCGCCGCTCACGGGCTTCCTCGTGCAACCGATCATCGGTGCGATGAGCGACCGTACATGGGGCCCGCTCGGCCGCCGCCGGCCCTACTTTCTGGTCGGGGCGATCCTCAGTTCGCTCGCGCTGCTCCTGATGCCGAACGCCGGTTCGCTCGCTGCGTGGCTGCTCCCGAATCTGCCGAAGTTCTACATGGCCGCGCTGCTGCTCTGGGTGCTCGACGCCTCCATCAACGTCTCGATGGAGCCCTTCCGCGCCTTCGTCGCCGACAAGCTGCCCAACGAACAACGCGGCATGGGCTTTGCGATGCAGAGTTTCTTCATCGGCGTGGGCGCGGTGGTGGCGGGCCTGCTGCCCTACCTCCTGCGCAACTGGTTTCACGTGAGCAGCGCCGCCGACGGCGCCAACGCGCTCCCGTTAAACGTGAAGATCTCGTTCTACGTCGGCGCGATCGCGTTCCTCGCCGCGGTCCTCTGGACCGTGATCTCGACGCCCGAGGATCCGCCGGAGGACCTGGAGGCGTTTCGCCGGGAGAAGGCCGCGAGCGGCGGCCTTGCGCATTTGTTGAAGGAAATCCCCGACGCACTCGCCCACATGCCCGTCGCGATGCGGCGGCTCGCGGTCGTGCAGTTTTTCACGTGGCTCGGGCTCTTCTGCATGTGGCTGCATTTCTCGAATGCCGTGCCCGTGATCTTCGGCAGCAGCGATCCGGAGTCGGACCTGTTCAAGCGCGGCGCCGAGTGGGCCGGCGTCTGCTACGCGACCAAGGATGCCGTGACGTTCCTCGCCGCCTTCGGGCTGATGGCGGCGGCGCGCACGTTTGATCGACGCTGGATCCACGGCGTCTGCCTCGTGCTCGGCGGGCTCGGGTTGGTCGCAGTCGGCTTCATTCACGGTGAGCAACACCGCTATCTCCTACTCGCCGCGCTCGCGCTCGGTGGCGTGGCCTGGGCGTCGATTCTCTCCATGCCCTACGCGATCCTTTCGGGCGCACTGCCGGCGGCGCGCATGGGTGTCTACATGGGGATATTCAATTTCTTCATCGTGCTGCCCGAGATTCTGGCGGCGCTGTTCTTCGGTCCCGTCGTGAAAAATTTTCTCCACGGCAACCTCGTCCACGCCGTCATGGCCGGCGGCGTCTGCCTGTTCGTCGCCGCCGCGGCGCTCGTGTGGGTGCCGGTTGAATCGGATCCCGCCGCCGGCTCAGCACGCGCTTGACGTCGGCGAGACCGGCGGGGCATCGTCGCCGGGCCTGTCCGGACCCTTCCGGCGGGGGATGCCGTGCGTGAAATCCAGCCGGTCGAAGTAGACCGTTTTCGGCTGTTCTTCCTGCTGCGTGCGCTGCGTTTCCAACTGGCTGCGGTGGTCATGGGGTGCGGTGCCCTTGTGCTGCTTGAACACCCGGGCGAAATACGCCGGATCCGCGAAGCCGCTGGCGTAGGCGATTTCCGAAATAGTGAGGCTCGATGTCTCCAGCGCGAGGATTGCGCCCTCGATCCGGATGCGCTGAATGTAGTGGGTGAGGCGCTCCTTGGTCTGCGTATTGAAGAGGTGCGACAGGTAGTCGGCGGAACAGCCCAGCAACTCGGCGATGTGGTTCACGCTCAGCTCCGGATTGGCGAATTGCTCGCGGACGAGGCACTTGGCTTGAAACACCTTGCCGATGTCGCTGTTGAGCTGGCCGGTGCCGGTTTCGACGATGTTGCGAAACAGTCCGAGCAGCGCGAGCAGCAGGCCTTGGAGCACCAGGTCGCGCGCCGGCCCCTGCGTGCTGTAAGTCTGTGTGATCGTTTTCGCCAGCATCAGAAACACATCCAGGTTGGGTGTATTGAAGAACTCGATGACCTCGATGTCCGGCTTGCCTGGCCGCGCCTCGTGAGCGAAATGCAGGCTGAGCGTATTGTTGTAGAAGCCGGCGACGAGATTGCGAAACGGCCGGTGCGGGCCCGGGTGCACCACTTCGCCGTGGGGCACGCCGGCTGGGATGATACAGATCTCATCCTCTCCGAGACGGAACTTTCCCCGCGGAAAATTGAAATCCGTCGCGCCCTGCAACTGCAGGAAAATCTCCGGCCGGTAGTGGTAGTGCATCCCCTGCGTGTTGGGGACCGCCTTCACTTCGGGCGGCACGCGCAACGTGAGCTGACTGCGATGGGCCAAGTGCAACGCCCGCTCCAACGCTTGCCGCATCTCCGCACGATTCTGGACGTTCATCGGACGTGCAGCCAGCAAAGCGTGGGGCGTGGCGGGGGCGGACATACGGGGCGGACCAAAGGCAGCGGGGAAGGAAGCCCGGGCGAGCTTGCCCGAACCGATACATCCAAACCACCGGAACTCAAACGGTAAATCGCTCCGTCGCCAGGCTCGGATCGGTTGCCGAGCAAAGCCGCGTGCACTGCTCCTCCGGATGAAAGCGCTATGAGGAGCGGTTTCGACTGAACGATTGCCCGGTATCGGGTCGTTCAAAGTGGTGCAAACCTGTTCAAGTTTCTTCAATTAAACCGCGCGGATGCCCGTCCCGGCACGGAAAATTTTGAACCGACTGTAAACGTGCGGCCGTGCTGCCGTCGGAATTTCCCAACGCCTGTTTTGGGCGTAGGGATATTGCGACTCTGCTCATCATGCTTGGGTTTTGGAGGTCATTTTGTGGTGCAAAATACTTTGAACGGTTTTCGTCGCGCTGAAGGTGCTCTGTGGCGGTTTCTTCTCTTGGCGGGTGGGTAGGAGTATGTGTGCGGTGGAACATGGGGTGAGTACCAGGGCGGGGATTACTTCGATGAGGGTTCTTTGGCCTTGTTTCCATAACGTGAGGGCAGTCCATACTGGTATTCGGTTGAGCCCAGATGGTTGGGATTCATGGTGCTAAAATTGGGAGGATGCTCAGTTCGTTCCGGTGCAGGGTTGCAGATTGATTACTGTCTTCGGGGAATCGTCTTTATCGCTGAGGCGTGCTGGATTCTGGTGGTGGTGGTGCAGGCAGGTACAGTTGCTGACGTGCGCGTTGATATTCGCATCGGGGGCCTG
>JBIJCX010000030.1:0-41813 GCA_044344465.1 Opitutaceae bacterium
CCTCGCGGAAATGCGCCGGCTCTCCCGCCAAATCATGCGTGCTCGTTTTCCCGATACGGAACGACGCAGGCCGCTGAACAAGAAAGTTTTGCGCCTTATCTAAGCGCCATTCGGGTCAGGCACTTTGTCCGAATCGACGACGCCGGGTAGGGCAGGTCTCTGACCTGCCCTGCGAACACTCAGCGCGTGAATGGGCAGGTCAAAGACCTGCCCTACCTCTGATTCTGTCCGTCTCGGCGCCCTAAAGTGCATGAAACCTTCTAACCCATCGCGCATTCCTTTCCGCGCGTGCGGTCAACGCCAGGAGTTGCCTTGCAACCGGCGGCCGTGGCACGGTTCTACGCATGCACCGCAGGACATTTCTCTCCACTCTCGGTCAGGCCGGGCTGGCAGCATCGGGTACGGTTGGCCTGAGCGGCCTGGCCCGTGCCGCCGGCCCCGGGGCGAGGCTTCGGATCGGACAAATCGGGACCGGGCACGCCCATGCCGATGGCAAACTGGCCGCGCTGCGGCGCTCCTTGGATTTTGAGCTGGTCGGCGTGGTCGAGCCGGATGAGCGGCTTCGCCGCGCCGCCCAACAGCGCAAAGACTATCAGGGCGTGCCGTGGCTGACGGAAGAGGCGTTGCTGAACACGAAGGACCTCCGGGCCGTGGCGGTGGAGACGGAAGTGAAGGATCTGCTCGCCGTCGGTGCGCGCTGCGTGTCCGCCGGAGTCCATGTGCACCTCGACAAACCCGCCGGCGAATCGCTGCCGCAATTTCAGCGACTGCTCGACGACGCCACCCGCCGCGGCCTCACCGTGCAGATGGGTTTTGTGTTTCGCTACAACCGGGCGTTTCAGTTTTGCTCCCGGGCGGCGCGGGAGGGCTGGTTGGGAAAAATCTTCGCTATTGAAACCGTCATCGGCAAAGCCAGCGGCGCGGGCGAACGGAACAAGCTGCTGCCCTATCGCGGCGGCACCATGTTCGAACTCGGCGGCCACGTGATCGACGCCGTGGTGACGCTGCTCGGCCCGCCGCGGCAGGTCACGACCCACGGCCGCCACAGCGGGAATTTTCCGGACAACCTGCTCGACCACCAGCTGGCCACGCTCGAATACCCGGACGCACTCGTCACCGTCCGCAGCTCGCTGGTGGAGGTGGCGGGCCAGGCGAGGCGGCAGTTCGTCGTGTGTGGCGATGGCGGCACCGTGGACATCCGGCCGCTGGAACCGCCGGCGCTTCGGCTCGCGCTGGCGGAGCCCCGCGGCGAGTTCAAGAAAGGCTACCAAGATGTGCCCGTGCCGGCGCTGCCCCGCTACGAGGCCGACTTCGTCGATCTCGCCCAGGTCATCCGGGGAGAAAAGAAATTCGAGTGGCCGCCCGCCCACGACCTCGCGGTACACGAGACGCTCCTGCGCGCGAGCGGCCTGCCGGTCACGTGAGCGACGGCCGGCGTGCCTTCGGCGCGGTCAAAAGCGGGCAATCTTCCGTGTATTCCGTGTTGTTCCGTGGGCCAAAGGATTGAAGGGATTGGAAATCTCCTTGCTCGGTTTTTTCTAAATCCGCGTAGGGGCGTCGACGAGCAGCGCCCTACAAGGCGAATTCTCCTGCACACGGTTAAGCTCAACTTGAACGCGAATCGGGATTTGAATCGTCGCCAGCGGAAACGACCCGGAGCGATAGGGGTTCGAATGGCCCGATATTCAAGTTTCCTCTCCGACGGCTTTCTGTCCCGCTACCGGGGTGTCCGCCGACTATTCAAATCGCGAAGAGCTGGCCAACAGCCTCACCCACGGCCTGGGCGTGGCGCTGAGCATCGCCGGGCTGGTGCTGATGGTGGTTTTTTCCAGCCGGTTCGGCGACGCCTGGCATCTGGTGAGCACGGCGATATTTGGTGCGACACTCGTCCTGCTCTACACCTCCTCGACCCTTTACCACAGTTTTCGCGGCGAACGGATCAAACAGGTCCTGCAAAAAATCGACCATGCCGCGATCTTTCTGCTGATTGCCGGCTCCTACACTCCGTTCTTGCTGGTCACGCTGCGCGGGCCGTGGGGCTGGAGCCTGTTCGGGGTGGTGTGGGGCCTCGCGATCGTCGGCGTGGCGCTCAAGTTCTGGCATGCGGGGCGTTTCCGCCTCGTGTCGACCTTGATTTATATCGGCATGGGCTGGCTGGTCCTGGTGGCGTTCAAGCCGCTGTCGGCCGCGCTGCCTCCCGGGGGCCTCACATTGCTGGTTGCCGGCGGGCTCTGCTACACCGGCGGGGCGGCGTTCTACCTCTGGAAAAGCCTGCCCTATCAGCACGCCCTCTGGCACCTCTTCGTCATGGCCGGCAGCGCGTGCCACTGGGCCGCGGTCTTTTTCCACGTCGTGCCGTCGGCGGCGTGAATCCGGCCGGCGATTGAAAATCGAACCGACTTCGTCCGGGTCTTCGGCGCGTGCCAGCGCGCTGGCGCATGCGGGAGAACCGCGAAAGCTAGAGCGGTTTCAGAAAACGTGTAGCCGCGTTGGAGCGCAGCGACAACGTGGACCCCGTGCATCCACGCTTTCGCTTTCGGCTCAAGCGCGGCTACAGAATTCATGAAACCGTTCTATACCCAGCGACCCAATTTTCGCGGGTGTACCTTTGGTCCCGCCGCTCACGCGGCGGGCTACGCCTTGATCGTAGCCCTGCGCGTGAGCGCAGGGATGCCTTGATCCGCAAACAATTCTGGCGCCAAGGATAGCATCATGCCAACTCACGCCGGCAGCTGGTCGATCGACACCCAAGCCTGGTCGAGCGCCGCGTGGATGAGAGTCGCACGATCCGCCGCGACTGCCGTCCGCAGCGCCGGTTCGAAGTCGATATCGCGCTCGACTCTCACTCCGTTGGCCCCGCACGCGCGGGCGATCGCGGCGAAGTCGACCGGCCCCAGTTCGGTCGCGACCCCGACGCCAGTCCCCCGCCGCTCCTGCCACATCCGAATCGTCCCGTACCGCTGGTTGTCGAAGACCACAACGATAACCCTGGCTCCAGCGCGAGCCGCCGTCTCCAGTTCGGCCATCGTCATGGCCAGGCCGCCGTCGCCCACGAGCGCGACGACCGGGCGATCGCGATGGACGAGCGCGGCTGCGATCGCTGCCGGCAACCCATAGCCCATCGCCCCGGATGTCGGCCCGAGGAACGTCCCGGGGCGTCGGAAACCACGGGCCGCCCAGCTCGAGAAATTCCCGGCCTCGGTCGTCAGGAGCCTCATCGTGCAGATCCCGCCGGAGGGTTGCGATCGTACGGCCCGGGTGAATTCCTGGACCGTCCCACGGCCGCGCATCGACCACCGACGACGCCTCCCACGGGGCCCGATCCACCTGGTTGTTCGCCTAGCGAGTGGCAACCAGCCGGGCGTCGGCGTCACGCGACCGACGAACCATTCGTTCGCAGCTTCAAGAAACGCCTTCGCGTCGGCCGCGGCCGCAATCGCCGGCCGCGTGGAACCGGCCGCCGCGCCCGGCACCAGATCGACGTGCGCCCACGGCAGGCCGGCTCGCGGCATCTCGTAACCAAACGTCGTCGGCTCGTTGAGCCGCGAACCAATGACGACAAGTGCATCGGCCGCGTCGAGCCGCCGGCGGACCGACGACGCGGCCCCAAAAAGGGTCATCCCGAGATACAGCGGATGGGCGTTGGAAATGATGTCGGGGCGGCGCCACGCGGCGATCACCGGGACCTGGAGAAGTTCCGCGAAGCGGGTGAGCTCCGCCGAAGCCGCCGCCCGCAGGATGCCGGCGCCCGCGAGGATCACCGGCCGCCGCGTGCTGGCGAGAAACTCGACAATCGCGCGAACCTCCCCGTCGGTTGCACGCGCGACGGCGGGTCGCACGTTGTCCACCTGCGCGTCAGCGGGCATGGTTTCGTCGAGCAGGTCCTCGGGGAACGAGAGGAGGACGGGGCCGGGCCGACCGTCGAGGGCCTGGCGGGTTGCCTCCGCCATCGCGGCGGCCGCTTCGCTTGCGTTGCGTGGCTCGGCCGCCCACTTGGCCAGGCCGCCGAGCGTCGTTACTTGATCGATTTCCTGGAAGGCCTCGCGGCCGCGGAAGGGGCGCTCAACCTGGCCGACGATGGCGAACATCGGCGTCGAGTCCTGGCGGGCGGTGTGGATGCCGATGGCAAGGTAGGCGCCTCCGACTGCCCGGGTGCCGAGGCAGACTGCCGGGCGGCCGGTGAGCTGCCCATGCGCCTCGGCCATGAAGGCCGCGCCGCCCTCATGCCGTGTCGCAATTACCCGGATACCTGCGTCCGCGCACGCGTCGAGGAGCCCGAGGAACGATTCGCCCGGAACCGTAAACGCATGGCTGACCCGGCGGCGCGCAGCGCCTCGGCGACAAAGCGACCGACTGTTGTCACAGCCCAAAGGCCCGGTCCATCTGGGCCGCCACGCCCTGCAGGTGGGCGAGATCGCCGCCGGAGACCTCGGCGGCAAGCCACCCGTGATAATTGATCTCGTGCAGCGCCTTCCTCACATCCGCGTAATCGATGTCGCCTTCGCCGATCGGGGTGAACTTGTTCTGGGCGCGGGAGAAGCCCTTGATGTCGAGTTTCAAGACCCGCCGGCCCAGGGTGCGAATCCAATCGCCCATGCTCCCGTACTTCCAGTGGTTGCCGATGTCGAAATGCATGCCCACCCAGGGCGAATTGAAATCATCGACATAGCGCACGAACTTTTCCGCGGTCTGATTCGCGCCGCCGGCATGATCGTAGAGAAACTGGTTCCACACATTTTCGATCACGATGGCCACGCCGAGCTCGGCCGCCAGCGGAACGGCCTTGCGGATGTTTTCAACCGACCGCGGCCAGATCTCGCTTTCCGGGCCGTCCTCACCCTTGCCCACCACGAGCAGCACGCTGTGACCGCCCACCGCATGCGTGTCGCGCAAGGCCGCCTGGAGATCCGCGAGCGCCTTGGCGCGGGTGGCGGGATCGGCACTCGTGTGGCGGATCGTCCAGTGTGAGGCGCAGACCGTGCCGTCCACCGGCAGGCCGGAATCGGCGATCGCCTGCTTCGTCGCCGCGACATCCATGCCGGGCGCACCGGGCTCGACGCCGAGGAAACCCGCCGCCTTCGCCGCCTTGAACTTTTCGGTCAGGCTGCCGGGAACCTTGATCATGCCGAGCTTGAGTGACTTGAAAATCCGGCCCGCCATCGGATGAGGCACGCCTTGGGCGGCGAAAGCCCGCTGCCACGGTGGCAACGCGACACTGGCCACCAGCAGCGACCCATGACCCAGGAACTGACGACGTGTGGAGTTCATGGCTGATTTTCTCCACGATTTCCCCGGCGACGGCGACAATTTTTCGCGCCGCAGATCATCCAACGAGCTTCGGCCGTTCGCCGGTTTGCGCCCTCGCCACGCCTCCCGGGTGGGCCGCACCCTCAAGAAAGTTCCATTGCGCACTCAAGTGCTGGCGGGCGAGTGTCGATGGTTTGGCATGGAATCAACCGGGAACCATGGCCCCACCGCGACCGAACGCGCAGGGCTCACTGCGCTCATCATCGATGATGAGCCGCACGTGCGGTTGTTCCTGCGCACCGCCCTGCGCTCGCTCGGGCTCGGGCAGATCTTCGATGCCACCAATGGCGACGAGGGCGTCGCCATGTACGAACGGCACCGGCCATCGCTCGTTCTGCTCGACATCAACATGCCCGTGATGCCGGGCCACGTTGCCCTGCAGAAAATCCTCGGCCTCGATCCGGAGGCCGCCGTGATCATGGTTACGTCCGAAAGCTGGCACGAGACCGTGCTCATGTTTCTCGATCTCGGGGCCTGCGGCTACGTGCTGAAGCACGGCCCCCCTGATGGCGTACGCGCCGCGCTCGCTGATTTGATCGACGGCTTCGAGGTGGCGCAGCTGGCCGCGGCAGAAGGCTGAAACGAGCCGGCTTGGCCCCGAGCGGAATCCTGGCGCGATCGTGATGGGGCCAGAAACCCAGACTTGTTTTTTCGCCCCGTGAGGTCTAGCGGCTCCCGGCCTGCATGATGCGTCCGTGAGCCAACCGACTTCCAACCCCACCGTCTCCTGTGCGCCCGCGGGCGTGGCGGCCTCGCCCGACCATGCGCGGTGGTTCATCGACGAGGTCCACGCGCACGACGGACAGCTCAAGGCCTATCTGCGCGGCACGTTTCCTTCGATCCGGGACGTGGACGATGTGGCGCAGGAATCCTATCTCCGGGTCTGGCGAATCCGCGCCACCCAGTCGATTCGCTCGGCCAAGGGCTTCCTCTTTCAGATCGCCCGCCACGTCGCCACGGATGCGCTGCGCCGCGAGCAGGCGTCTCCGATCCAACGGGGGACGGATCTGGCGGCCGTGACGGTGTACGACGGCCGGCCCGATGCCGCCGAGACGGCTTTTGCGCGCGAAGAGATCGCCCTGCTGGCCGAAGCGATTGACGCGTTGCCGGCCCGTTGCCGCCAGGTATTCATGCTGCGCAAGATCGAGCGCCTGCCGCAGAAGGAGATCGCGCGACGGTTGGGGATTTCCGAGCAAACGGTGCAGGGGCTGGTCCTGCGCGGCATGAAACGCTGCGAAAAGTTTTTTGCCCGTCGTGGACTTTGACTTTCCGCCGATGAAGCGAATTCGTTCCATTTCCGAAAAGGCCGAGGGCGAGACCGCCGCCATCGCGCACGCGGCCGCGGCCTGGAAGGCCCGGGCGGATGCCGGGCTCAGCGGAACGGAGATGGCGACCCTGGAGGCGTGGTGCGAGTCCGATCCGCGGCATCGGGAGGCGCTGGCCCGGTTCAATGCCGTCTGGGAAAAATTCGATCGCCCCTTTCACGCCGGAGCGAGCCAACGGTTGCGCGACGAACTGGCGGCCCGTGCCCGGCGCCGCCGCCGGCGAACCATTGCCGCCGCCACCGGGCTCGCGGTGCTGGCCATCGTCGGGACCGTTTGGCGAAGCGCCGGTGAACGGGAGGCTGCGGCCCAGGGCCGGGAGGTCGCGGGGGCGCCGGCAAGCGGCGCGGTATTGCTCATGCCAGTACGCCAGAGTCTGCCGGACGGATCGGTCGTCGATCTCAGAGCCGGCGCGGAAATCGCCGTGGACTTCAGCCCGGACCTGCGGCGGGTCGCGTTGCGTCGCGGCGAGGCCCATTTCCAGGTGACGAAAGACCCGGCACGACCGTTCGTCGTTGTCGCCGGCGGCGTGGAGGCGCGAGCGGTGGGCACCGCTTTCTCCGTACAAATCCAACCGACGGGCGTGGAGGTTCTGGTCACCGAGGGCCAGGTGGCCGTTGATCAACCAACGGCCGTTTCGCCTGGGGCGGCGTCGGCCCCGACTCCGGGAGCGCCCGAGCCGCTCGCCGTGCTCGGCGTCGGCCACCGTATCGTGGTGCAGCCCGCGCGCGTTTCCACCCCGCTGCCCCAGGTCACGGCGATCCGTCCGGAAGAACTCGCCGAGCGGCTGGCCTGGCGCACCCCGCGGGTGGAGTTCACCCGCACGCCCCTGGCCGAGGCGATCGCGATCCTCAACGGGCATGCCGCCAGCCGGCGCTCGGCCGATCGGCCGAGCGTGCGCTTCGTCATCGACGATCCCGCGCTCGCCGCGATACGCGTAAGCGGTCTCTTTCGCGTCGACCGGACCGAGGCCTTCGTCGGCCTGCTGCGCAACGGCTTTGGCATCGAAGCGGATGTGCGCGGCCCCGAAGAAATCGTGCTTCGCCCGGCTTCTGCCGCGCAGAGGCCCTGAGATTCTTCACGATCGCGAAAAATTCCGGTGACAGATTTGTCCGGTTCATCCGACTTCGTCGTGTGACGCCAGCATACCAACCCTGCAACCGATGGCGGCGCCTCTTTTTCGGGGTCTGCCTGCTCTGCCTCCTGGGAGCCAGTGCCGGTTTTCCGGCCGAGGCCGCCAGGACCTATTTCAACCTGCCCGCGGACACGGCCGAGCGAGCGCTCAAGCGTCTCGCCGAACAGTCCGGCCGCGAGGTGTTGTTTCCGGCCGACGCCGTCGAAGGCGTTCGCACGCGCGTGGTCAAGGGCGAGATGACGCCGGATGCCGCGCTCGCTGCCATGCTGGCGGGTACAGTGCTCGTCGGCGTGCAGGACGACAAAACCGGATCACTGACCGTGCGACGGGAGAATTCCGTGGCCGATGCCGAAAAAAAAGTCGGGGGGGCGGCGCGGGTGAAAACCGGCGACCGCCCGCTAAACCAAACCCTACCAACCTCCGCGGCGAATCATCCTCTTCCTCCATGAAACGAAAAACTCCCCTTGCCTTCCTGTTCGGCTGGTTCGCGCTGGCGCTGACCCCCGGTCACACGACCCAGGCGGCCGACGCTCTGGCCGCCGCTCCCATCGCCCCGCAGACCGGGACCCTGGCCGGCCGCATCTCGAATGCCGCCACGGGAAAATCCCTGGCCGGGGCGCGGGTTGAGCTCCAGGGCACCGGGCGCTCGGTCGCGACCAACGAGGACGGAGAGTATCGCTTCTTCGAGGTCCCGGCCGGGGCGAAGACGGTGTCGGTTTCCTACACCGGCCTGGAGACCCAGGTGGTGGCCGTGGCGATCGAGCCGGGTAGCTCGACCCGCCGCGACGTGGGCCTGACCGCGGACGTTTACACCCTGAGTCCCTTCGTGGTGACGGGCGAACGCGAGGGCAACGCCCTGGCGATCACGCTGCAGCGCGAATCGGACGGCATCCGCAATGTCGTGTCGGCCGACGCCTTCGGCAATCTGGCCGGCAATCCGGCCGATCTGCTGATCCGGATGCCCGGCATCGTCGGGGAATCGGTCGGCGGCGACATGCGGTATGTCCGTATCCGCGGGATGAATTCCCTGTTGAGCACCGTCACCAGCGATGGCAACCGGATGGCCGACGCCGCCTCCGCCGGTGCCACCCGCGAATACCAGTTTCAGCAGGTCAACTCCGACACGATCGAACGCATCGAGGTCGTGAAGTCGCCGACGCCCGACCTCGATGCCGATTCGATTGGCGGCGCGGTGAACATGGTCAGCAAGAGCGCGTTCGATGTCTCGCCCGGCCGGCGGATGGGTTTTTCCGCCGGGGCCATCTGGCGGGTTTTCGATGACCGCGACGAGCCGCACCGCAACTACACCTTTTCCTACTCGGAGGTGTTCAACGGACGGCTGGGAGTGGCGTTCAACTACGGCCACCGCGCGCACACCTCGCTGATCGATCGCACCAACCAGGCCCACCGCGTCCAACTCGAGGATCCGGCTTACACCTACGGCTTTGAATTCCACGATTCCCGCAACACCCGGACCCGCTGGGGCGGCGGGTTGAAGCTCGATTTCAAGCTCAGCGACAACAGCCGTTTCTATCTGAACAACACCCTCAGCAAACACTCCGAGTACAGTAACACCAACATCGCGGTGTTCTCGACCGCCCAGACCGTCGCCACCCGAGATGCCAATGGCAACCTGACCGGCACCGGCGCGATCGTCCCGGGCTTCACCAAGGATGTCACCGAATGGCGCTCCGTCACCAACAGCACCGCGGAGCTGACCGCCGCCGCCGGAGCCAAGTACGGGCGGACCCTGCATTCGCAGCTCGGGGGCGTGCACCGGTATCCGGCACTGGAGATCGACTACAACGCCTATCTGTCGAATTCGGTGGCGAAGTATGAAAAAGGCCGGTTGGGAAATTTCGCGCTCACCGCCCGCGGGATCGGCCTGCGGATCGAGCGGAAGGACGAGCCCTATTTTCCGCTGATCAGCCAGACCAGCGGACCGGACATGACCAACATCGCCAGTTACACCGGCAACCTCCTGACGCTGACGGACAATTTTGGGGAGGACGAATACGCGGGCGCGGCCCTCAACGTGAAGAAGAGTTTCTCGACTGTGGTGCCGACCTGGATCAAGGCCGGGGTGCGGTATCGCGCGCAAACCCGCGACCTGAGCAACCAGACCACGCGCACGAGCTGGGTGGGAGCGGACGGCGTGCAGGGAGTGAATCCCGCCACCGGGATCAATGACGATAATCTCGCCCGCTTCGCGAACCCCAAGGTCGAATCTCCGGTGCGGGGTGGGCGCTATCCCAAGCTGCCGTATCCGGCCCGAGCCTTTCGGGAGCAGAAAGGATCGAGCTACGATTATTGGGGCTACAACATCGGCACGGCGTTGCGGGAGACCCCGCAGTTTTTTCAGGACGACATCGCGTTCAACACCATGACCGCCCTGGTGGGTGATCAGCGCTTCAACGAACGCATCGCGGCTGCCTACATCGTGGGCAATATCGATCTGGGCAAGCTGCGGATGCTGGGCGGGCTGCGGGTGGAGGACACCGCGGTCGACGGCACCGGCGCCCTGCAGGCCATCACGCCGGCGGAACGCGCCCGGCGGGCGGCCTGGGTCGGGCCCGTGACGCGCGACGAGCAGTTGCGCCGCGTGACGGCGGAGTATTCGGGCCGCCGCACCGCAACGGGCGAAAATCGCGGGGTGTTCCCGGGCCTGCACTTCAAGTACGAGCCGGTTCGCGGCCTCGTGACCCGGCTGAGCTACGCGACCAACATCGGGCGACCGGGCATCGGGCAGTTGATTCCACGCACCACGGTGAACTACGAGGCGCGGACCGTCTCGACCAACAACCCGTCCTTGAAACCACAATACGCGAACAATTTCGACGCCAGCATCGAATACTATTTCGAGCCGATCGGACTTTTCAGCGCGGGGGTGTTCCTGAAGGAGATCAAGGAGTTCATCTTCACCGCCGGCGGCCAGCCGATTGGAACCGGAGCCGACAATGGCTTCGACGGCGAATACGCAGGCTTCACCCTGACCTCGCAGAGCAACGGCGGGTTCGCGAAAATCCGCGGGCTCGAGCTGGCCTACCAGCAGCAGTTCTCGTTTCTCGGCGGCTGGTTGGGCGGTTTCGGCGTCTTCGCCAACTACACGAAGCTCGAGACCGAGGGCGATTATGGGGCGGCCGTCGTCCGCTCGACCAACGAGGTGGCGGGCTTTACCCCGGAAACCGGCAACATCGGCATCTCCTATATCCGGGGCCGGACCTCGCTTCGGTTCCAGTTCAACCATGTGGGCAAATACCTGGTCACCTTCAACGCCAACCAGGCCGCCTTGCTGTATCGGATGGCCCGCTCGACGGTGGACCTCAAGACGCGCTACACCCTGTCCAAGCGCTTCGACCTCTATCTCGATATCGACAACGTCTTCGCCGAAGCGGATCGCGCGTCGGTGTTTTATACCGGCCGGCCGCAGGACATGTTCAAGATGTCGCCGCAATTCAACTTCGGCATCAACGGCCGACTTTGAGCCATGAAACGTCGTCGCTTCATCACCTGTGCCGTCGGCGGCGCGACCCTCGGCCTCGGCGGTGGCGCCCGCGGCCTGGGCCAGACCCCGGCCGCGCCCCCGCGGCCACCGGCGGCGCCGGCCGCCACGGTTTCCCCGGCGACCATCCTGCCGCCGCTCTCGCCCACGGGGGCCTTCGACGTGGGCAGCCGCGCGCAATTGTTCATCGATCAGCAGGTGGTGCACGCGACGGAGGGAATCGCCTTTACGCCGCATCCCGCGCGCAAGCACCCGATGAACCCCTTGCTCAAGGCCGACCGGCCCTGGGAAGGCTGGCGGATCAACATCTACGGCACGGTGCTGTTCGACGCCGAGGAAAAGGTGTTCAAGATGTGGTACGTTGGCGACACCAGCGAATGGTTTCCCCACTTCGCCACGCACTACGCCACCAGTCGCGACGGCGTCCACTGGGAGAAACCCATGATCGGGACCGAGGTCGCGCCAGGCCTCGCGCGTCACAATACCGTGCTCGCGAACTGCCAGATCGCGAGCGTCACCAAGGACCTGGCGGAGCCAAATCCCGCCCGCCGGTACAAGATGATCGCGTGGGATCACCGCACCAAACCCACCGGCGGACCGCACGCCCTGGTGTCGCCCGATGGCCTCGCGTGGACACGCCTCAGCACGCAGAATCTATTTCGTTCCAACGATGTGGTCACCGCGTATTACGACGCCCGGTGGAAGAAGCATGTCGCGTTCCCGAAGCTCTCCACGCTGGTCCGAGGTGGCGTGCGCCGCTGCTTCGGCGTCACCTGGACCGACGATCTTTTGCAGTGGCCTGATCCGCGCCTCGCTTTCCAGCCCGACCTCCGCGACGACGCCGGCACGCTGTCCAGGATCGAGCCGGTCCGGGCCGCGCTGGATGTACCCGACAATCCCGCGGTCATGCGCACCGAGTTCTACGGCGTCGGCATCTACCAGGGCGAGAGCTGCCTCGTGGGCTTTCCGTGGGTTTTCAGCATCAATAACAGCGCCCGTTTTCCCACGACCCGCACCCGCAACCACGAGGGGCCCTGCGAAATCCAGCTCGCCACCTCGCGGGATCTGCTCGCCTGGGAGCGGCCCTTCCGGACGCCGGTCGTACCCCTGGGTGCGCCGGGCGCGTGGGACAGCGGTTTCCTCACCACGGCGTCGCAGGCCTTTCGGCACCAGGACGAGATCTGGCTGTACTACGGCGGTGGCAACTATACCCACGGCAACCCGGTGATTTACGACGAGTACACCGGAACCGAGCGCGGCACCAAATACACCTGCTCGATCGGACTCGCGAAATGGCCGCTGGATCGGTTCGTGTCGGCCGATGGCGGCCCGGCCGGGGGATCGCTCACCACCGTGCCACTTCACTTCACCGGGCGGCGACTCGAGCTCAACGTGCATGCCGGGCGCGGCTCGCTCACGGTCGAAGTGCTGGATCCGGCCGGCCGGTCCGTGAGCGGCTTCGGCCCATCCGACCCCGTCACGTCCGACTCGCTCCGCGCCCCGGTGACGTGGCAGGGCAAGAGCGATCTCTCCGCCCTGGCCGGCAAGTCTGTCTGTCTGCGCTTTGCGCTGCGGAGTGCCGAACTCTACTCGTTCGCGTTCCGGGTTAACCGACCGGCGTGAGGGACCGCGACTGCAACGCCGCGCGGTTGTGACGACCGCCCCGCAGCGTGACGCAGCGGCAAAAACCTGAAAGGCTGGCCGAATGAACACCTTCGCAGCAACGGCGGTCACGGTATTGGCGGTCACAGGTGTGGCCGCGGTCTATCTCCAGCACACGGCCAACGCCCAGTTGCGCGAGGAACTTGCCTTGCTCCGCCAGGAGATGCGCAGTCTGGCCCAGGCGAACGCGCCAGCGGCACGAGCACCGCACGCCGCGACCGCGGGCGCAGTCGTCGTGGCGGCGTCGGACCATGAGGCGGCGCGCGCCGAGGAGCGCGGGGAACTGAAACGGCTGCGCGAGGAAATCCGCGCGTTGCAGGCGAGCACGCAGTCCTTCACCCGGGTGGTGCAGGCCGCGGCGGCGGCGAAGGGCCTCGATGCGAGCGGAGCGGCCGCGAAGTTGACTCCGGTTGCCGACTGGAAGAACGCCGGGCTGGCCACGCCGGAAGCGGCGGTCGAGACGATGTTGTGGGCGGCGGTCGGCGGCGACCTGGACGCGTTGTCCGGCGCGATCACGCTGCCGCCGGGCGCCCGGGCCAAGGCGGAGGCCATGCTCGCGCGGTTGCCCGAAGCGGCGCGGGATCAATATCGTACGCCGGAGCATTTGATGGCGTTGATGCTGGCCAAGGAAGCCGGACAGGTAAGCGGGATGCAGGTGCTCGGGTCGCGGGAGCTCACCGCCGACACGGTGGTCGTACGCGTGCGCGTCGGCAGCGAGGGTGGCCAGACCAAGGAAGATAAGTGGCCTTTTCAACGGTCGGTGACCGGCTGGAAGCTCGTGATGCCGGAAGACGCGGTCGACAAATTCTCGAAAGCGATCGCGGGGCGGCAGGCGGGAAAGTAACGCCCGAAGTAAAATGGCCGGCCGGCCACCCCACCGGAGGAATGAAAGGGCGGAATCCGGCGTATTTGGTATCGTGTGACGTCTTACTGGCCGGAACTACCGGCCGGCAAAATCGCCTCGCGCCGCGACTATTTTCAAGGCAATGCCGTCGGGATCGCGCCGGGACTGCGGCGCCGCCACCCCGGCGCGGGCGAAAGTCGCTTCGGCCAGCCCGAGGGCGTCGGGCGACTGCGACGCGCGCGGCCGGCCCCACGTGTTGAGTCCGAGGTGGTGGTGGTAGCCGTCGGCCGCGAGAAAACGGGCGCCGGGAAACGTGCCCTGCGTGAGGACAACGCCGAGCAGATCGCGGTAGAATTTCTCGCTGCGATCGAGGTCGGTCACCCGCAGGTGCAGGTGGCCCCAATGCGCACCCGCGAGCGGCACGGCCGAAGCCGGGGCGGCGGTGGCCAGCAGCGCCGGCACATCGAGCGCGCGGGTGACCATCGCGAGTTCGCCGTTCGGGGCGAATGGCCACGTCTCGCGCGGAAGATCGGCGTAGAACTCGAGGCCGTTGCCGTCGGGATCGGCAAAATAGATCGCCTCGCTCACGCCATGGTCGGCGAAGCCGTCAAACTTGACGCCGCGTTCCGCGGCGAACCGCAGCCACGCGCCAAGCGCGGCCCGTGTCGGCAGGAGCAGCGCGGCATGAAAAAGGCCGGCGGCATCGGATCGCGCGGGTGGCGCGGGGCGTACCTCCGTCAGGGTGAGCATCACCTCCGGATTGCCGGCGCCCGCTGCAACGGCCCCGGCGGCCAGGCCGAGCTCGACCCGGCCCGCGCCCGAGTTGAGCACCGCCAAGCCGAGTTGACCGGTGTAAAACTCCACGCTGCGCGCCAGGTCGGCCACCCGCAGATCGATGGAAACGAGTTGAAGCGAAGGGCTCATGCGGTGCGGGCAAACGGTACGATCACCGCCCACGGAAGCAAACGCCGGAACAACAAACTTGGATACCGCGAAGCCACGCCGCCAAAACCACCGCTAAATCGAGCCGCACGCAGGCCCGGCTGTGCGGCAATCGAATCGGGCAGCTGTGTCCCGCGCCGCGGGGAGTTTGGGTTGCCGCGCCTTGGTCAATTGCACACGTTGGCGGCCCTATGACGTTTGATTTCGACACGCCGATAGACCGCCGCGGGACCGATTCGCAGAAATGGCAGAAGTACGCCGGCCGCGATATTTTGCCGCTGTGGGTGGCCGACATGGATTTCAAATCCGCCCCGGCCATCCTCGCCGCGCTGCATGAACGTGTGGAACACGGGGTCTTCGGTTACGCGCGTCCGGTCAAGTCGACGGTCGATGCCGTCGTCAACGCCATGGCGGAACGCTACGGCTGGAAAATCGAACCGGCGTGGATCGTCTGGCTGCCGGGGCTCGTGGTCGGGCTCAACGTCACGGCCCAGGCTTTCGCCGAGCCGGGCGATGAAGTGCTCACGATCGCGCCGGTCTATCCGCCCTTCATGAGCGCGCCGAAAAACAGCGCGCGTGCGTCCGTGACCGTGCCCTGGGTCCTGCAAGGCGGCGCCTGGGCAATTGACTGGACGGCGCTCGAGCGCGCCGTGACGCCGCGGACGAAGTTGTTCTACCTTTGCAACCCGCACAATCCGCTCGGCCGCGTCTGGCGGCGCGAGGAGCTCACGCAGCTGGCCGCGTTCTGCGAGCGGCACGACCTCGTGCTCTGCTCCGACGAAATCCACTGCGACCTCGTGCTCGATCCGGCGCTGCCGCACGTGCCGACCGCCATGCTTTCGCCTGAAATCGCCGCGCGCACGATCACCCTGATGGCGCCGAGCAAGACCTACAATGTGCCCGGGCTCGGCACGTCCCTTGCGATCATTCCCGACGCCAAGCTTCGCGCCCGCTTCCTGCGCGCCTCCGCGGGGATCGTCGCCGAGGTGAACAACCTCGGCTACGTCGCCTGCGAAGCGGCCTACCGCGACAGCGAGTCCTGGCGGCAGGCGCTGCTCGCGTACCTCCGCGGCAACCGGGACTACCTGCTCGACGCGGTCGCGCGCGAACTGCCCGGCGTGCGCGTGGAAGCGCCGGTGGAGGCGACGTATCTGCTGTGGCTGGACGTCGCCGCCCTCGGCCTGGATCAGCCGGTGGCCCATTTCGAGGCGCACGGTGTGGGCCTGAGCGATGGCGCGGCGTTCGGCGCCGCCCCCGGCACGCACGTCCGCCTGAATTTCGGTTGCACCCGCGCGACCCTGATCGAGGCGGTGCGGCGCATGCAGGCGGCGCTCGCCGCCCGGTAGCACCGATCGAAGCAGTTCACCTGCGCGCGCGGGAAATACCCCCAGGTTCGAGCAACCCATTGGGTTACCCGGCGAGGTGGAAGGTTGGGCGCGGAACATGGCCCGCCAAATCTGCGGTGGGTCCGCGTCCACCCCGCGGTTTTGGGCTCACCGCGACCGGCAAGATCCGAAGCCGAAAAGCCAAAATCTGCGTCACGCTGAAACCCGGGAAACGATTAGGCTAAATGAAACAAGGGCGTCGCCAACCCCGGCGCTCGATAGCCGCAGTTACCCCGCCTCAGACCGCAATCAACCTGTCCGCAAACCAACTCCAAGCCCCCCATGAAAACCACCCAACCCCTGTTGCGGCGCTGGCCGCTGTTTGTTGCGCTCGCGGTCGGCTGGCTCCTGCCGGCCTTCTCCAGCCTCGCGCAACAGCCTGCCACCGGCACGGTGCAGGGCCGGGTCTACAATCCCGCGGCCAAGGAATACGTCGGCAATGCCGAGATTCGCCTCGATGGCACCAATCAGGTGACCTTCACCGAGAGCGACGGATCGTTCCAGTTCAACAAAGTGCCCGCAGGCCCGGCCGCCATCACCGTGCTGTTCTCCGGCTACAACACGGTGAAGGAAAATTTCACCGTCTCGGCGGGCCAGGCGGCCGTGCGCGAGATCAACCTGACCAGCACGGCCATCGCCCCACGCCGCGAGGGCGAGGTCGTCCAGCTTTCCGCCTTCACGGTGTCAAGCGAGCGCGAGGGCAACTCGAAGGCCATCATGGCCCAGCGCCGCAACATGAACATCACGACCTCGGTGTCCTCGGACATCTTCGGCGACGTGACCGACGGCAATGTCGGTGAGTTCCTGAAATACCTCCCCGGGGTCGACCTCGATTACGTCGAGTCCGAGCCCCGCGGTCCGCGGCTGGGCGGCATGGACGGCCAGTACGTCGGGGTCTCCTTCGATGGCATGCGCGGTGCCAGCGCCGATGCCAACCGCGGCGGCGGTGCCGCCTCGCGCGCCACGAGCTTCGAGGGCTTTTCGATCACGAGCATCGATTCGATCGAAATCAATTACACCGCGAGCCCGGAGAACGATGCCGACTCCCCGGCCGGCACCGTGAACATGAAGACGAAGCGCGCGTTCGATCGCAAAGGCCGCCGCGTGGGCTACAACGCTGGCGTCAACTTCAACAGCGAGGAATTCACGCTGAAAAAGACCGACGGTCCGGCTGACTACAAGGAGGAGAAATGGAAACCGAACTACCAGTTCGACTACTCCGAGTCGTTCTTCAACCAGCGGTTCGGCATCCTGCTGAGCGCGAGCCAGTCGAACTCCTACACCGAGCAAATACTGGTCTCCAATGGCTACAACACCGCGCCGACCGCGGCGGATCAGCGGCAGATGGTCGTGCGCCAGATCGATTTCAAGGACGGGCCGAAGTTCATCCGGAAAGACGCGCTGCTGCTGACCGCCGACTGGAAGGCGACGCAGCGCCTCACCCTGTCGCTGAACATGGTCTACAGTTATTTCGACGGGGAATTCTGGAACCGGAACTTCACCTTCGTCGCAGCCAACGACAATGCCAACGTGAACAACGGCCGGGCGACCGTCGGCGGCGATGGCGCCACCACCATCGTGGCGACCCGGGCGGCCTCCGGATCGGTCAACAACGTGGCGACCCTCAACAACGGCGGGGGTTCATCCGCGAAGCTGACGTACACCCGGCAGATTTCGCCGCGGTTCGAATACAAGGTGGGCTCGTGGGTGTTCGACGGCGCGGCGGCGATGTCCCGGTCGGTGAACAATTACGAGGCGATCGAGCGTGGGTTCTCCAACAATGAGGGCGGCGGCGTTCCCAGCAGCTGGATCGCGACCCGCAAAGATCCGAAGTCGGCCGAGTGGGTGATCCGACAGACCTCGGGGAACGACTGGTATAAGCTCGCCAGCTTTGTCGGCACCGACAGCCGCAGCGGCGGCACCCGGATCACCAATTCCAATCAGACTTGGATTACGGAAAAATGGACGGGGGCCCTCAACGCGCGCTGGGTCGTGCCGTTCATGGAGCGGTTCCCCACCGTCATCAAGTTTGGCGGCAAGTGGGACGAGGAATCGCGCAAGAACAACAACTGGGGTGACGCGGACATCTGGGCCTACACCGGCCCGGGCGGAAACACCACGACCGTAAGCGCCACGAACGGCGCCAACATCAACGCCACGTTCGGCAATTGGGCGAATCTCGGGCCCGAGTTCGTATCCTCGAACCCATTCGAAGGGGGCCGCACGAACATGATGACCATATATAACCTCGCCGGCGTCCAGGGCATGCCCCCACGGGTGAGCCGCAACGCCATCGCCCAGCTGTTCCGGGCGCATCCCGAGCAATGGACCTACATGGCCACGCCGGAGAATTTCTACACCGCCAACATCGCCAATCCGCGCGACTTCCGGCAAACGATGTCCGCGGGTTACATGCAGGCGGACTTTCACCTGAGCTCAAGGCTGCAGTTGCGATCGGGAGTCCGGATGGAAGAGACGCGCAATGAACTGCGGGAATTCAATCCGCTCAGTCGCGCCGACGTGATTGCCGCGGGTTACCGGGTAAACGCCCCGGGCACGTCCGCCGGCCGGCCCCTGACCATCGATGGCATGCGCTATCAGTATATGAGCCAGCCGCGGATCACCAGGAAGTCCAACTACCAAAACTGGTTCCCCTCGGTGGTCTTGAAATACAAGATTCTCCAGAATTTCGACATTCAGGCCGGCTTCAACCGGGCGATCGGACGCCCGGCGGTCGACGACCTCACCGGCTTGTGGACGATCGACGAAAACGCCCAGCGGGTGACGGCGCCAAACGCGGAGCTCCTGCCGGAATTCCACAAGAAGTACCAGGCGCGGATCGCCTACTACTTCACCGGCAAATCACCCGGCCAGCTCACGCTGTCGCTGTCGCAGGTCGAGTCGCGAAACTTCGTCCAGACTTTCGATTACTCGGCCTCGGAGTTCGGCGTGGAAGATCCCGATTTCGCCTCGTACACCTTTCGCTCCAAATCGAACAGCATCGAACCGCAGCGGTACCGCAACATGGATTTGGCCTACAACCAGACGCTGGGTTTCCTGCCGAGCGAATACCTGCGCGGCATCAGCTACGGTTTCAATTACGCGCGGTCTTATGCCGATCAACGTCGTCCGGGGACCGCCCCGCATCGCATCTCCTCGCGGGTGGGCTACGCCTTCCGCCGCTTTAGCGCGAACTTCGCCATGATCTGGGCGGACCGCAAACCGGAGAGCAGCACGTATGGCCGCTATTTTGAGGAGATCACGAAGTTCGATCTGACGCTGGGCTGGCGTTTCTCACCCCTCGTGTCGCTTTACGTTCAGGGCCGCAACATCTCGAATATGACCGATCGCTGGTATATATCGCCGCGCGACGTGCAGGAGGGCAAGCAGAGCTACCTGCGCGCCATGGAGGAATACGGCGCGAACTGGGTCTTCGGGATCAAGGGCGGTTTCTGAACGGGCTGGGGACTTCGACTTCCGGGAGCAGGCAATTATCCATCCACTTCGTCGCAGGCCGCGACGATTGCGGAAACTCGTTCCCGTAGCCCTGCGCGTGAGCGCAGGGATCCGCGTTCGGTCAGCCGCAACCTCGGTCCCGCTGCTCACGCAGCGGGCTACGGTGCGTTTCGTAAACACCCTGAGCCGGAGAAGCCTTTCCGCGTGTCACGTCTGAGCGTTGTCACTAAACCCGATTTTCGAAACACTCCCGCCATGAGAGACCCAGCTCTTGCCCGGTGCAGTTTGTTCCTGGCGCTGGCAGCCTGCGCGCCAGTCCTGCCAGCCGCGACTCCCTCGCCCGCCAAGCCCAACGTGATCATCATCCTCGCCGACGACGTGGGCTACTCCGATCTCGGCTGCTACGGCGGCGAAATCGCGACGCCCAACCTGGATGCCCTGGCCTCCCGCGGCGTGCGCTTCACCCAGTTCTACAACACCGCGCGGTGCTGCCCCACGCGCGCCTCGCTGCTGACGGGCCTTTATCCTCATCAGGCCGGCATCGGGCACATGATGGACGACAAGGGCGTCGACGGATACCGCGGCGATCTCAACCGCCGCAGCATCACCCTGGCCGAAGCCGTCAAACCCGCCGGCTATCGCACCTATGCCGTGGGCAAGTGGCACGTCACCCCCGGCGCCACCGCCGCCGCGCTCGCAAACCGGAAAAACTGGCCGCTGCAGCGCGGCTTCGATCGCTATTACGGCACGATCCACGGCGGCGGCAGTTTCTGGGATCCGAGTTCGCTCGTGCGCGACAACACCCTGATCACCGTCGCCAACGATCCCGAATACCGGCCGGCGGAATTTTATTATACCGACGCGATCAGCGATCACGCCACCCGCTTCATCCGCGAGCACGCACGCGATCTTGCCCGGCAGCCATTCCTGATGTACGTCGCCTACACCGCCGCGCACTGGCCGATGCACGCTCGGGAGAGCGACATCGCCAGGTACAAGGGTCGCTACGACGCGGGTTACGCGGCCATCCGCGACGCCCGTTGGGCCAGGCAGAAAAAACTCGGCGTGGCCGAGGCAAAGTGGGGCACGGCGCCACTGGTCGGCGATTGGGCCGGGGTCACGAACAAGGAATTCGAGACCCGCTGCATGGAGGTTTACGCGGCGATGCTCACCACGCTGGATCAGGGCGTCGGCCGCATCGTCGCGGAACTCAAGGCGGCGGGTCAGCTCGACAATACGGTCATCTGTTATCTGCAGGACAACGGCGGCTGTGCCGAGACGATGGGCCGGATCGGCGCGTTCACCGCCCGGGCCGCGCAACCGTCTCTTCCGCCGATGGCACCGGATGCGCAGCAATATGGCACCAAACCGGATCAGACCCGCGACGGCTGGCCGGTCCGCCAAGGCTACGGAGTGTTGCCCGGTCCGGCGGACACATTCATCGGCTACGGCCGCGATTGGGCGAACGTGAGCAACACGCCGTTCCGCGAGTACAAGCACTGGGTGCACGAAGGCGGCATTTCCACGCCGCTGATCGTGCACTGGCCGGCGGGGATGAGGGAGGCAAGAACGAGCGATGCGGCTCCGGGCAGACTCTGCCGCGAGCCCTCTCACTTGATCGACATCATGGCCACCTGTGTCGATCTGGCCGGCGCGAAGTATCCGATCGATTTCAACGGCCAGCCCATCCAGCCGATGGAAGGCCGCAGCCTGAAGCCACTACTTGTCTCTTCCTCTCCCGATCCCTCCGTCTCTCCGTCTCCGCGTCTTTTGTTCTGGGAGCACGAAGGCAACCGCGCCATCCGCTCCGGCCGGTGGAAACTGGTTTCGAAGCATCCCGGCGGCTGGGAGCTTTACGACCTCGAAGCCGATCGCGCCGAGCAAAACGATCTCGCCGCGCAGCAACCCGATCGCGTGCAGCAACTCGCCGCCCAATGGCAGGCGTGGGCGAAACGCGCCGGCGTGGAACCGTGGCCGGTGAATCCACTCGGCGCGGGCAAGGCCGGCAAGAAGGCGGGCAAGAAAAAAGGCGGGTAAGCCCTGGACCATATTTCTCCGATGATGGAGGGCCGAGCTCCGTCGAGGCCGTCGCGGGTTGCATCATGTCAGCCTCGGCGGAGCTCGGCCCTCCGTTGGAGCCGCGGCGGGGCTGCGCGGCCCCACCACGCAGATAACGAAGGCGCCTCGGTGTGCAGGTCCCGTAGGCGCGCTTGAGCGGAGCGAAAGCGTGGTGTTTCGATCCGTTCGTCCAACCACCTTGTCGCTTCGCTCCAAGGCGGCTACCAAATCCAATCCAAGGCAGCGACGCGCCTGGCTCCAGGTCGGGCGCGACCAAGCTGCTACCGTTTTCCCGGAGGCGCCGCTTGTGGGGCGGGCGGGGCGCCTTTCGCCGGCGGACGCGTTTCCTTTTTCATCGGGGACTTCGAAACATCCACGACCGGCAGAGCGCCCTTCTCGAGGTACTCGACGAGCACGGGATCGCCAATCAGCACCTCTGGTTTGTACTTTTCCGAGGCGTTGACCCAGGCCGGCCGGCTCATCTCTTGGCCGATGTTCGGACCGGAGATGGCCATCATCGCCGGCAGCACGTCCTTGAACCAGAAGCCGCGCGAGGGACAGCTCACCCGGGTCGTCCAGAGCATTTTCTTCTTCTTGTCCTTCATGGTCGCGAGGTCGTAGGCGGCGATGACCGCGACATAAAAATCCTCCGCGGCGAGGTCGTAGAACTGGCGGGCATCGAAATCCTTGAAGCTCAAACCGCCGAGCGGTGGCGTAAAGGGATCGAAGTCGGTGGCGGAGAATCCCATCTTGTAGCCGCCGAGGAATTTCAGGATCTGCTGGCGGTTGCGCTGTTGCGGCGGCAGGTCCGGGTCCATGCCATAGTCCATGTCGGCATTGAGCGTGCCCCAGGCCAGCATCAGAACCAGCGTCGGCGGCGGGGTCTGTTGGGTGGCAGGCAGGTACCCTTGTTTGGCCAGCACCTTGGTGAGCGTGCGAATCACTTCGTCGTTGGGCGGCTGTTTCTCGCCGCCCATGACCCCGCCGAGGTCGCGAAAACCAACGCTCACCGCGATGTAATAGGCCGGCTTTTCCGCCGAAGGCCGGCGGAGCAAACGACCCTCGGGCGACATGTCGGTGATCGTGATGACCTCGATGTCACGCTTGCCGAAAAGGAAATCGAGCACGCCCGCCGCGCGGGCCGGCAACGCGCCGAGGAGCGCCGAGCAAACGAGCAGGACAAGCGGGCGGTTCATGGCGGGAAAAGACGCGGTCAGAATCAGGTATGACGCCGCACGGCACGGGCGGGTAACGCAACACCGCCATGCTGCCGCTCCCGCGTTCGGTCCCCGCGCTCACCCGCCGGGCGACAAGATTCCCGGGGCGCGTCTCAGCTCCTGGCAGCGCGGAAAATCGTCTTTGGGTGGGCGGGCACGTCCCTGTGCCCGCATGTCCGGCCCGCTCGATCGCAATTCGAATGCGGGCACGAGGACGTGCCCGCCCACCGCTGACGGCAGCTGCCAGATACCGAGCCAGAAGCGCTCACGCGCAGGGCCACAAGACTCTCGGCCCAGCTCCGGATGCCGGTTGCCACGCCCGCCTCTTTCCTTTTCTCCCATGGGCGCGGCAGCGTGCCGCCCCTTCTTCATGCCCGCCTTCGCCCTGACGATTTTTACCGGAGCCTTCCTCCTGTTCCAAGTACAGCCGCTCATCGGCAAGTATATCCTGCCCTGGTTCGGGGGCGGCCCGGGCGTGTGGACCACGTGCATGTTGTTCTTTCAGGTGCTGCTGCTCGGCGGCTACGCCTACGCCCACGCGATCACCCGCCGCCTGCAGCCCCGCACGCAGGCGATCCTGCACTTGAGCCTCCTCGCGGCCGCGCTCGCGACGCTGCCGATCACGCCGGGCGACGCCTGGAAGCCGCACCCCAGCAGCGATCCGACGTGGCACATCCTCGCCCTGCTGATGGCGAGCCTCGGTCTGCCCTACCTGGTGCTGGCGGCAACCGGGCCGCTGATGCAGGAATGGTTCCGGCGCACGAAGCCCGGCGCTTCGCCCTACCGCCTCTACGCCCTTTCCAATGTCGGCTCGCTGCTCGCCTTGATCAGCTACCCATTCTACTTCGAGACCCATTTCACCCGCCGCGCCCAGGCCCAGTTCTGGTCGTGGGGCCTCGTGTTCTTCGCGCTGTGCTGCGGCTTTTGCGCCTGGCGGGTCTGGCGGCAGGCGCCGGCCGGCACGGTCCAGGAAACGGCCGATGCCGACGTCGCTGCGCCGCCCACCCGGTTTCAACGGGTGCTCTGGCTCTGCCTCCCGGCGTGCGCCTCGATCCTGCTGCTCGCCGTCACCAACAAGATGTGCCAGGACGTCGCGGTCATTCCCTTCCTGTGGGTGCTGCCACTGGGCCTCTACCTGCTGTCGTTCATCATCTGTTTCGACAGTCCGCGGTGGTATTCCCGTTTCTATTACACCCTGGTTCTGATCGGCGCCCTGATTGCCATCTGCCTGGCCTTGTTCGAGGGCGCGGACATGCCCATCGTCCGGCAGGTCGTGATTTACTGCGGGACGATGTTCGTCGGCTGCATGATTTGCCATGGCGAGCTCTACCACCAGAGGCCGCACCCGAAGCACCTGACCTCGTTCTACCTGATGATCGCGGCGGGCGGTGCGGTAGGCGGCCTGTTCGTGGCGCTGGTCGCCCCGAACCTGTTCAACAATTTTTACGAACTGCACCTCAGTCTCGGCCTCACCGCGCTGTTGCTGCTGGTGGTTTCCTTCACGGGCAAGGCGGCGCTCAGCCCGCTCCGGTGGCGGATCCTCTGCACGCTCCTGGCGCTGGTGGCGACGTACGGCGCCCACCAGGGTTTCGCCGCCGGCGTCGACTGGCTCCGGCAGCGCGACACGATGTCGATGAGTCCGCGCTGGCAGCACTGGAACTGGGCCCGGGTGGAGGATCTCCACTGGCTCGTCTGGGTGGCGGCCGGGCTGGCCGTGCCGGCCGGGATCTATTTGCGGCGGTGGCGGCAGCGCCCCTTCAACTGGCACCTCATGACCTGCGGCCTCCTGCTGGCCGGGCTGGGCGTCCTGGCCACGGCGCTCGGCGTGCAGATTCGGGATTCGCGGCAGGGCGCCGTGGTCAGCGCCCGCAATTTCTACGGGGTGTTGTCGGTCTTTGAATACATGAAGGACATCCCCGACTCGCATCACTACCTGCTGTTGCACGGCCGGATCACCCATGGCCTCCAGTTCGCGGCCCCCGACCGGGCGGGGATGATCACGTCCTATTTCGGCGCCACCAGCGGGCTCGGCCTCGCCCTCCGGGAGTTTCCGCGGCAGCAAAACCAGCGGGTCGGCCTGCTCGGTCTGGGCGTGGGCACGGTGACGGCCTACGGCAAGCCGGGGGATTATTTCCGCGTCTACGAGATCGATCCGCAGGTGAAACAGATCGCCGAGAAACCCTTCAGCTACATCGCCCGCAGCCGGGCGAAGGTCGACATCGTGATGGGCGACGGCCGGCTCTCGATGGAAAACGACCCGCCGCAAAACTTCGACTTCCTGATCATGGATGCCTTCAGCAGCGACGCCGTGCCCGTGCACCTGCTGACCAAGGAGGCGTTTGCGATCTATCAACGCCACCTGAAGCCGGACGGAGTCATCCTGGTGAATATATCGAATCGTTATCTCGACCTCCGTCCCGTGGTCGAAAACGCGGCGCGGGCCTTCAATTTCCAGGCAGTCAACATCAGCAGTGAGGACGGGGGCAACGCGGAGGAAGAGGACGGCGGCGGCTGGTGGCTCTATTCCTCGTCCTGGATGATCCTGAGCCGGAACCAGGAATTCATGAACCGCAGCGCCATCCGCACCGCCGCCAGCCCCCCAGTCACCCAGCCCAACCACATCCCGCTCTGGACGGACGACTACACGAGCATGTTCCAGATCCTGCAGTAGGGCGTCGCGGACGCGACGCCCCTCACTCCTGCAGCGACAACGCCGGCGAGAGCGCCACGGGCTGGTTCCAGGTATTGGTTCCATCGTAGACGCCGGTGAACAGATGCGTGACCTGGCCGTTTTCGATCAGCAGCTGCGGGCGCTCCCGCCGGTTGCACTGCAGGACGGAGCCATCCGCGAAAGCGATGCTGTGGTCGTAGGCCACCGGATTCGGCGTGGGCGTCCAGCCGTCGATGCCGTTGGCGGAGGTCAGATGCACGCCCCACTTGACGTGTCCGCTGATGCCGCCGCGGGCGTCTTCACAGATCACGTGATAGATGCCGCCCGACTTGAAGAGATAGAAATCCTCCAGGGTGCTGCTCGGCCACACGTTGTCATTCAGCGTGCGGTAAGGGCCGGCGTAGGAATCCGCCACGGCCAGAAAGATCCTCAGCTTGGCGTCGCGATACATCAGCTTGACCGCTCCGGACGGCTCGACGTAGACGGCCGGATTGTTGGAATCCGCGGGAATAATCGGTGACTCGCAACGCGTCCACGGTCCGGTGATCGCCTTGGCGGTTGCATAGCCAATCGCCCGGGCCAGCAGCGTGGTGGAGCCGGGCATCTTCGTCGTGGCATCGCTGCCAATATAGAAAAGCACATAACGATCGCCGATCCGATGGATGGTCGGGTTGTGCGCCATGTTGGAATCCCAGAACCGGGGTTCGCGCCGGCCGATGACGACCTCCTGAAACCGAAAAGGTCCGAGGGGATTTTCGGAGGTGGCGCGCACAATTTCCGAATGGGTGCGATAGCCATTCGGAAATAACGTCTCCTTGGGCCAGCGGGCGGCGAAGAGATGATACGTCGATCCGACCTTGATCGCCGAACCGCACCACACGAAGTAGCCATCCATGCGAAACCCGCTGCCCACCGGGGCCGGTTGCAGTCGATCCCGGAAGGAGACGGGCGCTGACGCCGGTCCGGAGGCCGGAGCAGCGCCTGACCGTGCAGCCTGGCCTGGCGCGGGGGCACCGCTGTTCGGAAGGAGACAAAGTCCTAGAAATCCGAGCCCGACCGGAGTGATGACGCGGCGAAGGAGATTGGTGCGGTTGCCGGCAATTGACGTTTTCATGGCGTGGAATGTGAGCGTGAGACGATGAGCCACCGCATGGCGGTAACCGGCCCAGGCGAAAAAGTATACGCCTGACGCTGACCGCGTGCGGTGCGCTCGAAAACTGGAATTTCACTGAACGCCGTCTCCACCGCAACCCCGACCAGCCGGTCCATACCCTAGACCACTCGCGCCCGCTGCGGATTTCGAAAGGGACGGGATCGCCGTGGCGCGCCAGGCCAATCAAACGGCACCACCGCCGTCGTCTACTCCGCCGGCGGCGACGCCAGGGTCGCTTTGGGGAGAAACTCCGGATAAATCAGGCAGGTACGAGGAGGCGCTTCCCCGACCTTTAGCTGTCGTTCAATCTGCCGGAAAACCCCACGGGCGAACTTTTCCGAAGGCCGGGCATAACGCGCCGGCGTCGGCGTGACATAGTCGAGAGCGGGGTCGTCGTCGCGGCTGATAATCGACATCTCCTGAGGCACTCGAATTCCCAGCTCAAACAGCCGGGACATGATCGCAACCGTTTGCATCCCCCCGGCGGAAAAAATGCCGGTCGGCCGGGGCTGCAATTTCATGAGCCGATCCACCGCCCGAAAAGTTCCCACCGGCGTGCCATCATGGGCGAACGCATCGGCCTGCAGCGGTCCGCCCGCCTGCCCGGCCGCCCCCGTCAGAAACCCCTCCACGCTCTTTTGATCGCCGGCCAGGTGCGAGTCGCGCACGAAGACGGCGACTCGTTTGTGTCCTTTTCGCCCGAAAGTTGCGGCCGCGTGACGGGCGGTCGCCAGGTGATCCAGATCGACCGCGGAGTGGGCTTTGGCGTCGAACGCGCTGCCCAGGACGATGTGCTTGTGCTGCTGGCGCAAGAACCACGCCTGCATCGTCCGGGTCGACCGTCCGAGCAGCCAGAGATCGGGATGGTTTTCCGTACAAAGCCGGTTGAGCGCCCGGCGAAAATTCGGGCCGTAGCATTCCGGACGGATCTCCGTTTCCAGCAAAATGCTGCGCCGCGCCAGCATCTCCCGCAGATAATCGAGACTGAGGACGAAGAAGGGCTCCATCTCCCGCACCGGAATGGGCGAGAGATGCACGATCCTCCGGACCGAGACCGGGTTGATCCGGGTCTTGACCGGCTTCAGGACTTCCCGGAATTGCCCCGGCACCGTCCGGATCCATCCGAGACGCTCGAGTTCCTGCAGGGCCGGTCGCAGCGTCATCCGGCTGACTTGCAGCATGACCCCCAGCTTCCGCTCCCCCGGCAGCTGTCCTTTGAAGCGCCCGGTTTCGAGCGCTCGAATCAGCGCTTGCGCGACGGTTTCGGCCAGGGAGGCCGGTCGGCAGACCAGGTCATCGGTTTCGGCTTGGTCCGGACGATGGCGGTTCGGGATCATGGCAGGACAGGTGGTCTGGCACTTAGACCGGTTGGTCAAGATTGTTGAGCGCACGGTGGCTGGCAACAGTTCCCGCATCGGACCTCCTTTCCGACCACCGGCCCGGCGGTCCGCCACGCCTGACCTGCCGTCCGCGTCCACCAACCCAAACTCCAGAACAGCCCCTGATAAACATGAAATTCCAAAACTGCGTGTGCCTGCTTGTCGGATCCCTTATCTTGACGCCGGGCGCTCAAATCAACCTCTCTGCCGCCGAAACGAATGCCTCGGGCCCGCGGCCGGAAGTCTCGGCCGGCCGGATCGTCGGGCGGGTAAGCAATGCGGCCACCGACACCTACCTCGGCGGGGCCTCGGTTCACCTCCCGGGCGCGAACCTCCACGCGCTCACCGCACCTGACGGCACATTCTCCCTGGCGGCACCGGCGGGAAGCTACAACCTCGTGGTTTCGTACACCGGTCTTGATCCCGCCTCGGTTATGGTGACGGTCGAGGCCGGTGGCATGGTGACCCACGACATCAAGCTTACGTCCGACATATATAGATTGGACGCCTTCACGGTCCGAGGCATCCGGGAGGAGAATGCCCTCGCCCTGCAACAGCAGCGCTACAGCGAAAACCAAAAGACCGTGGTGTCGACCAACGCGTTCGGTACTCCTTCCGCCAATCCGGGTGAATTGATTCAGCGCCTTTCCGGCGTCTCCGTGAATTCAATCGCGGGGGAGGTCAACCAGGTGTTTATTCGGGGAATGAACCCGGGCTTTTCCAGCCTCCTGGTGGATGGCAACCCGGTGGCCGTGACCTTCGGCAACTTTAATGACACCGGCCGCGGCTACGGCATCAACGAACTCGGGACCGGAAATCTGAGCCAGGTGGAGCTAATCAAGGCGCCCACGCCCGACCAGGACGCCAACGCCATCGCCGGCTATATCAATCTCGTCACCAAGCGCTCGTTTGACCGGACGGGCCGGCACATCACCATCAACGCCGGGGTAACTGGAAACTACCGCCCATCGTTCGGCAGCGCTTTCCGGAATGTCCCGCACGGGCTGGACCGCCTTTCGGTCGGCTATTCCGACGCGTACAGCGTGTTCGGTGGCCAGAACAACCTAGGGGTCACCGTCGATATCGCAAAATCGAATACCATCCTGCTCGATGAAGGCATCGGCCCCGGCTTCGGCGGCAGCCTGCAGACCGCTTACGTCAATCCGGCCTCGGACAACCCTTTGATGCGGTTTCTCGGCATGGATGATTTCAATGGTCCGATTGAGAAGTACACCTACAGCGCCAGCGCGGATTACAAGCTCAGCCGCGATGCGTTTGTCTTCGCCAAGTTCTCGATGACGAATCAAGAGCGCCTGCAGCAAGACCTGATCGCGACCGTCATCGCGGGTTCGCCCGCCACCGTGGCCTCGTTTTCACCGGACAGCACATACGATCTCACCACCGTCCTGCCACACGCGAACAATCGAGCGAACATGACGAGCACGACTTCGCTCCGGAGAAGCACCACGCGTTCGCTTTCGACGGGCGGCGAGGTCAAGTTGTTCAACCAAACGGCCAAGTTGAGCGTGCAGGGGAATTATTCCTTCGCGCGCAGCTCGAATCCATTTTCGAGCCGGGTCGTGGCGACCGCGACCGGAGGGCTGGGCTTTCAATTCGACCGCCGGGGCCAGGATCCATGGTATCCCAGACTCATCCAGACTGCCGGACCGGATCTCACGGCTCCGTCGACGTACAAGATCACCACCTTTGCCCGGACCGTGACCGAGGGGGCGCCCAGTGAAATGGTGGGATATCGCGCCGATTTCAGGAAGGACTTTGCCACGATTGCGCCAACCTATGTCAAGGTCGGCATCAAGTTCAACGACAGCAAGCGTTTTGACCGCCGCTGGAACGAGAACTACACCTGGGTGGGCCTCGATGGCATCCCCGAGAGCGCCGACGATTCGATGGCACCGTACGCGACCGGGATCCATCGGCTGTCGAAAGGCAAATACGGCCCATTCCCGTTTCTTCCCACGGTCGCGCTCAAGGAGGACGTGACCCAGGGCAAGCCGAGTTACTGGGCCCAAACCGCCGCTCAGGCCTATAACAGCTATAATGCGTCAAACGCGTCCAACGTGGACGTGGACGAAATGACCCGGGCCGCCTATGTCTCCGGGCATGTCGATCTGGGAAAGTTGCGAATCCTGTCCGGGGTTCGGGTGGAGCGAACGAATACGGATGCCGTGGCTTGGATTCGCAATCAAACGGACGTGTGGGGCGGCAACAGCATCGGCGGCGGCAGCTTTCTGCCCGCCGCCGTTGCCACCGACCTGGCGCGGGCCGCGCGCTCGTTTGTCGGCCGTCGCAAGACAGAAAATACCCATCAGGGGGTCTTTCCCGGCCTGCACTTCATCTATGAACCGATGGGGGGGCTGCTTACGCGGGCAAGTTACAACAAGAGCATCACGCGTCCCAATACGAATGCCATCCTGCCGACGTTGAGCGTGAACGAACAACGCGAGCCCTACAGCATTGTGGTGGGAAATCCCCAGTTAAGGCCGTATATGTCGGATAACTTCGAGGTAAACTGCGAAAAATATTTCGAGCCCGTCGGGCTCTTGAGTGCCGGTGTCTTTCTGAAGGAGATCAAGGACTACTTCCGGTCATTTAGCGAGGTGTTGGGAACCGGCGGCATCGACGGCGCGGGTTTGTATGCCGGTTACATCCGGACGACATCGCAGAATGTCGGGAATGCCCGGGTCCGGGGGGCGGAGATCAACTATCAACAGCAGTTGAGTTTTCTCCCGGGCTTCTGGCGGCATTTTGGCGTGACAGGCAACTTCACCTACACGCAGACCCAAGGTGATTTCGGCGCGCTGACCATCGCCCGAAAACTGCCCAATATGTCCCCGCGAGTCGTCAATGCCGGCATCTCGTATGTCAACCGGGGGTTGCAGGTCCGGGCGCTGGCGAACTACCGGGGCAAGACGTTTATCGGCACCTCTGGAACTTTTGATTACGATACGGAGCCGGTCCTCCAGATCGACCTGAAGCTGCAGTACGCCTTCAGCAAGAGGTACAGCGCGGAGCTGAATATTGCGAATGTCACCGCCCGGCCGACCCAGGAGTACGTCGCCACGACCAACGGGCTGTTACGGTTCATGAAGCAGAATCCAGGCACCTCCTTTATCGCGGGCCTGACCGGCCGGTTTTAAACCTGGCGCCAGGAGTCTGTGCCCTCGTAGGGGCGTCGCTCGCCGACGCCCGAGACGGTCGTTCGATTGCAGGTGCGGGCGTCGGCGAGCAACGCCCCTACCAATGTCGATCCGGACTTCTGGCGTCGTAAATCGAAATCCTCGAACCACTCATAACCAAGATCATGTCTTCTCGACGCAACTTCATCACAGGTTCGCTTTCCCTGCTGGCCACGACTGGGGCATCGCGATGGTGTGCCGCAGCCGGGCCCGACGTTGCTGCGCTCAAGGAACCGGCGGCCAGGTTCCATGATTTCGTAACTGGAAAAATGATGGATGCCGACGGCCTGTGCCGGTCGGCCCTGCACGCGGAGACCCTGCGGCCGTGGACCGAACAACAGTTGACGAAGCTGGATCAGCGGTCGCTGACCGACTGGTTTCAAAACTCGCCGGACCTGTCGGGCTGCCTGGCCTATGAGAACGCGCTGATGGCCACCGGGGAGTTCGCCCTCAGCCAGATGGTGCGGCATCGAGTCACGGGGGAGTCGGCGGCGCTGGAGTTGGCGCATCGCGGTGTGCGGGCCATCCTTGCGGTAGTCGAGGAGGGGCGGCACTACATGCCGGGTTACCTCCCCAAGCCGTTTGGTGGATTGGCGCGGGCGCGGTACTCACATGAGATCAGTCCCGATCAATATACCAAGGCCGTGGCGGCGTTTCATGCCTGGCGGCCGCTCGCCTCGGCGGGAGAACGGGCGGCGATTGACCGGTTCTTTGTCGATGCGGCGGACTTCTTCGTCGCCCGGAAGTTCCGGCACGCCTACCGGCATCGCACCATTGTCACGGCGGACACGCACCACCACGCTCTGGGGCTGTTTGTACCCATCGTGGTGCTGGCGGCCAATGTCTCGGGCCGGGCGGGTTATCGCGCGCACCTGAAGGAATTCAGCCGGGCCCTGGACGACTCGGCAACGGATGAGAAGCTCTCGAACTTCAACATGACCTCGCTGCTGATTGATGGGTTCGACGTGGCGATGAAGGAGGGCTGTGATGATCCCCGTCTGCCCCGATTGGTCGAATCGCTCTGGCTCCGCGCGATCAAAAACATCGATCTCGATGGCACCTCGTATGAAGGCGAGAATCGGAAGCACTTCACCTCCGAAGGCACGCGGGTCGCCGCCTGCGCGACCATCGTGGAGCAGCTCCATCCGACGACGCGCGCGACGACGGTGGCGGGCAGGGTGCTGCATCGCCTCACGCAGGTTCAGGAAATGACGCACTACCGGATTCCTGGAGCGATCTTCGAAGTCAGTGTGACTTCGTGGCTGCTCGCCTATTGGCGACTGCGGGAGCGGTCAACGTTGACGGGATGAACGGAATCACGCTTTGGCGTCTGGTTGCTTCCGAGCTTCTAATATAGTATGCGCAACCCGCGGTAAACCCGGTTTACCATCATTTAGTACAATCCGCACCCCCCACACACATATACCACGTACGACCAATATTATCATGCCCCATCAATCCTCCGAGCTATCCCGGCGCAACTTCATCACCTCTCTCCTCGCGTCCGGCGTCGCCCTGCGGCTCAATGCCCGCGCCGGGGCGGCGGTCGATGACCTGTCGGCGATCGAGAAGACGATGCACGACTTTGTGGTTCAGCGTATGATCGATCCGGATGGATTGTGCCGCTCGATGTTGCGCATGACGACGATGGCTCCATGGACGAACGCCGATTTGGCGCGGACGGATCAACAGCGCATTTCGGACAAGTTCCGCATGCGCATCACGGACATGTTCCAGAACTCGACCGACCAGGCTGGGTGCCTCACGTATGAGAACGCGCTCATGGCGACCGGCGAGTTCGCGCAGAGCCAGATCATCCGCTATCGCGTGACCAAGGAAGACGCCGCGCGGGAGCAAGCGCATCGGGCGATTCGCGGTATTCTCGCGGTGATTGACGAAGGCCGGCACTACATGCCGGGGTGGCTGCCCAAGCCGTTCGGCGGCGTGCGCAATGCCCGCAATTCCCACGAGCTGAGCGTCGATCAATATACGAAGGCCGTGGTCGCACTTCACGAATGGCGTCCCCTGGCGGACAAGGCCGAACGGGCGGTGATTGATCGGTTCTTCATCGACGCCGCGGATTTCTTCATCGCGCGGAAGTGGCGACATGCCTACCGGCACCGCACGATTGTCACCGCCGATACGCATCATCACGCCCTGGGATTGTTCGTGCCCCTGGCGGTGCTCGCCGCGAAGGCCTCCGGAGACGACCGGTATCTCGCGCACCTGACCTCTTTCGATGCCGCGATGAACAACGCGCTCGCGGACCCGAAGTTGACCGCCGGCCTCAATGGGATATCGCTCATCGCCGAAGGGTACTACGTCGCGATGCAAGCGGGTGCGCGGGACCCTCGCCTGCCCCGGATGATCGAGTGGCTCTGGCAGCTCGGCGCCAAATGCATCGACGATCACGGCCAGGGCTTCGTTCCAGGGAAGGTGCCGGTGCCCGATTCGCAGGGCACCCGCCTTGCCGCCATTGCCACCATCGTCGATGCGCAGCGCCCGGCGACCCGCGCCGCCGCTCTCGCGCGCAAGATTCTGGCCGCAAATCGCGATCTCTCGAAGATGTGGCACGCCTTTGACGGACTGAACGAATGTCTCGCCGAAATCAGCATCACCTCGTGGCTCGTCGCCTACTGGCGTCTGCGGGAAGCGGAGAGGCGATGAGTCCATGATATCGACGATCTCCTATCCGCCTTTGTTGATCCTGCTGGGTGCGATCCCGCTCGGCTGGCTTTCGCCGCTGCCCGCGGCCGAAACCCTCTATAACGGGATCGAGCTTACCTCTCCCTGGCCTCCCCGGGGATCCGAACTGACCCGCCGGCCGTTGGCCACGCCCCCGTATCTACAGTCGCCGCCCGCGATCATCCCAATCGATACCGGCCGCCAGCTCCTGATCGACGACTTCCTGATCGAGCAGACCGATCTCCAGCGGACGTATCACCGTCCAGACTACCACCCCGCCAGCCCCGTGATCGCGCCGGATCGTCCGTGGGAGGACAGTCGCTCGGCCGTCTTCAGTGATGGCGTATGGTTCGACCCGGCCGACCGCCTCTTCAAGGCGTGGTACTGGTGCAAGGCCGGGACGTGCTATGCGACGAGCACGGACGGCATTCGCTGGCAAAAACCGAACCTAGATGTGGTGCCGGGAACCAATGTCGTGGTCCCATTTCGGGCCGATTTTCCGCGCAACTCGTCCACCGTGTGGCTCGATCTTTTCGAAAAGGACCCGGCACGGCGGTTCAAGATGTTTACCGTCGTGACCAATCGCGCCCCCGGCGAAGGCGGCGAAACGGGAAACCGCAAGTTCATGGAATTCCGCACCTCTAGCGACGGCATCCATTGGCAGGAAGCGAGGCGGTCGTCGAACTGCGGGGATCGCTCGACGGTGTTTTTCAATCCGTTTCGCCAACGGTGGGTCTTCAGCCTGCGCGAGTTCGGCGAGCAGGTAGGTCGGGCCCGCGGTTACCACGAATCTCCCGATGTGCTCTCGGGGTTGTCCTTCGGATCGCGCCCCGGCGACAAAGTCTGGGAAAATGCCCTGGCGTCCGGGGCCCATGACGTTCGCTTCTGGGTGGGTGCCGACGAGTTGGATCCTGCGCGGGAAGATCTCCGGCTCCGACGCCTGCCCGAGCGCCCGTGGGACCTCGTTCCGTCCCAGCTCTACAACCTTGATGGCGTGGCGTATGAGAGTGTCATCCTGGGGCTCTTCTCAATTTGGCGCGGTCACCCCCAGGACACAGTGCGGCGTCCCAAGATTAATGAGGTCACGGTCGGTTTCAGTCGTGATGGCTTTCATTGGACGCGGCCCGATCGCCGGGCCTTCCTCCCGGTCTCCGAAGACCCCAAGGCGTGGAATCACGGCAATGTACAGTCGGCCGGAGGATGTGTCTTGGTCGTCGGCGACAAACTGCATTTCTATATGGGAGGAGCGACTCTCTCTCGCGGCAGCCGGTTTCCCGATCCGAGCAGCACCGGCCTCGCCATTTTGCGTCGCGACGGATTTGCCTCGTTCGATGCCGATGCCCAGGGCGGAACTCTGACCACCCGGCCGCTCCGATTCAGCGGCCGCCACTTGTGGGTCAACGCGGACTGTTCCCGGGGAGAATTGCAGGTGGAGGTGCTGGATCCCGCGGGAAACGTTCTGCTGCCATTTTCACGCGGGCACTGCGCGCCCCTGAAGGCGGACCAGACGGCAATGAGGGTAGACTGGACCGAGGCGCCTGATCTCCGGGCGCTGGCGGGGAAACCGGTGAAGTTTCGGTTCCATCTAAAACAGGGTTCACTCTATTCCTTCTGGGTGAGTTCGGATGCCCGCGGTGCGAGCGGCGGCTACGTGGGCGCTGGGGGGCCCGGATTTTCCGGTCCCACCGACACCGTGGGCCCGGCCGGAAACCGGCCGTGAGCGGGACCCGCTGATTTTTTCCATGACATCCTTCCGACTTACCGGGCTCGTCGCCGCACCGTACACCGCCTTTCACGCGGATGGCTCCCTTAATTTGGGCGCGATCGAGAAGCAGGCCCAATTGCTCACCCGGAACCACGTGACTGGGGCCTTTGTTTGCGGCACCACCGGCGAGGGCCTCTCGCTTACCACCGCGGAGCGCCAGCAGGTGGCCGAGACCTGGATCAAGTGCGCCGGCCCGGCGCTTCGCGTCATTGTACACGTCGGGCATGCCGGCATGGCCGACAGCCTGGTGCTGGCCGCTCATGCCCAGAAATCCGGCGCGGCGGCAATCGGCTGCCTCGCCCCGTGCTTTTTCAAGGCGGCCGGGGTCAACGAACTCGTCCGCTATTGCGCCGTCGTGGCCGCGGCGGCTCCAGAATTACCATTCTACTATTACCATATTCCTTCGATGACAGGGGTGAATTTTCCGGTGATCGAGTTCTTGCAGGTGGCGGCGGACCTCATCCCGAATCTCGCCGGGGTCAAGTTCACCTACGAAAATCTGATGGATTTTTCGGCCTGTCTTGAATTCGGCGACCGCAGATTCGATCTCCTGTTTGGCCGCGACGAAATCCTGCTCGCCGGCTTGTCCCTGGGCGCCCGCGGCGCGATCGGCAGCACCTACAATTATGTCGCGCCCGGGTTCCTTCGGATTATCGCGGCTTTCGATCGGGGTGATATGGGGCTCGCCCGCGCCGAGCAGGTTCGGGCCAACGCCGTCCTCAGCCAGGTGTTCCGCCGGGGTGGCCTCACGGCGGGCAAGGCGGTCATGGAATTTATCGGCATCGACTGCGGCCCCACCCGCCTGCCTCTTTGCCCGCTGACCCCGGTCGAGAAGCGATCCCTGCGTCAGGAACTGGAGGCCGTCGGATTTGAAAGCCTCTGCTGCGTGTGAATATGACCAGAACCATCTTACTTGAGAGTCCCCGGTCAAAACAAGTTTTGCCGCCGACCGGAAGAAACCGGGTTGCCGCGATCCGTGGTGAGCCGTGCGCTCCGCGCGCAGCTATTCTTCCGTTGGGTCATCTGTTTCCCGCCAAGGCCGCGCGCGGAGCGCACGGCCCACCTTCAAGCAGACGCTGTCTGTTGGCAGCCAGCAGGAATAGGGACGGACCATGAACCGCCGGACATTTACGCAATTGGCCGCTGGCGTTACTACCTGGCTGGCGCTTCGGCCGGACAAGATCATGCAGGCCGAGTCAACGCCGCCAACCCCACCTCAGGCGGACGTCGCCCTTTTCACGCATGAGGATGGCCCGCACTTGAGCGGCTACATCGAGGCCCTGGCGAAGACGCGGGAAGTTCGCTCGGTCTACCTCTGCGATCCCAAGGGCAGCACCTTGGAGGCGGTCCGCGCCGGAGTGGGGCCAAAGTTCGTCGCGGACTATCGATCACCGCAGGAACTCTTCCTGGCGCAGCAGCCGCTCGTGTCGCTCGTCGCGATGGAAGCCGTGCTGGCTCCTCCCGTGATCCACGCGGCGCTCGATGCCGGTTGCCATGTCCTGGCGGAGAAACCGGCCTGCGTTCGACCCGCCGATTTCGCGCCGTTGGTCGCCAAGGCCAACGCCAGCAAACGTCATCTGATGCTCGCCCTCTCGAACCGGTTGGAACCAGCGACCCTGGAAGCGCGCCGCATCGTCCAATCGGGTGGGATCGGGAAGGTATTTGGCCTCGAAATCCATACCATCGCCGATCAAACGCGAGTGAAGTCGGCCGCCTACCAGCAGGGCTGGATGTCGCAAAAGGCGCGGGCGGGCGGGGGACACCTGACGTGGCTCGGCATCCACTGGCTCGATCTGGCGATGTACGTCACGGGATCGAGAATTTCGCACGTCGCCGGATTTGCCGGCAACGTCGGCGGACAACCGATCGACACCGAAGACTCGGCGGCCATCTCGCTACGGTTCGCCAACGGAACTTTTGGCACCCTGACCTCCGGCTACTATCTCGACCGGGGAAAGCATCTGCTCGTCAAGATCTGGGGTTCCGAGGGCTGGCTGGAATTGAACCAGGGGATAAAGACACCGCTCCAATGGTACAGCACAAGATCCGGCAAGCCGGAATCCCATCGCTTCACGCCGGAAATTTCGCCGGGCGGCAACATCCGGTTCCTCGAACACGTCATGCGAGCCGCCATGGGGATGGAAGCGCCCGTGCTGGCCCCGGAGGAAAGCCTGTACGTGCTCCAGACAATTTCCGCCGCCTACATGGCAGCGGAGACCGGCCGCACCCAGCCGGTCGCGCCGGATCAGTGAGGAATCGGCCATCCACCGGCGACGGTCGCATCCACCAGTTTTCGCAAGTCACGCAACGAACGATTCGCTCCTGTACCCAACCAGACAATGCCGTCTCCATGAGATTGATCGCCCTATTCCTCGTTGGGTCGCTGGGCCTCGGCGCTGCCGCGGAAACCAGGCTCTCGCTCACCCTCCAGACCCGCTCCCGCACCGGCGAGAAGCGGGTCGTGGCCGAAACGTGGCTCCCCTCGCGCACCGCCGTCATCGTCTGCGACATGTGGGATCTCCATCACTGCAAGAACGCCGTGATCCGCGAGGCGGAGATGGCACCGCGCATGAATGCGGTGCTCGAGACCGCCCGGGCCGCTGGCGTCCTCATCATCCACGCCCCGAGCGGTTGCATGAGTCCCTACGAGGGCACCCCAGCCCGCGAGCGCGCGAAAACCGCGCCCCCGGCGGCCCGGCTCCCGGAAAAGATCGGCGAATGGTGCAAACAGATCCCGGCCGAGGAGACCGCGATCTATCCTATTGATCAGAGCGACGGCGGCGAGGACGACGATCCGGCGGAACACGCCGCGTGGGTCAGGGAATTGGAGTCCAAGGGTCGGAATCCGAAGGCGCCTTGGACGAAACAAATCGCCGTGCTCCGCATCGATCAGGAAAAGGACGCCATCAGCGACTCCGGCGTCGAGATCTGGAACCTCCTCGAGGCGCGCGGCATCGACCAGGTGATCCTGATGGGCGTGCACGTGAACATGTGTGTCGCCGGCCGGCCCTTCGGCCTCCGCCAGATGGCGAAGAACGGCAAACACGTCGTCCTCATGCGCGACCTGACGGACGCGATGTACAACCCGCAACGCTGGCCGTTCGTGAGCCACCAGCGAGGCACCGATTTGTTCATCGCGCACGTCGAAAAGCGGATCTGTCCCACCATCACTTCCGATCAAATCCTCCGCGACGGCCGACCGTTTGCCTTCAGCGACGCCACGGCCGGCCCGAAGCGCCTCCAAATCCTCCTGCTCGGCGACAGCACCGTCGAGGCCAGCATTCCGAGAAAACTGGGGCCCGACGAGCCACAGTTCGAGGACTTCATCCGCATCCTGCTCGCCACCGAGCCCGACCTGCCGCCCACGGACGTCACCAACGAGGGTGTGAGCGGAGAACATATCCGGCGCCTCATCGACAGCGGTCGCTATGACAAGTCCGTCGCGACCAAACCTAAGGCCGCCTACATTCTCATCCGTTACGGCCTCAACGACGCCAACAAGCGGGAGAATTTTGCGGAGAATTTTCCGGCGGACTACCGCGAACTGCTCGCCCGCCTGCGCCAGGATCATCCGGGGGCCAGGTTGATCCCCATGGCCATGATCCCCAACTGGCCCGTGAAGCATTTCGACGAAATCAACCCCCTCATCACCCGGATCGCCGCGGAGGAAAGGCTCACGCTCTTCGACCCCACCCCGCGCTACCTCGCCGAACTGGCGAAAGGCCCCGACCTGCTCAACTACCGCCGATACTCGCTCTCCAAGGTGCCTGCCGCGCTCCGGCCGCTGGCCACGCCGTACCTCCAGCCCGGAGCGGATCCCCAGATCGTGGTGCTCGACAACCGGCTCGACGCCTTCTTCGGCCACCTCCCAGGCTGGTTCAGCGACCGCCATCCGAATCAGGCCGGTTACAACGTCATGGCCAGCGAGACGGCGAAATTTCTCGCCCCGTTGATCCGGGAGGCGCACGGCCGGACCCAAAGCAGATGAAGCGCAGACCATCGGAGCCTGATAGACTTGGCACCAGAATTGTTTGCGGACCAAGGCATCCCTGCGCTTACGCGCAGGGCTACAATCAAGCCGTAGCCTGCCGCGTGAGCGGTGGGACCGAAGGTACTCCGGCGAAGAATTGTGTCGCTATGTACAATATTGGTGATCCCCTCCCGCTGATCGCCCAGCTTCGTGGGAGTTGAGTCCTTGCCTCATGAAAATTGCTCGCCCTGCTTGTTCCGGCCTTGTCGGCCTGCTGCTTCTGTCCGCCGTCTTCGCCACGCCACCGAGTCCCGCCGCGCTCGGCCTGGATGCGGCCAAACTGAAAAATATCCCGGAGCGGATGCAGCAATTTGTGGACGATGGCGTCATCGCCGGGGCCGTGACACTCGTGGCCCGGCGCGAGGGGGTCGCGAGCCTCGCTGCGGTTGGCTATAGTGATCTCGGAACGAAGAGGCCGATGCGGATCGACGACTTGTTCTGGATCGCGTCGATGACCAAGCCGATGACCGCGACCGCCGTGATGATGCTTCAGGACGAAGGCAAACTCGCCATCGCGGAACCGGTCGAGAAGTACCTGCCGGAGTTCAAGGGCCAATGGATGATCGCCGAGCGGGGAAAGAGCACGATGACGCTGAAGCGCCCGGCGCGGCCGATCACCTTGCGCGATCTGCTCACGCACACCTCCGGCATCGGCACCGTGGACTCGCCGCGCCCTGACTGCTCCCTGGCGGAACTGGTCATGGCCTTTTCGCAATTACCGCTGCAGTTCGAGCCGGGCAGCAAGTGGGCGTATTCCAGCGCGGGCATCCATGTCCTCGGTCGCGTCGTCGAGGTCGTTTCCGGCCAGCCGTTCGCGGAATTTCTCGAGGCGCGCCTGCTCAAGCCGCTGGGCATGAAGGACACCACGTTCTGGCCGAGTGCGAGTCAGGCTCGCCGCGTCGCCAAATCGTACCAGCCCGCCGAAGGCGGCCGCGGACTGGCGGAGACGGGCAACCCACATCTCAAGGGTTCGCTGACCTCGCGCGAACGGACACCGTTGCCCGGTGGTGGTTTGTTTTCCACGGCGCCGGATCTTGTACGGTTTTACCAGATGATCCTTAACGGCGGTGAGAGCGGCGGCAGGCGTTACGTATCGAAGGCCGCGGTCGAGCAGATGACCCGCACGCAGACCGGTGAACTGAAGACCGGGTTTGTCGAAGGCATGTCGTTCGGGCTTGGCTGGGGCGTCGTCCGCCAGCCGACCGGCGTGACCGCGATGCTCTCGCCCGGCACCTACGGCCACGGCGGCGCTTTTGGCACGCAAGGCTGGATCGACGCTCAGCAAAATCTGATTCTGGTGCTGCTGATCCAGCGCGTGAAGTTTCTGCCGAATGGCGACGGCTCCGTCGTGCGGGCCGCTTTCCAGGAGCCGGCGGTGGCGGCAATCAAGTAGTCTTTTTTCCCCATGCACACTCGACGATATTTTCTCCAGGGCTCGCTCTCGATGCTCGCCGCGGCGGCCGGTGCATCACGACTCAATGCCGCCGCCAAGCCGGCGGGCGCCTCCCTCGCCGATGCCGAGGTGAAATTGCACGAATTTGTTACCCAGCGCATGATGGACGGCGACGGCCTGTGCCGCTCGATGCTCAACGCGGAGACGTTCCGGCCCTGGACGGAGCAGCAGTTGACCAAACTGGATCCGCGGTTGCTGACCGACATGTTTCAGAACTCCCCGGACAAGTCGGGCTGCCTCGCTTATGAAAACGCGCTGATGGCCACGGGCGAGTTTGCTCAGAGCCAGATGGTGCGGCATCGCGTGACCGGCGAGGCGGCGGCACTCGAAATGGCGCAGCGCGGCGTGCGGGTGATGCTGGCCGTGGCCGACGAGGGACGGAACTATATGCCGGGCTTTTTGCCGAAGCCGTTTGGCGGACTCGCCCGGGCACGCTATTCGCACGAACTCAGTCCCGATCAATACACAAAGGTCGTGGCGGCGCTGCATGCCTGGCGACCCCAGGCGTCGGCGAAAGAGCGGGCGGCGATCGATCGATTTTTCGTCGAGGCGGCCGATTTCTTCATCGCACGGAAGTTCCGGCATGCCTTCCGGCATCGTACCATCGTCACGGCGGACACCCATCACCACTCGCTCGGGCTGTTCGTGTC
>JBIJCX010000568.1:0-3832 GCA_044344465.1 Opitutaceae bacterium
GCCCCGCCGGGGCTCGCCGTCACCGTGTAACCCGTGATTGCCGCTCCGCCATTGCTCGCCGGGGCGGCGAAACTCACCGCCACCTGCCCGTTGCCCGCCGTCGCCGTGCCGATCGTCGGCGCGCCGGGCACCGTCGCGGGTGTAACCGCGCTCGTGGCGGTCGAGGCAGTGCTCGTGCCGACTGAATTGGTCGCTGTCACCGTAAAGGTGTAGCTCGTGCCGTTGGTGAGGCCGGTGACCGTGATCGGCGAACTCATGCCCGTGCCCGTCGCTCCGCCGGGGCTCGCCGTCACCGTGTAACCCGTGATCGCGGCTCCGCCATTGCTCGCCGGAGCGGTGAAACTCACCGCCACCTGCCCGTTGCCCGCCGTCGCCGTGCCGATCGTCGGTGCATCGGGCACCGTCGCGTTCGATAGCGGCGCGGCGGCCTTGATCAGCAACATGTCGGTGGTGCCGATCTTGGTCAGCGCCAGCGTCGCCAGGCTTGCGTATGAAAAACTCCCCCCGAGGTACACATTGTTGGCTCCATCCGTTGCCACGGAATAGCCACTGGCATAGGCTCCGGTGCCGCCGTAGTTTTTCGCCCACGTCGTCGTCCCGCTTGCATCCAGATTCAGCACGAAGACATCGCTGCCTCCCAACTTGGTAAATGCCGGAGTTGTCAGGTTTGCGTTGGAAAAATACCCCCCCAGATAGACGTTGCCGGTACCGTCCACTGCGACACTTGCGCCATAGGCTTGGGCCCCAGTGCCGCCATAGTTTCTCGCCCACGTGGTCGCCCCGCTCCCATTCAGCTTCAGCACAAAGGCGTCTCGGATGCCCAGCTTGGTCAGTGCCGGAACCGTCAGGCTCGCGCCATTAAAGTCGCCGCTTAGATATACGGCCCGCAAGCCATCCACTGCGAGACTACTCCCTGTCGCCGTAGCTCCGGCGCCGCCGTAGTTTTTCGCCCACGTGGTCGCCCCGCTCCCATCCAACTTCAGCACAAAGGCGTCTTTGTTGCCCAGCTTGGTCAGTGCCGGAGCCGTCAGGTTCGCGTTCAAGAAAGACCCTCCCAGATGCACGTTGCCCTCGCCGTCCACTGCGACACCTAGGCCGTCGACATTGGCTCCGGTGCCGCCGTAGTTTCTCGCCCAGGTGGTCGCCCCGCTCCCATCCAGCTTCAGCACGAAGGCGTCTTGGTTGCCCAGCTTGGTCAGAGCCGGAGACGTCAGGTTCGCGCTGGCAAAATGCCCTCCCAGATACACGTTGCCGCTAACATCCACCGCCACAGAGTAGCAGTAGGCATAGGCTACGGAACCGCCGTAGTTTCTTGCCCAGGTGGTCGTCCCGCTGCCATCCAGCTTCAGCACGAAGGCGTCTTGGTTGCCCAGCCTGGTCAGCGCCGGGGTCGTCAGGTTCGCGCTGTGAAAGTATCCGCCCAGATACACGTTGCCCGCGCCGTCCACCGCGAGGGACCGGCCGTAGGAGGTGGCGCCAACGCCGCCATAGTTTTTCGCCCACTCCACGGCGCCCTGCGGCGTGAGTTTGACGACCACCGCGTCCATTACCCCCAACGGGGTCAAGAGGGTTGAGCCGAACTGGGTGGCGCGAGTGAGAGACCCCGCCACGTAGACATTGCCGGCGGCATCCGTCGCCGTGCGATAAATCTCAGCCGAACCGCTCGCCGCACCAAAATTCTTGGCCCAGCCGCCGCCGGGCTCAGCTGCCGCCGAGGCGCCGGAGGCGCTGCCGGCGCCGATCGCATTGGTGGCCGTGACTGTGAACGTGTAGCTCGTGCCGTTGGTGAGGCCGGTGACCGTGATCGGGGAACTCGTGCCCGTGCCCGTCGCCCCGCCGGGGCTTGCCGTGACCGTGTAACCCGTGATGGCCGAGCCGCCGTCGCTGGCTGGAGCCGTGAAGCTTACCACGGCTTGCCCATTTGCGCCGACTGCCACGACGGCACTTGGCGCGCCGGGAACCGTCGGAGCCGCGTGCAGGCCGGCGCAGTACAGCGCTAAACTCAAGATAACGACTCGGGCAACGATAGCCCGCAGCCGCAGGAAACCGGCGCCGAGGAGGGCAGTTTTCATAAAGGTGAATGGGTGAAAGGCAGTTAGAGTGGGCACATTCAAGAATCAATCCGAAGAACGAGTTGATATAAGGAGTTCACTAAAACATTGAGCCGGGGATTTCCAACCGAGGATTTTGCGGGGACGCTCATTGAGCATTTCCTGATAGGCGCTGAGCTGCTGATACGAAACCAGCGACAGGTCGGTGCCCTTGGGCAGGTAGTGGCGGATGCGTCCATTCTGGCTTTCGCAGGTGCCCCGCTCCCACGGACTGTGCGGGTGGCAAAAGAAGACCTGCAGAGCGAGGTCGGCGGCCAGCAGCTTGTGCTCGGCCATTTCCTTGCCCTGGTCGTACGTGAGGGATTTGAGCAGAGGAGCCGGGAGGCCTTCGAGTTTGCGGGTGAAGGCTTCCCGCACGCTGGTCGCATCTTTTTCCGGCAGGTGGCAGAGGAAGGTGTAGCGGGAGGTGCGCTCAACCAGGACGCCGACGGCGGACTTGTTCCCTGCGCCGAGAATCAGGTCGCCCTCGTAGTGGCCGGGAATCAGGCGGTCTTCCACCTCGGGCGGGCGTTGATCGACCAGCACCATGTCCTGCAATTTACCTTGGGTGGCGGCCACGCCCCGTCGACGCGGTTTGCGCGTCCGGTGATGGCGGCGCAGACAGGCCGCCAACTCTCGTTGCAGTTCGCCCCGGGCGACGACGTAAACGTAGCGGTAAATCGATTCGTGGGACGTGTGCATCAAAGGCAAATCAGGGTGGTCACGCTTGAGGCTACCATCGGTCCCTGGAATCCGAAGCCGCTGAATATTCTGCCGGGCGATGTCGGCATTCGAGCAGATGTAGACGATATCGATGCGTCGAACCTTGTCCCAAAGAAAGTCGATTGCCTGCGCGATCACCCCTCTGGCGACGAGCGTCTTGCCTAAACCAACTTCGTCGGCGACCAGAAATCGACGCGTCGGTTGGAGCCCATAGAATCGGTCGAACACATACAAAGCGGTAGCGCGCTGAAAGTCTTTCAGGCTATCCAAAACGGCAGCAGGATCTGGACGTGCAATCATCGTGATAGCATCTTCTGCCGCACCTTCCAGATTGGCTCCCTCCAAAGTTGCGTAGAGCGTATCTCCGCGGCTGATAAACTGGTGGAGTCGGAAGGCGAAAACAGGAAACCCGGTTTCCGGGTGGTGCACCTTTGTTGCGCCGGTGAGTAGGACGTTGGTAATCGCCCGCTGGCAAGTATCGGGCTCTAAACCGGTGTGGTCGGCGAGCCGTCGCGCCGCACCTTTCTCACCCGTGAGCGAGATGGGCTTGGTGCGCACGAAGCGTGCGTCCGTCGATGAATACCGGATTCCAAATGTGGTCTCGACCCAGCGGGCGAGTGGATCGGCCGCAAGAGCCGGATAGTCTTCCGGCAAGACGCCACTCGCCGCGGACTCTGCCGACGCGCGCAGTGAAGCACAGGCTGCGGCGTCTGAAACATCAGGGGCATCACCGGTCGCGAGTCGCAGGGTTTCACCCACCACGTCTTCAGCAGTCACGGTTGAGCCAAAGAGTCGCGACGCAAGGCGGCCAACCTCCGCCCTCTGTTCCGCCCAGGTGCCCGGGCCGGCAAGTGTTGCCGACGTTCCGACGAATTGCACGGGCCGGTAGCCGCCGAGGAGTTGGCGCAGGCGGCGAAGCAGCATCGCAACATCAGCGCCTTGACGACCTCGATAGGTGTGCAGTTCGTCGAGAACGATGAATTCCAGATTCGTAGCTGCCTTGATCAGCTTGTCCTCAC
>JBIJCX010000229.1:0-13176 GCA_044344465.1 Opitutaceae bacterium
ATCCATTGGCGCACTCGCTCCCATCAGACCACGACCGATTTTACCTCGCGCATGGCCGAAGACCACGATCGCCGCGCCGTCTCCGCCCTCATCTCCCGCACCTTCCCTTCGTGAATACGCGCTGGCACCGTCGCCACGGATCTTAATTCCGCTCGACTTCCGTTGGGTCGTGCCTGAAAAGCCGGTTCGAATTGCTGCCCCGCCCTGCGGCGTTATTTGCGCCGCTGCCGCATCCCTCCAACCCATGATTTCTTCCGCCGTTTCGAAGTGGCGTCACCTCGTCGCTGTCCTGCTGGCCGGGCTTGCGCTCGCTCCGTCCGTGCGCGCGCAACTCGGCGACCGCCCCGGCGGCGATCCACAGCGCCCACCGAATCCGGACATCGAGATTCCACTTGCCCCCGTGCTGTCGCCGGCGGAGGCGCTGGCTTCGTTTTCGCTGCCCCCGGGGTTTCGCATCGAACTGGTCGCCGCCGAACCGCTCGTCCAGGACCCGGTGATGATGGCGTTTGATCCCCGCGGCCGCCTGTGGGTCGCCGAACTCAGTGCCTACAATATCACCGAGATCGTCACCAAACTGCCCGTCTATCTCGAACCCGGCAAGCCGGCGCCCGCGCGCCCGGTCGGCCGGGTCGTGATGCTCGAGGACACGGACGGCGACGGCCGCATGGACCGCCGCACCGTGTATTGGGACAATATGGACGTGCCACGGGCGATCGCGTTCGTCGGCGATCAGGTGCTGATCGGCGACCCGCCGAATCTCTGGCTCACCCGCGATCGCAATGGCGACGGCGTGATGGACGAAAAAGCATCCTTGGATGACACCTTTGGCACGCCGGCCAACGTCGAAGGCAGCCCGAACGGCCTGCTCTGGGGCCATGACAACTGGTTGTACAATGCCGGCTACAAGTGGCGCCTGCGGCCCAACGGCGACGGCCCCTGGCGGCGCGAAGCGGTTCCGGCCGTCGGACAGTGGGGCCTCACCCAGGACGATTTCGGCCGGCGCTTCTACACGTCGAACAGCGACCAGTTGCGCGGCGACTTCCTGCCGTCCCACTACGCGGGCGGGCTCGATCCGCGGCTTTCCCTCCATGGCGTGCGGTTCCAGGTCGCGACCGATCAGTCAACCTGGCCCGTGCGTCCCTCGACCGGAGTGAACCGGGGCTATACCAAGGACCAACTGCGCGACGATGGCCGGTTGAACACCTTCACAGCCGCGTCCGCGTCGGTCATTTATCGCGGAGCAAATTTTCCCGCCGCCTTCGACGGCAATGCCTTCGTCCCCGCGCCGGAGGGCAATCTCGTGAAGCGCACCCTCCTGCTCGAGGCCGAGGGCCGGGTCACGGCCATGAACGCCTACCTGAACACCGAATTCCTCTCCTCCACCGATGAGCGCTTCCGGCCCGTGTTTCTCGCCAACGCCCCCGACGGCGCCCTCTACGTCGTCGACTACTACCGCGGCATGCTCGAAGGCTATGAGTTCATCACGACCTTTCTCCGCGACCAAATCCTGCAGCGGGGACTGCACCGTCCGCTCTGGGGACTCGGCCGAATCTACCGCGTGGTGTACGACGGCGGGCCCCGGGCAACGGTCCCCGATTTCGCCCGCGCCGATTCCGCGGCCCTGGTCAAACTCCTCACGCACGCGAACGGCTGGACGCGCGATACCGCCCATCGGCGACTCGTCGATTCGGGCTCAAACGCCCACGCGCCGCTCCTGCGCGAACTGCTCGCGCGCGCCGCGAAACCGCGCGATCGCCTCTCCGCGCTGTGGTGCCTCGAAGGGCTGCAGGCCCTCACGCCCGCCGATGCCGAGCGCGCATTGACCGACCCGGATAGCCATGTGCGGGCCGCCGCCGTCCAGGCGGCCACCCCGCTCCTGCGCGACCCGCAGGGGGCGAAACTGCTCGCGCTGCTGAAGGCGAAAGCTCCGCGCGAAGATCCGATGGTGTTGGCCCACCTCGCCCTGAGCCTGGCCCGCACCGAGGATCCGGCGGCACTTGAACTCTTGTGGAGCCTCCTGCCGCGCGCCCCCGAGCATCCCACCCTCACCGATGCGGTGCTCATCGCCCTGCGCGGAAAAGAAGCGGAAGTTTTACGGCGACTGCAGGCGCGTCTTGTCGCGGACCACGGTCTCACCTTTGGCGCCCACGGGCTGCTCGAAGCCCTGGCGCCGCATCTCATCGTGGCGGGCGGAACCGCGGTGGACGCCCTCGTGGCGGCCATCAGCAACAAGGAACTGCCCCAACTTTGCCGCGTGGCGCTGATGCGCGGGGCCACCAAGACGCGCGGCGCCGCGTTGCCCGAGAAAGCGCTCACCCAGCTGGCCACCGCGGCACCGGATAACTGGGTCCGGCGCAAGGCGGCCGAGGGCGCCGCGACCATTGCCCAGCGCCGCGCGAGCCGGGCCAAGCGTCCGCCCACGCTGCCGTTGACGCCCGCGCAACAAGCGCTGTTCGAGGCCGGCAAGGTTACCTATGGACTTTGCGCCGCCTGCCATCAGCCCGACGGTTTGGGCCGCTCCGACCTCGCGCCCTCCTTCAAAGAGGGACCATGGATCAACGCTGTTTCCCCGGATGCCTCGATCCGCATTGTGCTCAACGGCAAGCAGGGCACCGCTGGTTTCGCCGCGCCCATGGCACCGCTCGCGGGCCTCAGCGACGAGCAGATCGCCGGCGTCCTCACGTTCGTGCGCCGCTCCTTCGGCAACAACGCACCGGCCGTCGATCCCGAGATGGTCGAACTCGTCCGCCGTCGCGTCGGGGCCAAACGCGCCACCCCCTGGACGGATGCGGAACTCGGCGCCGGCATCAATGAGGCGCCGTAATCGAATCTGTTTCCGACCCGATGAATCCCTACCCCGTGAAAAAAATCCTCACCGCCATGACCGCGCTCAGCGCCCTGACCTTGGCTGATGCCCAGATCCCCAAGAAACCGGCCGAGGCGATCCAGCGCATCGCAAAGCCCGACCGCAGCGGGACGGCGTTGACCGTGCGCGCCGCCGACGGACCCATGATGTTCACCGGTCAGATTTTCGCCGCTGACGTCACCCGGGAGGCGCGGGCGCAGGCGGAACAGGCGCTCGATCTGCTTGGGATTCAGCTGACGAAAGCGGGCGGCGATCTGCAGCGCGTGCTGCGACTCAACGCGTACGTGGCCGACGACACGGTCACCCCGATCGTTGATGCCGTGATTGCCGCGCGCTTCGCCGGTGCACCTCCGGCGCTCACCTTGGTGCGCACTCCGCTCGCCGTGCCGGGCGCGCTCGTCGCGTTCGACGCCATCGCCGCGGTCACTCGCGCACCGGCGACCGTGGAGATCATGGCGGACGGAGCGGCCGTGATGCCTGCGGGCGGCAAGGTCTTTGTCTCCGGCCAGGCCAACACCGGCAAGGATCTCGCGACGAGCGTCGCCCTGACGATGGAGCGATTGCATGCCAGCATCGCGCACCTTGGCCTCAAGAAATCGGACATCGTGCAGGTCAAGGCGTTCATCACGCCGTTCGCGGATCACGCCACCGCCGTCGCCGAGGTGAAAAGGACTTTCGCGGGCGGACCGGTGCCGCCCGTGGTGCTAATCGAGTGGCTCTCCAGCTCGCCGGCGGAAATCGAACTCGTAGCCTCGGCCCCCACGCTGGCCCGCAAGCCGGAGGAGGCCGCGGCTTTCCTCGGCTTGCCCGGGATGACCTCATCGCCGTATTACTGTCGCGTTGCCACGGTGGCGGCCGGTGCACCGCTCATCTTCATCACCGGCATCGACGGTGGCGAGGGCGGCACACCCCGCGAACAATGGAAGCGAATCTTCGATCAACTGGGCAGCGCGCTGTTTGAAGTGGGCAGCAGCTTTCGCCATCTGGTGAAGGCGACCTATTTCCTCGCCGACCCGAACGCCCGCCAGGCGCTCGGCGACATCCGGGCAGTCTATTATGATCCGACGCGCCCGCCCGCTGCGTCCGCACTGAGTGTGACCAGCATTGGCCGCCCGAAACGCTCGGTCATGCTCGACATGATTGCCGTGCCGGCGAAGTGAAACCCGGTGCGCTGGCGCGTTGAGGGCACCGCGCCTCCAGTCATATTCTCCCTGAGATCGGGTGAGAATTACCCAAAAACCTTGCGCAGGTACTCTCGGCTCCGGGTGGCGATGACCTCGGGACCTTCCTCAAACGTGAAGACCTCCACGCTAATCATGCCATCGTATCGGGCATCCCGCAGGGCGGCGACAATGGGCACGAAGTCGACCGCGCCAAAGCCCGGCCCCTTCAGGTTCACGTCGTTCGCGTGAAAGTATTCAAACTTTCCGGCACTCTCCCGGATGATCTGCGGCACGGGCTTCGCCTCGGACGACATCGCCTTCACATCGAGAATGATGCTCATCGCGCGGCTGGCGAACTGCGCCGCAAAGCGGCGTCCCTCCTCGGCCGTGTTCACGAAGTTCGTCTCGCTCGGCGCCAAGGGTTCAAAGCAGATGACGACGCCGAGATCCTCCGCTAGTTTCACTGCGTCGCGGAAACCATCCGTCGCCCACTGCCACGCCTGCCCATAGGTGACGCCCTCCATCAAATTCCGCTGTTTCGGTGATCCCACGACAATCCGCGTGCCGCCGAGATCGGCGCAACAGGTGACGAGTTCCACGAAATAGCGCGCCGTCTTCTGGCGCACCGTCGCGTCGGGATGGGTGAGATACAAACCCTCGGTCTGCGCCAATACCCAATGCAGTCCACTGATCCCGATGCCCACGCGGGCGGCGACCTCGCGAATTCGCACGCGCTCGGCCGCAGAAATTTCCGTCACGTATTTGGCGAGGGTGAAGGGCGCGATCTCGACCGCATCGTAACCCGCTTTGTGCGCGTAGGCGAACGTGTCATCGATCGACCAACCCTGGAAAATCTCGTTGCAGATGCCGAATTTCATAAGCCGAGCATGAGCACCCGAAAGCCGGTGACAAGTCTTGGATGAGAAATGCTTGAAAACCCGGGACCGCTCAGGTGCATTGAGCCCGGTTGAAGGCGAAAATTCTGCGAGCCGCTTTGCTCCGATGCTCATGCTCCTCGTTCCCCTTCGCCCCCTTTAATCCCAAAAACATGAAACATTCCCTCCTCCAACGGGCACTCGTCGCGTTCATCGCGACCGCTTGCGCCGCGACGATGCAAGCCGGGGTGAAGATTACCACTCTCGACGACCGCCTTCGGGTCGAGATCGATGGCAATCTTTTCACCGAATATTACTTCAAGGGCGTGCCCAAACCGTTCTTGTATCCGATCATCGGCCCCGGTGGCGCCGCGATGACGCGCAATTACCCGATGAAATCGGTGGCCGGCGAAGCCCAGGATCATCCCCACCATCGCTCCCTCTTCTACGGTCACGGCACGGTCAACGGCGTCGATTTCTGGGCCGAGGGCCCGAAATCGGGCAAGACGCTCCACGACGAATTTCTCGAAGTTAAAGGCGGCGAGACTACCGGCATCATCCGCTCCCGCAACCGGCTCGTGAACGTGGACAACAAGGTGATCGGCACCGACGAGCGGACCATTCGGATCCACCAGACGCCGCAGGGCCCGATGATCGATTTGGAAATCACGCACCACGCGTCGCAAGGCGATCTCGTTTTCCAGGACACCAAGGAGGGCACGCTGGCGATCCGCGTCGCCGAGACGATGGTCCATCGCGCGGGCGTCAGCAAAAAGAACCCGAATCCGCGCGCTTACCACGGCAAGATCGTGAACAGCGAGGGCGTGCGCGATGGCGCCACGTGGGGCAAACGCGCCAAGTGGGTCGATTACTACGGGCCGGTGGAGGGCAAGACGGTCGGTATCGCGATCTTCGACCACCCCAAGAATCCCCGCCATCCCACGTGGTGGCACGTACGCGATTACGGTCTCTTCGCGGCCAATCCTTTCGGCGTCCATGACTTCGAGCGACTGGAGAATCCGGCCGCCGGTGATCTCAAGATCGCCGCCGGCAAGAGCGTAACCTTCCGCTACCGGCTGTTTTTCCATGCCGGCGACGAAAAAGCCGGCAAGGTCTCAGAGCGCTACGACGAATACGCCAAGGCCAAGTAGACGAAACCGGATTTCGCCGTTGCCGTGAGGTCTGCCGCCGCCGTTCGCTCTTCCGCGCCATCGGCGGCGGCCGAGCCGCGTTGTTGCGACGGATGAGCTTTTTCGCTCGGATTGGGTGGAATGCTCCCTTTCACTTTTCGCTGATTGCATCACTGCATGTTTCCTTGACCGTTCTCAATCGTCTAACCCCGTATGTCAAAAGCTGCGAAGTCCTCCCGATGGCCGAGAATCCTCCTGCGCACGTTCATCGTGCTTGCCCTGATCGCGGGGGCCGGCTGGGGGGGGAAACTCGTCTGGAAGCAAATTAGCCCGGGACTGTTCGGGACCAAACGGGAGGAGAAGATTCCCACCGCCCGGGTGAGGCCCGCGACCATTTCCGAGGAAATCGTCGCGGTCGGACGGCTCCGGGCGGTCTTCTCGACCGAGCTGCGCTCGGAAATCAACGGTCGCATCACCAAGATTCTCGGCGTCGACGGCGACAAGGTTACCCGCGACCAGGAGATCCTCCGGCTCGACCAGACGGACCTGTTGACCCAACTGCAGGAGATGGAGCGGAGCATCGAGGCGGCCAAGCTCAAGTCCCAGCGCGCCCGCGCCGATTTTAAGCGACTCACCGACCTGCAGCAGCGCGGGTTGATCACGCCCAAGGACTTCGAGGACTCGCGGATCACTTTTTCGCTGGCAGAAAACGATGCGGCGATTTCCGAAGCCCGCGCGGCCAATATTCGCGACAAGCTGACGAAGACGATCATTCGCGCCCCGCACGACGGCACCTTGCTCCTCAAGGATCTCACCGAGGGCCAGGTGGTGACCAGCGCCGCGGCTCAAAACGGCGGCACCCTCCTCGGCGAGGTGGCCGATCTCTCCTCCTTGATGGTGCGCACCAACATCAATGAAATCGACGTCGCCCGCCTGAAAGTGGCCGACGTGGCCCGGGTCCGAGTGGATTCGATGCGGAACGTGCAGATGACCGGCGAAATCAAGCGGATCGCGACGAGCGCGTTCGAAAATTACGCGGATCGTACCCGGGTGTTTCCCGTCGATGTGATCATCGAGGAAACCGACTCACGCCTCCGGCCCGGGATGTCCGCCACACTGACCTTTACCCTCTCGTTCGTCGAGGACGTGGCCGCGATTCCCCTCTCCGCCGTGTTTACCACTGCCGACTCGATGCGCTACGTCTTTCGGCGCAAAGGCGAGGTGTTCGAAGCGCGTTTGATCGAAATCGGGATCGCGGATACCCGCCGCGTGCAAGTCACTTCCGGCTTGGGTCCCACCGACGAGGTGGCTCTGACCCGGCCGCTGGAATTCGAAGGAGAAATTCCCGCCCCCAAGGCGGTGGCAGCGCCAAAGCTGAGGAAATCGCGGCGAAGCGGCAGCTAAGCGGACCCATGCGCCTGCTTTTCATGGGCATCGGCAGCGGGTGGAGTGAAGTCCTCGCCCACAAGCTGCGCTCTTTTCTCACCCTCTTCGGCATCGTCCTCGGCGCCGCCGCGCTTGTCGGCATGCTCGGCGTCGTCAAGGGACTGCTCCGCGGCTGGGAGACCATGATTTACGAGACCGGCGGCATCGAGCGCATCAGCGTGTGGTCGCGACCGCCGCCCGAGAGCCAGCGCGAAATTCGCGCGCTCTCACCGGGCCGCACCCTCAACGATGTGGATGCCATCCTGACCGCCGTGCCGCTCGCGCAGCGCGTCACGGCCGAGGTTTCGATTCCCGGCGGAGCACGACTTTATTACCAAGGCCGCGCGACCGGACAGAATGTGCGCGGCGTGCTGCCGGCCACCTTCATCATGGACCGCTTCGAAGTCGACAAGGGCCGCATCTTCGGCGAACTCGACCTCGAATTGCAGACGCAGGTGGTCGTGTTGGGCTCATCCGTCGCCGATCAACTGTTCCCGCGCGGCATCGATCCCCTCGATCGCATCATCACCATCAATGGCCAGCCGTTCTCGGTCGTCGGCGTGCTGAAGGAATACCGCGTGGCCGCCGGTTCCAGCGGCAGCGGCCGCTTCAGCTCGAAGAATTCCGCCGTGTTTATCCCGCTCACCACCCTGCAGACGCTCTTCCGGATCGATGAGAACATCGACGTCTTGAACGTGAAGATCGGCGACGTGGCCGACATGCCGCACGCGCTCGAGCAGATTTCCAATGTGCTGACCAACACGCACCGCGGCCTGCAGGATGTGTACTTCGAGACGCGCGAGGACTTGATGCGTCGCTTCGAGGAAACGCGCCGCAGCTACGTCGTGTCGCTCGGCGGTGTCGCCGTCATCGGCCTGATCGTCGGCGGCATTGGCATCATGAACGTGATGCTGGCCTCGATCAGCGAGCGCGTGCGCGAAATCGGCGTGCGCCGCGCGCTCGGGGCCAAGCGCGGCGACATCCTCGTCCAGATCCTGGCCGAGTCGATCACGCTCGCCCTGGCCGGCGGCGTGGTCGGCCTCTTCGCCAGCATCGGGCTCATCAAGATCCTGCAAAAGGTCGTGGTCGAAGCGAACCGCCCCGAACTCTCGCCCGCCGCGCTGCTCATCGGCGTGCTCTTCAGCGGTCTCGTCGGAATTCTTGCCGGGCTCTATCCGGCGATCCGCGCCTCCCGCCTGAGTCCGGTCGAGGCATTGCGCACGGATTGATTTTCATTCTTCGCCGTTCCTCAGCCAAACGATGCCGTTGAATGGTGGGCCGGGCGCTCCGTCGCGCGGCCTTCCGGGTGGAACGAGCGCCCTTGCGCGAGAAGGCCGCGCGCGGAGCGCACGGCCCACCTTTTGGTTTCCGCACGACAGAGGAGGAAATGCTCTGGCTCCTAGGAAACAGCTTCGTTGTAGCCCGCCGCGTGAGCGGCTTCGCCCGACCAACCGCTACCCCAGGTTCACGGGATCCACGTCCAGCACCTGGGTGATATCATCGGCCCAGTTGAACCCGGCCCGCAGCCGCGCGAGTTCGGGCACGACCTTTGTCACCGAGTTCGTAAAGTACCACAACTGCCAGCGATACTCGTCCTTGATTTTCTCAATTGGCGAAGCCGACGGGCCCCGCAGTTCCACGCGATCACCAAGGGTCTTCTCGACCAGCTTGGCCCATTGCTCGGCGAAGAATTTCAGCTTTTCCGGATTCGGTCCGCGGAAAAGATGATGAATCAGATGGCGGTACGGCGGATAGTGAAAATCCCGCCGCACCTTCAGTTCCGCCGCGGCAAAACCGGCGAAGTCGGCATGGCGCGAAAACTGGATCGCCTCCGCCTGCGGGGTGAACGTCTGCACGATCACCAGGCCGGCGCGGTCCCCGCGGCCGGCGCGACCCGCCACCTGCACCAGGAGCTGAAAGGTTCTTTCGTTGGCCCGGAAGTCCGGCACATGCATTGAGATGTCGGCGTCAATCAGCCCGACCAGGGTCACGTTGGGAAAGTCGAGCCCCTTGCCGATCATCTGGGTGCCCACGAGCACATCGATCCGGCCGGCACGGAAGTTCGAGAGCACCTCGCGAAAACGATTCTTTTTCCCCATCGTGTCGGTGTCCATCCGTTCGACATGGGCCCGCGGCAGCACGCGGCGCACCGCCTCCTCGACCCGCTGGGTGCCGAGACCGCGCCACCGGATGTCGGGCGCCCCGCACTTCGGGCAACGCACCGGCGCCGCCCGCTGATCGCCGCAGAGATGACAGCGCAGGGTCTCGTCGTTCCGGTGGTAAGTCAGGGCGATGCTGCAATGCGCGCAACCCTCGACGTGGCCACATTGCTTGCAGAGCATCGAGGACGAATAGCCGCGCCGGTTGATGAACAGGATCGTCTGCTCGCGCCGCTCCAGGCGCTCCTGCATCGCACTCACCAACCGGCCGGACAGCGCCGGCAGCGTGCGTTGTTTCGCCGCCTCGATGCGCAGGTCCACGATGTCGATGTAGGGCAGTTTGCGCGCGTCGATCCGCTGCGTCAGTTGGAGCAGCCGGTACTTGCCGGCCTCGGCATTGGCAAAACTCTCGAGCGACGGCGTGGCCGATCCGAGCACGCACACCGCCCCGTTGAGCTTCGCGCGCATCACCGCCACGTCGCGGCCGTGGTAGCGCGGGGTTTCATCCTGCTTGTAGGCCGGCTCATGCTCCTCATCGACGACGATGAGCCGCAGATTTTGCACCGGGGCAAAGATTGCCGAACGCGCGCCGACGACCACCTTTGCCTCGCCCGTCGCCAGCGCGAGCCAGCCATCGAGCCGCTCGCCTTCGCTCAGGTGACTGTGCCAGACGACACAGCGATGGGCGCCCGTCTGACCTGGAACCGCCGGTCCCGCGCCCGAGGGAGGCACCGCATCGATCGCATGAACCATGGTCTCGAGCCGCGACCGCAGCCGCGCCACCGTCTGGGGCGTCAGGGCAACTTCGGGCACCAGGAACACCACTCCGCCGCCTGACTTCAACGCGTCGTTGATCGCCCGCAGGTAAACCTCGGTCTTCCCCGACCCGGTGATGCCGTGCAGCAGTGACACGACGAATTTTCCCGCCTTCAGCTGGGCCTCGACGGTGTCCACCGCGGTCTGCTGCTCGGCGTTGAGCCGGTGCGGATGCGCGGCCACCAGTTCGCCAGCCGTGTGATCGTCCACGTAGGCGATGCGCTCGATCCGCCGGGTTTCCTCCCGCAACAATCCGCGGTCGACCAGTGCGCTTGCCACCGCCGCCGTCTGTTTGAGTCGCCCGAGCACGAGCGCCTTGGGCTGCGGCCGGAATTGTTGCTCGAGAAAACGGTAGAGCCGCGCCTGCTGGGGCGCGCGCTTCTCCAGCGCGAGCACTTCCTCCGGGGTCAACCGCCGCGCCACCGCGAGCAGTTTTTCCTGTTTCAACCCGGCGCCCCGCCGGACCGCCGCCGGGATCATCGTCTCGATGATGCTGTCCACCCCGCACGCGTAGTAAGCTGCCATCCAAAGCGCGAGTTTCAGCAGGTCCGGAGTCAGGGCCGGAAATGGATAAACCAGCTGGGCCACCGACTTCAGTCGATCGAGCGGAAAATCCCGCGGCGCGCCGATTTCCCCGACGATGCCGAGCCGCAACGCATTCAACACCGGGATCCGCACGAGCGAGCCAACCACCAGCGCCGCCCGGAGATTCTCCGGCACGCGGTAGTGCAGCAGCTTGTCGAAGCCGGCGAGCGGATGTACGCCAACGATCATCGCGCGCATCACGGCGGTCCGCACCGGCCGGCGCAAATTTATTTGCGACCGGAAACGAACACGTTGACACCCACGCGCCCGGCGCAAGACATTCGCCGCGTGAGCATCCCGGCCGCCCGCGAAAAATTCCGAAAATTCCTGACCCAAAAAGGACTGCGCGCGACCAACCAACGCCTGGCGATTTTTGACGCGGCCTTCGCCCAGGCCGAGCATTTCACCGCCGAGCAACTGCTCGATTACGCCCGCATCATCGACGACTCCGTCTCGCGCGCGACCGTCTATCGCACGCTGCCGATCATGACCGAGAGTGCGCTGCTGCGGGAGGTCGACATCGGCTCGGGCGAGAAATTCTACCGCCCCAATCGCGAAGGCGATCGCACGCAGGTCGCCCAGGTCGTCTGCATCGATTGCGACAGGATTTTCGAAATCAGCGCACCGTTCATGGAATGGTACGGGAGCACCGTCTCCTCAAAGCTCGGTCTCACCCCCGTCTCGCAACGCCTGCAGGTAAGCGCGCACTGTGACGCCTTTCGCCAGACCGGCTCGTGCCCGCGGCGCGGCTGAACCGCCGCCTCCTGCGCCGCCGCGATCCCACTGCTTTTCCGCTGGAGCCGAAGCCCGACCGACCAACTGCCATGCCCAAGGAAAAATCCCACGACCTGGATTTCGACATTCGGTTCTTCGAGTCTGTTCTGCGGCGTTCCCCGAACTACACGAACGCCGTGGAAATACTCGGCGGGCTCTACACGAGGCAGGGCCGAATCACCGACGGGCTGAGGATGGATCGCCGGCTGGTCCGCCTCCGACCGGCCAATGCCACGGCCCGTTACAACCTGGCCTGCAGCCTCGCGCTGATGAAGCGGAACAGCGCGGCGTTGCGCGAACTTCGCCAAGCCATCGAGCTCGGCTACCGCGATTTCGACTGGATGCAGCAGGACCCGGATCTCGAAGGCTTGAAGGGTCACGAGGATTATCAGGCGCTGCTCGAATTGCTCAAGACACCGAGCTGATGCTGCCCTAACCGCAAAACGGGTTTTGCAACGGACGGGAAGAAACGTCGGGCTTTGTAGCCCTGCGCGTGAGCGCAGGGATCTCCCGCACTCCCGCCGCTCACGCGGCGGGCTACAACGAAGCTGTATCCAAGGTGCGCCCTGGAGTTGGTGCGTCCCAACGGCAATGACGGGTAAAGCGCGGCGAGGGCGCCGCGTCTCCACGCGCCCGGCCCATTTTCACCGCAACCCGAACAACTGCTGCAGCACCGTCTGCAGGTCGCGGCCCACCGTCCAACCACCGCGGCGCGAGACCGCCAGGCTCTTGCTCCGGTCGCGTCGCCCGGCCGCCGCCGGGTTTGCTTCCAAAATGCTCGGCCGCTCCGGGGTCAATCCCACGACCTCGGCGGCAGTGAGCGGCGTCCACGCAAAGGGAATTCCCGTCCAGTTGAACCTGATCTCCCAACCCGCCACCAACCCCATGGGCGGCGGTTTCGTCAACAGCGAGGGATAGCGCCGCACGAAATCCGGCGTCCGCGTCGTGGCAATCCGCAGTCGCACCGCGGTTTTCATGCCGTTGAAGACGTCCGACATCGCAGTGATGCGGCGCTCCCGCCAGTCGTTGAAAAAGGCCAGCGGATCGACCCCCATCAGGTTCAGGCCATTCCACGGTCCGTGATCGTTGCGGCTCCCATACCGCTGCCGGTCATACCACGGCTGAAAGTCCTGCGTGATCATCAGGCCGATCTCGAAATGCAGGTGCGCGCGGTCCTTCGGTATCATGTAGCCACCGGAACTGTAACCCATCGTCGCAATCGTCTGGCCGCGAGCAACGCGGTCGCCCACCTTTAGTCCCGATCCGATCGGCGCCAGATGGGCATACAGCGTGTAAACCGCCGGCGTCTCCTCCGGGTGCTCGAGGACGATGTAACGACCGTAGCTGCTTTCCCCTGCCCGCGCATTGATGTGCCGGACAACC